>NZ_AP029048.1:0-323345 GCF_040371545.1 Synechococcus sp. M16CYN
CGCTTTTAGCTCTGAATCAATGCTTCACCCCAGGGCAAAAGTGTGGTTAGTTGTGACCAAGAGCAGGCAGCCAACATTGGGAAACTTGCTTCCGATAAATCTTGACCTGCGTACAACTGCGATGGGTCAGCACCCAGCCAACGAATTGGGCAATCCAATTCCTCCAATACAAGCCATGCCGCGGCCAGGTCCCAAATTCTAGGAGTTGCTTCAAGGGCACCAACTGTTTGTCCCATCGCGACACTCACTAAATTGAGGCTGGCAACTCCAAGTAAACGAATCTTTCCAGGAAACGGTTGATCCAGTTTCCTCTGTAGCAGTCGTATTGAGCGACTACAAAGCGAAACACAATTGCTTGTGGTTAGACAGCGCGTCTTTGCCGTCAATACTTCGCCATTTCGAAAAGCGCCCCGACCTTGTAAAGCCACAATTCGCTGACTCAAAGCCGGTACGTCCAAAAACACCTCACTAGGACGACCGTCAACGAATCGAGCTATAGAGATGGCCCAATAAGGGATACCAGCTGCAAAGTTTGTTGTGCCATCCAGCGGATCGACGACCCAGTATGCACGAGATTCGGGAACCTGCTTCGACCCCTCCTCACTGAGGATACCTTCTCCCGGGGCAATCTCCGCTAGACCCCCCACAAAGGTGGCATCACTCCAACGATCACAAGCCGTGATAGGAGTTCCATCCGACTTAAGATCAGACGTAGCATGACCAAAGTCCTGGCGCTGTCGTGCTGAAACACGGTCGAGCAACTGATGGACGGCGCTCAGTTGGTCTGCACTGAGCACCTCAGTCATCACAATTCCTGTACAGAGAAGGAAGGAATAGCAAAACCGGAAGAAACCGGAGTGGTGGGACACACAGATCGAAAGGGCATTGGTTCAATGGGAATTAACGTTTGCATGTCTTCAGGATTGATTGAAGGCAACCCATCAGGCCCACTACAAGGAAGCAATGCATCCAAACCAGTACGGCGGCCTAACTGAACTAGGCCAGTGTTATAACCACGAATAGCGCTTGCGTAACGCAGCTCAGCATTGGTGAGATCCCTTTGATTATTCACTACTTCTCTTTGAGTGCTCACACCGGCTTGTACACGAAGCTGAGACAGCAGCAGGGACTCACGGGAGGATAAGACTTCACTGGCCGTGGTTTGAATGTTTTGGATGGACGTACGAAGTCCAAAGAAACTTTGTTCCACCTCAAGGCGAATGTCATCCCGCTTTCTTGCGAATTGGTAAGCATTTTGCTTAGCAGCCCGCTTGAAACGGCTGTATTCAGCATGGGAATGACCTCCATCAAACAAACGCCACGTCAGCGTTAACGCTGTGGTGTTGCTGAAGGCCCACGCATAATCATCCATATCGATCTCTTTGATAGATCTTCTACCCATTTGGCCTTCCCGACGATTAACATTACTCGTGTTGACAAAGCTTAAAATTGGCTGAATTGCTGCGAGAGAAGCATTGGCCTCGCTGTTGCTAATGGATATGTCAAGGAGTAGCTGATCTAACTCTTCTCTATAGGCGTAAGCAGCGCTGATACTCTCCTGAAGTGATGCTTTCCAACTCCCTAAAGGCCTTCCCGGGGTGGCTGCCGTTGGGGTGATGTTTTGAGGCAAGCTAACTTTGGAAGCCAAACTCCGACGCGCTGTATTCTGATCACCCAGCTTGGAGGCCAGGATACTCCTATCGCGCGCGAGCTGGGTCTCAGCTTCAAGAACTTCAAGTTTTGTGTTAACGCCAGCGTTAAAGCGAGCGCGAGCGTCTCTTAGGCTGATTAAGGAGGCACGAACCGAGGTCTGACCAATTCGAACACCTTCATCAGCTTCTTGAAGATTGAAGTAAGCAATAGAAGTCTCCAATCGGAGATCACGCAGAGAGATCAGATACGATCTGCGTGCTCGTTCATAACGGTCACGAGCGGCGGCGATTTGGGGAACGCGCCTCGGGTTAATGATGTCCCAACTAACTTGAAGGCTGGCATTGAGACGCCATTCACGCGCATAAGTCTCATTCGTAGGCTCATTTACCGGATTGGCCACTTCTCCGGTCAAGCGATTGGTCGCCGATGCCATGGAGACTTCAGACAAAAAGTCTGGATTCCGAAATGTGTACGACTTGAAGTAGGCAGGAAGACCACCGGCAGAAAAATCCACAGTGGGATACCAGAACGCAATTTTTGCGCGTAAAGACAACTTCGCTTGATCAACTTGACTTAATGCAGCTTTTAATTTTGGACTATTGACCTCTGCCAAAAGCAAAGTCTCTTCGAGGGTAAGCGGACGCAACTCGTTGATCTGGACTTGTTCTTTTTGATCCGGAAGCGCAAGAGATGGCGGAGCAACCAAAGGCTGAAGCGATAGAGGTACCTCAGTGGCTGCTGGAGATATGGCAGATTCGTTCACGTTTACGCGAAGTCGCCCTTCTCTGAACTCAGAAGCAATGGGCAAGGTCGATTTATCGATTAATGCAGAGGTAGAGCCCTCATAGACAGAATTTTGACTTAGTCCGGGTGAAGTTCCAGCAACCAAAATTTCCGCAACCAACAACGCACTTGCGGAGAATCGGTGCACAATACGAATCAATCTTCAACAAGCTTAGAGGTCTTCTTGGCCGAACCCAGCACAGAAGCAACAATATCAGCCGCCCCATAAACGACGCGTATAGGAACAGTGATCTGACGCTGAACCGCTTCAAGAGTCATGTCGTCAAGAAACACCTGCTGCCCCCGACGCAACATCACAGAGGGGAGCAAAAGCTCATCTCTTAGATCGCAACCCTTTAATCCATCAAGAAGATCTTGGCCTGTTAGCAGTCCCGTAACTACCTGACTTTGGCCCCAGTAGGGGCTTGGTAACCCAAACAGCTTAAGGTTGACCCCTTTTACAGCATTTAACCGTTGGGTGACTGGTTGGAGAGCAGTCTTGACAATGTTCCCCACCACCCAACTGCATCGCCGGGGCCGAGCCACCTTTTGAGGGAGTACTTTGGAGGCCTCATCCAGAGCCTCTAGGAAGGCACGAATGCTGCCTACGCCATTTTCTTCTTGGGGGAAATCCTCATAATCCGCTCGTGGTGGCAGCGGTAGTCTGGCCATTAGGTACCATTCATCGGACAACCAAACGAAGCGCGATCCTACCCGAACTTGAAATTCGGGTTGTAATCTCTCTACCTGGTCAATCACACGGCGAGCGCAGTCCCGGTCTACTGGCACGAGGCAATCATCTTCTGGCCGAAAGCGTGTTAGACCGACTGGCACTATGGCAGTAGACAAGACAGCTGGCCAGTCTCCCCTGGCAAAACACGAAAGGTCATTGAGAGTCTGCTGCAATGCAGCGCCATCATTGAGACCGGGGCATACAACTACCTGGGCATGGATCTGTAGATTATGCCGGTCAAACCAGGCAAGTTGATCCATCAACAATCCAGCTCGAGGGTTGGCAAGAAGGCGAGAACGCAAAATCGGTTCCGTAGCGTGAACCGATACGAAGAGTGGTGATAACCGCTGGTCTTTAATTCGCTGCCAATCCGCTTCTTTAAGGTTAGTGAGCGTAACATAAGAACTGTATAAAAAGCTAAGGCGATAGTCGTCGTCTTTCAAGTAGAGGCTGCTTCGGTGGCCAGGAGGTTGCTGGTCAATAAAACAAAAAGAACAATGATTGTTGCATTGACGCAGCCCATCAAAAAGTGCTTCAGTAAAGACTAAGCCAAGACCATCATCCGTGTCTTTTTCCAGATTAATGCGGTGAAGCCCACCAGCGGTATCGCGAACTTCCAGGCTGAGGTGTTCTTCAACGCAAAGATAACGATAATCGATTAAATCTCTAGGACGAATCCCGTTGATACTGAGAAGTTGATCACCAGGTTCAAAGCCAAGCTCGTGTCCAATAGAGTCGGGATCAACGGATGCGACTATAGCGGGCTGTAGCTGATGCACAAAAGTGTTGGAATCAAGAGTCGCAACGGCAACTCCGGCAGACATCTCATTCAATGCGAAGTAGCACTCAATCTCTTCATTCAGTGTGCACTGGAAACAACCCACCAAACAAGAAGGGTCGAACCAAATATCAATCGGTAAACAACAAAAATCCAGGAGCTGTTTTGTTGTAAAAAGTGTAACAACCAACCAATGGACAACCAGGATACCAAGGTAGCCGAGATAATGCCTACAATGAGAGAAAGGGGATCGACGGTCGTACCGACGTCCAAGGCGCTTTTTAATTCTACCAATCCAGCAACAGAAATTGCAGGGATACTTAGCAAGAAGGAAAAACGCGCAGCGTCTGCGCGTTTCCATCCATCAAACAACGAAGCTGTGAGTGTACTTCCCGAGCGAGAGACGCCAGGGACAACGGCCAAAGCCTGAGCGCAGCCTACAACAAGACCGTCGCGACTATTAACCGAATCAAGTCGTTTAATTTGTGAACCGACGCATTCAGCGAACGCAAGGAACAGCGCCATCACAATTGAAATAACCGCGATGGAAGGAACAGTACGTAATGGGGAGCCGTCATACTCCTGGTGCCAAAACATCTTGATTCCTAGGCCCAACAGGAGAATAGGCATGTTGCCGCTCGCCATGGCAATTCCCAAACGCGCTTCGGGGTCTTGCCATTGTCCATAGCGAATTGCACGACTGATTCCCCTGAGCACCCGAGATAGATCTTGGTGAAAGTACGACGTTGTAGCAATGATGCTTCCCAATTGAATAGCTGCGGTAACAGATACTCCTGGGTCATCCCAGCCGAAAAGTGCTGGTACAACCCTGAGGTGAGCGGTGCTGCTTATTGGTAAAAACTCTGTTATTCCCTGGATGATGCCAAGCACTAAAGCCTCAACAAGACCTAGCGGAACAGCGGTATCGGTCATCTAAGGATAAATGTCCTAGCGACCCTATGTCGGACACAAAGACCAAGGATGTCCTCTAGGGTTCTGTAACTTTGGGACCAAAAGAATTTGATCGGTAGCATCTGGCAATCTACGACTTCCGATCGTGCATGGTTCGTGTCGATACCGAAAGTAGCCACAGCCATGATTGTGCTGCCAGTCTTTTTACAAGCTCCCTGGGTTCGTATTCATCCGTTTTCAGCGACGCTATTCACCGCCGTGTTGATCGCAGCCGGCATCACTCTAAACCGTAGCGAAAACCAGCACAGCACAGACCTAGGTTCACTGCTAGTTGGTTTTAGCGGCAGCTGGTTTGCAGGGTGTGTGTTCTGGGGTTGGCTTCGGGCTCATCCAATTTTGCATCTGCCAGTTGAAGCTTTTGCCTTACCAATTGCTTTAGCCGGCTTAGGAAACCGTTGGCATCTCGCCTCAGCCTTCTATTTGTCATCTTTGCTCGGTACAGCCTTCACCGATCTAATGATTGCCATCACGGGAGTGATGCGCTTTTGGCCCACCGTAGTCACCGCCTCCCCGAACACAGCGCCCCAACTACTACATAAGGCAGGGCTCCATCTACTTCACCCACTCCAACTCATAGCTCTTGCAGCGGCTATTGCCATAATTCTATGGATTGCTCGGGAATTATCAAAACTTGAAATAGCCCCTCGCTGTAGTACCGACACACTCTCTATGTCAGCATCGGTGCTCACAACCACCTTATGGGTGGATGGTCTTTTTCTACTCTTTGCATTGCTCCAACCTAGTCTCAGTGGATTAATCGAGTGAAACGAACTGCAAAACCTCTGCGTTGCCGGGTACTACAACAGCAATTTGACCTGTAGCCTTCTTCGGCCGGCTTTGCCGGCCGTCCTGTTTCGTCCCCTAATTGAGAGTTGTTGTGATGAAGTGGCTCCTAAGCTTGTTAACCACCACCCTAGTCGTGGCAGGCTTGATCTCGAGCCTTGTGCTTTCATACGCGGTTTACGCGGAAGAAGACATTCTCGGAAAATATTCCGGTAGCGAAATCCGTAATGTTGCGGATGACAAAATCGCTGAGCGTGAAGGCAAGGTGGATCTCAATAATTCTTCCGTACGCCGTTTTCAGCAGTTCCCTGGGATGTATCCCACAATGGCTGGAAAAATTGTTCTTGGCGGGCCATACAACGAAGTTGATGACGTACTGGAACTTGACCTTAGTGAACGTCAGAAAGAGCTGTTCGCCAAGTACCGCGATAATTTTACTGTCACGCCTCCATCAATTGCCCTTAACGAAGGTGATGATCGAATTAATGATGGTCAGTACCGATGAGGGAAGCATTCATAATTCACTCGCTGTGATTACCTGAGCCGCCAGTATATCTGGCGGTTTTTTGCCTCAATGGACCAGCTTTATTCTCCTGATCCAATTCCTCCCGGCCCCTGGGATGTGGCGGTGATTGGCGCCGGGGCAGCCGGTCTAATGACTTGCCTGGACCTCCCCGCCGGCTTAAGCGTGTTGCTGCTTAATCGGAACACCGGGCGCTGTTCGTCCAGCCGATGGGCGCAGGGAGGGATCGCCGCAGTCACACGGCCAGAGGATAATGCTTACAGCCACGCTGAGGACACCATCCATGCCGGAGCTGGACTATGTGACAGGGATGCCGTACAGCTGCTGGTAAACGAAGCGCCCCATTGCGTAGAACGTCTTCAAAAGTTAGGGATGACTTTTGACCGTGATGGCCCAAACCTCGCAACTACGCTTGAAGCAGCCCACAGCCACAAACGAGTCCTTCATGTACGAGACCAGACCGGAAAAGCACTAGTGGATGTGCTACGGGAGCGTGTAGAAGAACGTGTTGGTCTTTTACACCGCCGCGGCGTACGGGTCACGCAGCTTATGGTGGAAAACGGGTGTTGCAGCGGTCTACAGGTGCTAGACGGCCGCCGCGTTTACACGGTACAAGCCCGAGCCATTGTGCTCGCCAGCGGGGGCGGCGGTCATCTGTTCGCAAATACCACCAACCCGACTCAAGCCTGCGGCGAAGGCATAGCACTTGCCTGGCAAGCAGGCGCTGCCGTAGAAGACCTAGAATTCATCCAGTTTCATCCTACGGCGTTACGCCTCAAAGGCGCCCCTTGCTTTCTCCTCTCAGAGGCGGTACGAGGCGAAGGCGGTGTTTTGCTGGATGACTTCGGTTGTAGCCCCGTAGCTCATTTGCCACAAGGGGATCTCTCTCCTCGTGATCAAGTGAGTCGCGCTCTTGTTCAGGCCATGCAACGGCAGGGAGTAGGACAAATTTGGCTCGATTTCAGTGCCATTCCCCGCAAGCGGGCGGAAGCGCGCTTCCCAAATATTCTTGACCGTTGTGGTGAATTTGGCCTCAACCCTCTGGAACACCCAATCCCAGTTGCTCCCGCCGCGCACTATTGGATGGGTGGTGTCGCTACCGACCTTCAAGCTGCCACAAATCTTCCTGGGCTTTTCGCAGTTGGCGAAGTGGCTTGCACGGGGCTCCACGGTGCTAATCGTCTGGCCAGTAACTCCCTGATGGAATGTCTGGTTTTTGCTCATCAGCTAGAGAAAATTAGCCTGGTGCCACAACAAACATGGGGTAAACGATCCAAACCCACAATCTGTGAGCTTGATCTCAGTCATGGAGAAAGCAGTACCGGCCTGATATCACGCATTGAACAACTCAGGCAGCTGTGCTGGCGCGACGCCGGTGTGGACCGAGCCGTTCGTAAACTCCGCCGAGCTCTTCATCAAGTTCAAGCTGAGGAAATCTGGCTTGAGCATCAGCCTCTTTTGCGCCTTATGCGAGGTCTTGGTAATACAGAAGCCTTAGAACTTGGTGACAGCAGTCGCAGAAATCTTAATCTGCTGCTAGATCTTCATCACCGCTTACTAACGAGTCGGTTAATGCTGCAGGCGGGGTTATTCAGGCGCGAAAGTCGAGGCGGACATTTCCGCATTGATGCGCCGGCGCCACTACCTCAATGGCAATGTCACTCCCGTCAGTCCATCAAAGAGGGAATTAGGACCCGGGCCTTGCGTGTATGACTTAGAATTCTCTACTGCCTTGATAGCCACTCAGGTCAGCCAAGATACTGAGGGGTTTAACACCGGAATCTATCTCACCATTAATTTCCCAGCTAGGAAAGCCTTCCAACCTCTTACTACGGCAAAGGTCAGCCTGGTTGTTCTGGCCATCAGTTGCACATTCCACAACAATGAGCTGCTGGCTAGCCTGCTTGCCAAATAACTCCTTTTGTTCATGGCAGTGAGGACACCAATATGCCGAATACATCACAGCACCGCCTACTGCAAGATGCTCTGCTAATGCTAGAGCAGCTATCGAACTTTCATTCGTCACAGCTGGAGGAACACCGACCTTCTCACCCACGTTAGCCGAGCGTCCTGAATCAACCGCAGAAATCCAAATCAGGCTCCCTAGCAAAACGACAGTGGCTAGAAGCACACCGCGAAAAGCCAGTATACCGGAATCCTCCCAACCACCGCCAACTATCGATAGCACCAATAAAAGTATAGATAAGGACGCGGAGAGAACACAAAAGAAGCAGAATGCCTGAATTTTCAGGACAGCTAATCCCAATAGGACGGCGCTGAATGCAGCCATGCTAGTGGAAAGCGTAAATAATCCCCACCAAGTGCGACGAGACAAATCTGCCTTATTCTCCTGCAGCCCAGGTAACAGAGGCATCAAAGTCATTAACAGGATAGAGATGTAGGCGATCAACCCAACCAGCGATAGTGGGATACCGTTAATCAAAGTTCCCCAGGAACTATTAAGCACTTTGTCGCACCCGTCCGCACCCATCGGACACGTGAGCTCGCCGAGAAACCCCCAACGCTTGAGAGTGATCGAACCTGTATCGATTACGCCAACTGTGGCCAGCACTGCCATTGCAATGCGTGCCCATTTGGTCCCGGGATCCTGACGCCGGCGACTAACGAGACGGGTAACACCCACCTGATAACCCTACAAGTGACCAAATTCTGCCAGTCTCTACACAATCCGTCCCAATTAAGCAAGGTGATCGGCGGTTTGCTGGTACAGCAACGTGGCCACAACTGCAAAACTGGTCATTACCTTTATCTATACATGGGCCAGGGCAAATAATTGCGTTGACGTCAAAATGTCACAATGAAATCGATTGTCAGGGCGGGAATATGACATCCGCATCAACTAAAGTTAACGCAATGGCTGTGGTCGATCAGTCATAACTAAAGGCATCCCAAACCAATCTAGATGATATAGAGGATGCAAGGGCTTATTCATTTTGATCGGTTAAACAATTCAATCGACATTGGTATATGGACCGGACCTGTGCAAAAACCCTGACTAACACAGCTGTCAGGGAGGTTACGACGGTAAGCGGGTTTCTTCCCTTCACTAGAGTCACAGAACCTATGTCCAGGGCTCTTGCCGCAGGTTGAGATACGGAAGTCGCGGTGCTCCACTCTCGATTCTCGTCCCATAATACAACACAGCCATCTACAAGACTCTGCAGATAATTAATCTTGCTCCTGATGGGTTAGGTATAAATAAAAACTTGTTCAAACGTATCCAAGACCAACTAACCGACGCTATTTTACTCACAATGTTGATCACGGAACTCCTGAGGAAAATAGAAGAGTGCTTCTCATTATATAGCTCATTTTTTTACGTCAGCAATGTCTCACCCATATGAGAATTTTCACATTGTTCTTTATTTGGAAGACTGCACTATCATTGCAAATTTGTCTAATTAGATAAATTCAAATGTGACTCAAGTTTGGAAGAATGCCTTAACAATTTTACAATAAACAACTGCCTTAGAAAACAATCAACGCTAAATAAAAAACAGTAGTTAGTTTTATTGAACACTATATTTACATACGATTAAATAATTATATTATGTGCCTAATTAACCTCAAATAGATAGTAAATTTACCGTTCAGTTATATATGATTAACAACAGGCTTTACATCGCCAATGTGTAGAAAGTGATCCCAGCATTTGCAGTGAATCCTGTGGCTATCTTAATCGTTAAAAGCTAATAATATCCTATTAACTAATAGATGACTTTTCGCCATCGTAGAAAGCAAATAGATCTCCAAAACTGATATAGCCAGTTACAGACTACTCTCAATTATCAGTGTTTTGTCGTTAACTAGCTCAAATTAGACCTAAGGCAGTACACAACATCAGTAAGCAATAATGGCTCTATTCAATATTTGGGATCATTGCAGGATAACGCTTCCGATTTAACTCTACTGAATCTCCCATGAGGTGCCAGGTAGAGGAGCTCAGGAATCTTGCGTATTTACTAGCGCTTCGAATACGAGCAAACAGCACTACTAGTAGAACGGTACTGCAACACAACAGTACAAGATTTAGCAGCAAATCACTCTTAATCTTAAAAGAGTCGGGAGCCATTATATCCATCGCTTTGCAGTCAAACATGTTGTGCGGCTCAGGGGCGGTTTAAATTGGCTACACTCTTTCTTTCCACCAGTGTTGGCTCAGCGCCTTATCCAGCGGCAATGGTGTTCCACAACCGCTCAAACCAATTTTGATTAAAATGATCGTGGATGGAACAGCCAGGTTTGACCAAGTCGCTTTTCTGAAAGGCAGAGAATTGAGTGATCTTTTAGTAGCAGCCTTTAGTGGTAATCAATAGTCTCTTGACGGTCTTCAGACTTTGCAGAAGTCCCGATCTTGTGGTTGCAACATCTTTTGAATTATTATCTAAAGTAAACGAACCCTCACATTACTTAAAGCAGTTTGATTCCCTTTAAGAGCTTAGTAAGTACGAAGGCAAGCACTAAGCCTGAACCGACTAATCCGAGATAGATACCAATACCCATATGAGAATAAAGAGACGACCACCCATTAGATCAGAAATTGAATAGAAAATGCCCTGATACTGATAAGGTTTACAAATTGTCGATTATTTGGATTCAGATGGATTCAGATTGGTCGGCTAGTATCTTTCCCCTTTTTAATCTCGACCCCGGGCAAACGGGTTGTAAAATTCTTCATGAAATTAAATCGTCTCCTTCACACTGGTTTCAGCCTTAAAAAATGTGATGAAGTCGAAAGCTACCCCCATCTTGAAGGCGAAAGGCCTAACGGAATCTCCATGCCATTTAATTCTCTGTTTTAGCCTACTAAAGTCGACATCAAGAACTCCATAAGTATATGAGTCTCTCGTGGTCATCCGCTTGCTTAATTTTAAGTCCTATGATGCGAAGCCATATGCAGAAGCAAACCACTGACAAAGACATTTAAAGGAGCCGACGCCACAGTTCTAAAAACCGCACGTGTCGGAAAGGATGTCGCTATTCCTTCAACCCGCGATTAGAGCATCTGTTAAATCAGTCGATGACGATAAAATAATGTTACGAAGCCTAGATTAAGAACACATTCATTGGTGTCGAAACACCAGAGCAGAAAAGCCTTACAACGATGTTACAAACACAAAGCATTCGCGATTCACAATGAGTGTGGCCGTTATTGAGTCACTATTACCTGTATCCATGTGTGGCATGTGTGGTAGTAAGCCAAATTCGGCTGCAGAAACAGCCAGGTTGATCAGCTGTAAGATTGTTAAATTTATTGCTCGCACAAGAAATCATACGATGACAACAAACACATTAAACGCATTACAATCATCTTAATTGAAGATTATGCTTTGAGTTTGGTTAGAAGAGGAAAAACAATTGCAGACTAGGGAGGCCGTAAGAGGAATAAATTAGACGAATAATTTCAGGCTTCGCAGTCAACACAATTGCCGATTTGAAATATCGTTAGCGAATATCTTAAGCATTTTATGATTCTTTACGAAGCTGATAGCTCAGCGTGGAAAGTTTACAGTCACTAATTTACCTATAAATAAGAAATTTATAACGATAAGTAACCACCAAATTCTTATACACATCTGAGCTCTAAGCATCATAGTTTAACTTCAAGAAGTTAAGCCCGATACGTTCCGAATACCTTTGGCGCTCCTGGTAACAACAATACACTACCAGCACAGTGCTGCTGAAACAATTAACTTCTCATGACATTGGTCCATATGAGCCTCTTCTTGAGTATCGGTCGATTATGTAGCGAGAGCTCAAGAATAGCTTGAATCCCTTCCTCCTAAAGAACTGAAAAATCCAAGATAATTACAGATGACCTAACAACGACTCAGTCCTGCGAGTACGGAGATCCATTCCGAAGGCAGATTTCAGCTTTTTGAAGCTCACGACCTAAGTACATTGCGTGATCAAGGCGGCTTAAAGGATAGGGCCCATCTCCTTCTGTAAGTTGAATTCCTACTTGCTTCGCTGTACGACCTCGATACACAGCTAGAGGTTGTCTTGGTTCATTAGCTCTTCGGCAATTAAGTACCTCGCCTGTTTCAGTATCATGGGCTAATCCCTTATCATCAATAGTATTCCCATAATGTTCAAGAACAAGCTCCGTCGCCGCATAGTCAACTTTGATTAAGAAATAACCATTAGGGTCAAGGGCGATAAACCGCCTAGACAAATGGTTATCCAGCTCCTGTAGAGAATCTGTCAAAGATGATGATTCTGGGATTTCAAGCATTACTTCAATCTAAAAATCCAAGGTAGGCGGCTCCACCTTGAATGGAAGTTCGGCATTGATAGCATCGATCTCCTCCAGCATCAAATCATTTGCTTTGGGCAACCAAGCCCTTATCAACGCGTCCATTTGCGGCTCATACCAACGGTGCAAGCTGACGTGAGGACGGACCATGAACCCTCGGCGCCGTTTGTGACTACCACCAGCTCCAGGATCAAAATTGCGGATCCCCCTCTCTAAAGCCCACTGAATTGGAGAATAGTAGCAAACCTCAAAATGAAGACATTCAATTTGTTCATTCGTACCCCAATATCGCCCCCAAAGGTTTGTAGCGTCGTGAACGCAAAGTGACATAGCTACTGGATGACGCGGGTCACCTCTATGGGCTGCAAATAACACAATTTTCCTACGATATTCATCCGCAAGTGCTTCAAAAAATCCCTGATTTAAGTATTTGCTGCCCCATTGCCCCCACTGAGCACAGTGCTGTTCATAGAAGCCATACATAGTCTGCAGCAAATCCCGATCTAATTGATCTCCCGTCAGTGACGTGATTGTGATTCCTGCATTGGCTACTGCCTTGCGTTCTCTTTTGATATTGCGGCGCTGGTTAGAGTTGAAACCTTGAAGATAATCGTCAAAGGTCTGATCCTCCCCACGGCTCCAAAGACTCTGTTGGTTAAGCCAAGCTGCACAACCTGCAGCTTCAGCGAGGGGACGCCATGACGGATCTACATAAAGGAAGTTGCAACTAAGGATTCCGTTCTTCTTGCAAAAGCGATCAATCGTTTGCAGTAAAATCGCGGTAAGCTGAGCTTCATCTTCTCCTAATAGAATATGAAATCGGTAGCCCAAAACTGGGCTTGCTGGACTCATTCCTAAAAGCTTTGGATAGTAACGAAAGCCAAGATTCGTAGCCAAACGAACGAAAGCCTGGTCGAATACAAATTCGCCATAGCTGTGACCCTTCAGATACAAGGGCGCGATCGCGACGGGCTTATTGTCCCGCCATAAAGCCAAGTGAAAAGGCTGCCAACCTTGGTCAGGAACAGTACTGCCAGAGCCTTCGAGAGCACTTAACCACTCCCATTGATAAAAAGGAGTGGCACCCTCCCCAAGCAAATCTCGCCATTGCTGCGTAGGGATCTCATTAATTGAGCGGTGCCAACGCGCGGTGAGCGCGGTCATATAATTAATCCCGCCATTTGAAGTGGCTTGATATTAACGAAAGACAAAGGAGCAGAATACTTTGCTTGATTTACGAAAGCATGATTAACTAAAACGTATCGAAGTGGTTGACGAATCCAATATAACAGGTAATGAGATCGGTAGCAGTTAGGACCCACGCTGCCGTTGATAGCTGACCAATATTTCATCATGTCCTAGGTTTTCTATGACATCACAGTTCCAGGCACTTGCTTCGCCCATTCGGATCGGTAGCGGACCATGGTCCCACGGGACCCAGGTATTAGGGCCACCGAGTAGTCTTGGTACCAGAGTCAACCGCAGGGTATCAATGCAATCTTCTTGAAGAAGTTGGGCTGCCAAGTGAGCACCACCCAACACTACAAGATGTCGAATTCCTGCCGCTCGGATAGCAGCAAGACGATTAGACCATGAGTGACCTAACGCAATCCAATGATCAAATCCTTTAGAGGGCAACATTGGTGCTACAAGCCATCTCTCAAAGGGTTGCTGAAAGAATCGCCAATGCTGAGGAAAAACATGGCTATGGCTCACTACCACAGCAACGGGCTGGGCAGAACGACCTTGATCCAGCCTCTGCTGAACAAGTTCAGCGTTCCTGATTAAACAGGTGCATTGATGGGCTCGCAATGTTCCAGCACCTATCAAGCAGGCATCTCCCCAAGCCAAAGCTTGCTCGAGTGCGCGTCGGTCACCCTCTCCTCCCAACTGAGCCACAATGCTCCTAGACGAGGAAAGGCGACCGTCTAAAGAAATAGCCAAAACCAGTCGGGTTTCAGGCCTCGCAGATGATTGACAATTAGTCTTTTGTGGTATCACGAGCTCTTCAGATTGCAACAACGGCGTCCACTAGCGCAGCAGGAGAAGCTATTTCTAGTCGTAGAGGTTCTGCGTAGACTTCCGCAGCATTGTTAGGGCTCTCTTGAAGGCGCACCTTATAAAGGTGGGCGCCGATCGCTGCGATCGGATTGGAAAGACGATCTGCGATATGTAGTGCGATATTTTCTGCCGTGGGAACACAATTTGCGAAAAACGGTACATCCTTGTTAAGGAAGGTGTGATCAAACGGCTCAACCACTAAATCATCGACCAAGCGCTGCAGGGCTGATAGGTCGCAAACCATGCCCGTACGCGAGTCAATGCTACCACGAACAGTTATATCTACTAAGTAATTATGCCCATGACCATGAGGTCGAGCACATTTGCCATAGATGCGCTCATTTTCTTCTTGGCTCAATTCAGGGCGAGCTAGGCGGTGAGCAGCAGAAAAATGAGTGCGAATGGTGAGGAAAGCATCCATAGGATCTCCGAGATAGTCGGCCCAGAGGCTCGGTTGTTCGTAAAGGCGTAAAGCTGTAATCGGAAGATGAGAATTGAGGCGCCGCCAAATTGATCGGATAAGAGCCTCAGTAGTTGGTAAACAGCTATCAGGCTGAGTAATGTCAAATTCTGGCCAAACTTCATTGAGGAAGCGAGAATCGAGCTGACTGGTTATTTGTGAGCTAATGGCCCGCTTCACCTCAGATAAGTTCAGCACCATGCCGTGAGCATCCAGGTTTCCAGCCATTGAGACAATAAGTTCATAGTTGTGGCCATGACCTGGCGCGAAGCTGCAGAGACCAAAGAGAGCGGCATTATCGTCTGGGGAAAACTCCGGTAACCAGTAACGATGGCTGGCACTGAAACAAGCCCGTCGAGTAATCACACAAAATCTGCCATGGCCATGCCGGGTGGTTGATTCAATTTCAATCATGTGACGTTCTGGCCGGGGAGCATCCTAATGAGCCAACAGCAATTCTGAGCTATGGCAGATTCCGCTTTCCCTCTAAAGCAGCGCTTGGGGGGCCGTAGTCTTTATTTGGTGGGGATGATGGGCAGTGGTAAAACAGAAACTGGCCGACCTCTCGCAAAACAATTAGGCTACAGCTTTGTTGATGCAGACGCTGTAATCGAACAAGTTGCGGATTGCACTATTCCTGAAATTTTCAAACGAGATGGGGAGACAGGATTCCGCTTAATCGAGAGTCAAGTTCTTAGTGCAATTAGCAAGCACCATTCACTGGTCGTTGCTACTGGCGGTGGAATTGTGACAAAATCAGAAAACTGGGGTTTATTGCATAGCGGCATAGTGATCTGGCTAAACGTTGGGCAAGATCGGTTGCTCACACGATTGGAGGCTGATCCCACCACCAGACCGCTGCTGCCGAAAGCAGACCTTAAATCAAAGTTAAATGAGATTCTAAACCATAGGCGCCGATTTTATTGCGAAGCGGACCTTATAGTCATGGTTGATGGCGAAGCACCCGATGCAGTAGCCGTCAACATCTTAAAGCTCTTGCCTTCACTTCTAAGAGATCCCATTCCTACTCAACGAAGGGAAATCAACTCGCACTAGGCCGTTGGAGGCTCTAGCCGGACAGCAAACCACTGAATCGTGATTCCGGGACTGAGCTCGAGATCGCAAGCCGTGTCCAGTAACCGCTGCGCGGCAGCATCCACGTTCGGCTGGTTCATTAAGTCGGCGGGCGGGCTCTCCATCATCTGCAAGCACCGGCTCAGCCATGCCAAAGTATCGGCCGCGCTGAGAAGACGTTCCGGCCTGCCGGGCTCTAGAACCACGTAATCGTCACAAGTGTGGATCAAAGAATCAGACATGAGCCGAGATTTACTTGCTTTTGTAATCGGGACCTTAATCTTGATCAGTGGGTCTTCCGCATGGGCTTCGCCGCTAGAACAAAGATTGAGCCTCTGGCCTGAATGGACCCTGCCGGCTCCTTTAACTCGCCCCTCCAGTAGAGACGACTTAGTTTATCCGGAGTGGTTCACAGGTTGCTGGCAGGTGAAAAGTGTCGATCTGGATTTACCCAATCAGCCGCCCGTTATTCACGAAGCTCGTTTTCTCAGGGACTCTAAAAATCGGCTGGTTGGGGATCGTGCCTTCAATGCAAGTTCTATAGGTCGAGCCCTACTTGGCGATCAGATTTTGCGTATTGAAGACGACCCCACATCATCGGGACGACAGATGACACAGTTGAGAGGAAACCGATACCTGGAAACCACTGTCATTGGTAGACGACAGTTCTCTCCTGATGCTGACATCTTCTTAGCTGATGAGTTGGTATTGCAGATTTTTCATACTACAGAGCTACCGAGACTAAGCCGAATAGAAACCCTTAGCCGTTACCAACGCTGCGGCGCCGCAATCTGTGCTGAACAATGGCAAGCTAGCTACGCTCCTCCTGGACAAAGCTTGCGGGGCCAAGCCATTAGTAACCATCACTACCAACTACAGTTCACACCTCTTCCAATGTCCGCTCCATCAACTTAAGCTCAAGTTGATCCCGCCATTGAAAGAGAGGTTGAAGTTTGGGATGATCCCTTAAACCAGGCACACCTTTTCCAGCCAAGACAGTGCCCGCAGAAGACGGAAAACAAAGTAGCGAAAGTTGTGCAGCAACTGACAAATCTGCAAGCGACATGGTTTCTCCCACTAACCATGGGCTCTTTTGTACTAAAGATGCTAACTGCTCCAAGCTAGCTAGCAGATCAATTCGTTCATTTTGATTTACCAATTCAGCAACATCGCTGATCCATTTACCGGGAAAAGCACCCATCATGGTGCGTATAGGATCTGGCACATCGCCGGGTAGTAGTGCGACACGCAATGTAGCGTCTACGGCCACTGCTTGAACTAGAGCAGAACGACATACTGTCGCTAAGGTGGTATCAGCCCAGTCCTCAATCAAATGCACCTGAGCAGCCTGGCGCGTATCCACAGGGATAAGGATCGGATTTGGCTCTTGTCGTTCAAGATGCCGGACGATTGCCGAAGAGTCGGCCAGCACGGCATCACCATCTACCAACATGGGAACTTGGCGCTGGCCCGACATTCGAAATACAGCCAACTGACCTACTCCCGGTGTAACTTCGACAATTCGATAGCTCAGCCCTTTCGCTTGAAGTACCATCCGAACCTTCAAGCAGAAAGCGGAATGGCGAAATTGATACAATTCTAACATCACCGAAGGTCCCGAACCACAAGCTCGGCAGAGTAGCCGGTAAACTCGAAATACAGGCTCCCTGTGGAAGTTCTTGACAAACCAAAGACTAAGTTCAATGAATCTTGCACCTGCTTGTTATCTAATAATGTTGACTGCTGATATAAATATGCAAAAAATACAGCCTAATTGCGAGGTTGGAGAATTTTTCAATCGATTACTCTCAAGATTTACTATGCATTGAAAGCTTAAATTAATATTTGCTATAAATAGCGCAGTAACTCAGAAGTAATAAATTAATAGAGGTCAATAACGAAAAATCTTTATTAAGATAGAGGCAATTTTTTTCAAAAAGTAATCCGCCTTCATTTAAATTAGCGATAATTAATGATCAAAAGATCGTTTCTTCAACGGTTAATATTTGCAAATTAATACTTAGAACAAAACATTAACCAAAGAAAATATAATGCAACTTTTCTATTTAATTACTATAATATACTTATTGTTTATATCAGTCCTACTTAGGATATTACTTAAGAACAAAAATTCTAATGATACTAGTTTTTTACAAAAAGAAGCAAAATAAGATTGATTAAACTATAGATACAGATTGGTTAAAAGCTCATTGTCTGAATAAATAGATAATAAATTTTACCATAAAAAATGGGTTAATAAACTTCTTGAAAATAGCACGTAAAAATATTACAATAAAATAAATTAAATATGAGTTAATGAAAGAACTAATTCTTCTTTTTTTAAAAAAGACTAGAATCATAAAAAATAATTAAACTTGAAAAATTTTTTGTCTGATTTCAGTGATCAAACTTATTCTTAAGTTTAATTACTTAAATCAGTAAGCTACTTTTTGATTAAAAGACAAGAAAAAGAGACGGTTAAATAATAAATAGTAATATAATCTAGATAATTATTAATTTCATCTTTTTTGTTGCATTTAAATATAAATTCAAAAAATTTTAATAAAATTTAATGTAATTTTGCTGTACACTTTAGATAATTTTTAATGGCTTTTGATTTATATTAAGTAACTTCTTTCGGACTATCTAATTGTGTTTTTTACTGATACATATATAAACTTTGAATTAAATTAGTTTTATAGGTACAGCCAGAAATTGTATCATTTAAAAATAAAAGCAATTGCTAAGGAATTTTATTATACAGTAGATTTCCAAGAGGAGAATTATATACATAATTCATAGTGTGAATAAAATTTCTCTCTTTAATAATTACAACTATAATTATTGCTCAAATATTTTATTGCTGTTAATTCTGCTAAAGCAATTAAGGTCGACTCTAAAATATAAAAAACTTACATTAAAATTAAGGACTATAAAAAATATTTAAAAGCAAAGTAAATAAATGCATTTCATCTATAGTCAAGTAAATTTATTTGCAAAAATTAAATTTTACTGAACATAATATCATTTTGTAAACTTCATTTAAATAAAGTTTAATAATTACTAAAAGTCTGCTTATTATTACTCAAAAATTGTGAAAAGTAAGTATAAAAAGATAGTGTTTCTATTACAAGTAGTTATATCTGTAAATATAAAGTTATAGTTTTATAATGCGTGCATAAGTTTTATAAAAAGTTTATTTTTATGAGTATTAAATTAATCTTAACTGTTCTCTTAAGTAATTTACTATTAGATGTAGTTATATATATCATATCTATTCTCTAATCAAGCAACTCAATTGATATAGTAACTAAAAAATGAGGCTCAAAGGTAATTTCAAACATATGAATGTAATTATCATACATATTTAGCAACTAATTATCTAATCAAATAATGAATAAGATTGAATTTATTCATGATATAAAAACAGTAAAATTTTAATTAACTAAGCAATTTTTTGTGTTTTTAGACTAATTTCTTTAAAAGTAAAATTACTAACATCAATAAAATTTGGATTTTTAAATCAAATTAAGTTATTTTAATCAGATTATTTAATCTTTTTAATTATTCTATCTTGAAGAGATCTTCTATTTTAAGTAACTATAATTTGTATGTTGAGCACCAAATTATAATCAGAAACCAAATACTTATCTAAAAAGTTGGGTTACATATTTCTTATTAATTAATAAATAAAATTTTATTTATAAAATCTTGCAACTTTTGCAAAGCTCTTAGGCACAGTCTCAGTACTTTTAATGTTAACATTAAAACGTAATATATTTTATTTGTATGATTTATTTTGAGGCTTGAAAAATCCAGATCTCAAACTTGTTTAAACTCCTTATAATCTTTAAAATCAAATACGATAATTAACTATGAGACAGTTTTTTCTCAATGTCACTCGTTATCCGCGTTATTTAGTGACATTCACACTCGGGGTGATGAACTCCGTTGCGAAGCCCCTTATCCAGCGATTTAATAATCCGATCACCGCAGTGGCCCTGATCGGGGCATTGATCAGCGGTTGTATCAGCCTTTCGTTAGTACTCCGTGCCATGGTGTATGGAGTTCCGATGGCGTGATGGCACAAAAACGTCGGATTAAGCGGATAGAGGCCCTAATTCGCAAGGAAATCAGCGAACTACTGATCAATTACATTAATGATGAACGAGTGCATAAGGGCATTGTAAGCGTTACATCGGTTGAGATAACTGGAGATCTACAGCATTGCAAAATATTCGTGAGCATTTTTGGTGAATCAAGCGACCGCAACGAAGTTTTAGGGGGGCTGAAGGCCGCGAGCGGTTACTTGAGAGGTGAACTCGGACGGCGGCTGCAGATGCGTCGCGCACCGGAAATGAAGTTCCAGCTTGATCGGGGCTTAGAAAAAGGAACTTCCGTATTAAGGCTGCTCAACAAACTTGGGGATCAACGTCAAAAACGCGGTGATATCTCTCCTGGAAGTGATGAGCTGTAATCCGGCTAATGGGTTGAGACAGCAGGTTGCCGAACTAATTCTGGTTCGGGCCAGTGGCTATCTTAACGATCGACAGCGCCGCTATCCCTTGTGGGAGCTAAGCAACGCTGAGTTACAGCGCTGTCTCTGTCAGGGTGTTGGCGGCGTAATCCTATTGGGAGGAGGTGCTGTAGAACTACAGCAGCGAACTTTAATGCTGAGGCGGTGGAGTAATCGACGACTGTTAATCTGTGCTGATGTCGAAGAGGGGGTTGGCCAGCGCTTCGAGGGAGCCAGTTGGTTAGTGCCACCCTTGGCACTTGGACGACTGTACCAAAACCACCCGAAGCAAGCTTTACTCCTGGCGGAGCGCTACGGCCATTGCATCGGAAGCCAAGCTCACCGCTGCGGCCTGAATTGGGTCCTCGGACCTGTTTGCGATATAAATAACAACCCGGCCAACCCAGTGATCAATGTACGGGCTTGGGGAGAGGACTCTGCCAGCGTGAGCGCGCTCGTTACTGCGTTTCAACGTGGCTTATCAACTACCGGTGTGCTTAGCTGTGCCAAACATTTTCCCGGCCATGGAGATACTACCAGTGACTCCCATCTAGGCCTACCAGTACTCCCTCACACTAGAGACCGGCTAAAGGAAGTTGAGCTGCTGCCATTTCGTGAGGCCATTGCTGCAGGGGTCGATAGCGTAATGACTGCACACTTATTACTACCTGAGCTTGATTCGGATCATCCCGCCAGCCTCTCAAAAGCAATACTCACTGATTTGCTGAGAGTTGATTTGGATTTTGACGGCTTGATAGTGACCGATGCCTTGGTAATGGAAGCAGTTGCCATGCGTTATGGCGCCGCTGAGGCTGCAGTATTGGCCTTCGAAGCTGGAGCTGATTTAATTTTAATGCCAGCCGACACCGATGCAGCAATCACCGGCTTATGCGATGCTTTCCGCAGTGGACGGTTTTCTCAGGCAAGATTGCAGGCTTCCCTTCAGCGACGCCATAGAGCATTAGAGCGGGTAATGAAGCCGCTGCAAACAATGCCCCCGATCACATCTGATGCAGAGCAAGCACTGGAACAAGAATTGATAACTACTTGTCTCCACATCACACCTAACGCCGGAATTGATATCGCCCGGGGCATTAACCTGGTCCGCGTGGATAGTGTTTCCCCTTGTTCTCCCTTCTATGGCATAGCACCTGCGTTACGCCTACCGGAGCTTCAGGGATTCCAGAGCCTAGTCATCCACGGTCAAGGAGTCTCTCCTTGGCAAAGTCAAGATGACTCTCCACTGGCGCTCAATCGCCTCGGAGAGGGTCCCGTACTTCTACAACTGTTCCTACGAGGCAATCCTTTTCGTGGCCAGCAAGACAGCCGTGAGCCTTGGTCAGCTGCTGTGCGGCAATTGCAGCGGCTGAATCGATTAGCGGGCCTTGTGATCTATGGCAGTCCTTACATCTGGGATGAGCTGAAAACTGCTTTGAAACCTGGCATTCCTGCGGCTTATAGCCCGGGACAAATGCCTGAAGCTCAACAACAAGTATTGATAGCTCTTTTCAACAATGCAAAGACCACAACGGCCTATGCAAATTTCACCAGCTAATCCCCCCTGCGCCCCAGTCTCTGCTGATCTAAGGGTCGCCACCATTAACGATCAGCCTTCTTGTAACTAACTATAAAATAACAGGAAAGTAGGATGGGCCTTTACCCGGTTTCAGGAAAAGGGACTTATTTATCAGGTAGTAGTGGGTTGACATCACTTTCACAGAGGCTGGCTTCATCGTCCTTGAGAGCTGATATCCAAATCGAACAATGCAATGGCCAAGGGTATCTTTTGCTGTAGCTAACGCTCCCCCCTTGCTTCCTGGAGTAAAGGAATGAACACCATAATTTCAATACTCATAAGACAAGTGTGGTCAGCGATTGTGATACCATTTTCACATTAGTTTGGTCGAATCTTCTAATTTAGCGATTGAGAAAATGTTCAAACTTTGATGTTTAGCAGCCACAATAGCGCATCGCTAATTGCAACAGATATACTCCGCCTTTATGGCGGCTGTAGATCCGTCTAACTGCTTACTGGTGCTGACTAATAAAGACGTATTGCTTGTACCAGACAGCAGAAGACAGGCTTACTTTAAGCAAGGCCCAATCACCTATGCGAGTTCTAGATCTGTTGTTAACCAAAATTAAGGAAAAGAGTCTGGAATTATCCGTCGTTTAGGTTAGCGAGTACCATGAATTCATTCTTCACCTTACCTCAGTCTAGCCCGACTCTTTTCAAGGTTGACAACCTTAACCTAATTATTTTTCTCATCACGCCCTCGAGATACCCTTGAGCGCTAACCCCAGCCTTAGAGCATCCCCCTAGACTCACTACTCGATTGGACAGCTTAGTTACAAACTTTAACTAAGCAATCGACCTCACACAGACTGCCATTTAACAGTTTCTTGAGGTGGTGCCTGTTAAGCTCGAACTGGCATTCCAGGTATACATAAAACTGACTTAGAGTCAGATCAGGGCAAGGTGAGACGCTACAGCTGTCAGTAGACAGAGCTCAAATTGCAGTGACTGTGCTATTGCATAGTTAAATCAACTCCAGTAAGCCTTCTAGTCCCTCGACAATATCCAAGAAATTGTGAAGCATTGTGCGGAGTCGTTGATGTGAACAACCCGGGCTCGAGAAACCACCTCCAAAACTGCACAGTGATCTTGACCCGTGCAGCTAATCAACAGGGGGCGACAAAACAACTGTTAGAGCAGCGAGGTGCCAGGGTTCTCGATTTACCAGCTTTGGTGATTGTTCCCCCAGATGACTGGGGGCCGCTGGACGAAGCCTTAGCTAGCTTGGAGGACTTTCACTGGCTAGTATTTTCGAGTGTCAACGGCGTTCAGGCCGTGGAGTATCGCCTCCAACGGCTGGGAGGCGGCCTGTGCCGATTGCCATCGAGTTTAAAAATTGCGGCCGTTGGGCGCAGAACAGCTCGACTGCTCAAGGATCTCGGTGCGCCTGCAGATTTCGTGCCACCAAGTTTTGTTGCTGACAGCTTAATTGACCACTTTCCGGAATCTGGCTGGGGTTTGACCATGCTGCTTCCAAGAGTCCAACACGGTGGCCGAACTTTGTTGGCAGAGTCTTTCAAAGCAGCGGGGATACGAGTTGTAGAAGTAGCGGCATATGACTCCCGCTGTCCAGAACAGATCGCTGAACCGGCAGCTAAGGCCTTGGTAGACGGTTCAGCGGATGCTGTCGCCTTCAGCAGCGGCAAAACCGCACTGCACGCCGCCCAACTATTGCAAGGGCGATTTGGCAATGATTGGAAGCGACACCTGCGGGGCGTATCAGTGGTGTCGATCGGCCCTCAGACTAGTCGGAGCTGTCGTGAACATTTTGGCCGGGTGGATGCAGAAGCCGATCCTCACGATATGGAAGGTCTAGCCGAAGCCTGCAATCGAGCAATGCGGAAGAAACTTTGAATTCATCCTATAATCGGGCTGACTTACAGTCAAGACAGCTAAATCATCCTGAAGCTAGTACTGAGGGTCAAAGGTGTTGACGCGCACTCGATTACCACAGAACCTATGAGATAGATTGGGGGGTCATACGTAATTCGGAGGTCGTAATCTCATATGCATCAAGCTGCAAACCAGCCTGGCAGTCTACAGCGCACGGGGTTGCGAAGTAGCTGCAAAATGGTACACGATCGATAGGGTATCTCTGCAGGATGACAACTCTATCGCGATCAACGTTGAATTAGTAACACAAACTTCTGCTAATTCAGCCGTTGATTTCTACCAAATCACGAAAACGATCAAGGTTGGCTTGGAGCTCTTTCGTCACAATTCCCCCTAAGATGCTAGGCTCCATTAGTGGCGCTAGAACCCCTGGCAATTCGTAACTGACGCTGAGCTTCACCATCGTACGCTCTAGCGACTGTGGGTAAAAGCGTACAGCGCCCTTTGTAGGAAGGCCGTTCACAGATTCCCAATGAAGCTGTTGCGCTTCGACTCGCTGAGTAATGCGGGCTTTCCAAGTGAAGCGAAACCCCTGAGCTGCAAGCGTCCAATCTGTAAGATCAGGGTCGTCATCCAGCATTCTCACTGATTCAATCCAACGCATCCATTTCGGCATAGCTTCAAGATCACTCCAAACAGCCCAAGCCTTGTCGGCATAAGCTTGAACCTCTGTGGTCACCGTGTTTTCTAGCCAGCGTCCCATCGTTAGGCCACCGCTGCATTCGTGGCCAGTCTGACGGGCCGGCCGAGTACGGCAGCAGCAGCCAAATGACCACTCATGGTCGCCCCTTCCATTGAATCGATGTAATCCTGTCTGGTGTAACTACCCGCCAAGAAAAAATTACTAATCGGGGTACGCTGATCAGGGCGATAGGGTTCCATTCCAGGTGCTTCTTTATAAAGCGATTGAGCCAATTTCACCACATTGCTCCAGGTAAGCGTGAGGTCGTGAGCTGACGGGAAAAGTACTCGCACTTGAAGATCTGTGTGCGTAATGATCTCGGCAACCGACTTCGATATCCAAGGGTCACCAGGAGTCAGAACGCACTGAAGCAAAGACCCTTGTCCATCCTTACGGTAATCCTCGGGACTCGCCAGGGCGAGATCGGCAAAACAGCTGAAATCCGCATCAGCGGTATACAGCAAGTTATTTAAGCCACTGGGATTAGACAGATTCCGACGTTTGGCTTGCTCGTGACTGAGCTCCGTTACCCAGCCGTCGTAACGCAGCTGCACCGTGGCAACCGGAACGGTTTCGAGTTTGTGAATTGCTTCAAACTGAGGGAATTTACGCCAAGCTTTCGGCAACAGGCGCTTAATACCGGGAACATCACAGGCAGCCAGATAAACATCAGCCTCCACAACAGAGTCTCCCTCAGGCGTTCCTAGCAAAAAACCGGTCACCAAAGACCTACCAACCTCACTGAACATCACCTCTTTCACGCGATGACGCAAATGCAACTTAGCGCCACGAGCCTGTATGTAGTCAAGAATCGGGCCTGTGAGCCAGCGGTGGGGAGATCCCTTGAGTAGATTTAGCTTCGAAGCTTCGGTTTTCGAGGCAAACATCATGAATATCGTGAGCATACAACGCGCAGAAATAGCCTCGCAATCAATGAAACCCAGCGCGTAAGCGATTGGATTCCACAAGCGACGAACACTCTCGAGGCTACCGCCATGTCTTATAAACCAGTATTGAAAACTCATTGAGTCAAGAGCGCGAATTGTACGCATCGCCCCCTTGTAATCAATTAGGCCACGAACGATAGGACTTGTCCCTAGCGCCAACGCGTTAAGTAATTTATCGATCCAATTGAGCTGCGGCGTAGTAAAAAACGCTTTAAGGCCGTTAAACGGAGCACCAATGGGAAAACGAAAGTCAAGCTTACGCAGGTCACCACCTTTATTGACAAATAAATGGGTGTGATCTTTTGGAAGTAAGTTTTCAAAAGCTCCTACTTTCCTCATTAGAGCAAAGAGGTTGGCATAATTGAAAAAGAAAACGTGCAAGCCCATTTCGATGTGATTGCCATCGGGATCTACCCAGCTGCCCACCTTGCCGCCTACAAATGGACGTGCCTCATAAAGATTTACTTCATAGCCTGCATCCACAAGATCCACTGCGGCAGAAAGGCCAGCGAGACCAGAACCAACAATTGCGACTCGCACCATGAAGTGTGCAACTTAGTCGACTTTATTTATGAGCCTCCGTAAAGTGAGAGTCGATCACGTAGTGATAATGACCACAACTCCAACCGCAGTGCCAACCCACGCTGCAAAAGACGGTAAAGGTATCTTGATCACCGAACCTGCAATGCAACAACTTGCTAGGCTATGCGCTGAACAAGAGACCAACCAAGTTCTTCGAGTTGGCGTTCGCTCCGGTGGCTGCAGCGGCATGAGCTACACAATGGATTTCGTTCCTACTTCCGATACCCTCCCAGATGATGAGATCTATGAATACAAATTATCCAATGGCTTTGGATTCCGAGTGATATGTGATCCCAAAAGTTTACTGTACATTTACGGCATGAAACTGGATTTCAACACTGCTCTGATCGGAGGTGGATTTAATTTTATAAACCCCAATGCAATACAGACTTGCGGCTGTGGAAGTTCCTTCGCGGTTTAGTCTCGCCTAAGAGGTCGTCGCATGGGAATCTAAAGAAGAACACACAACATTTTACCGTCGATGGATACATCTTCAGACAGCCTATTCAATCAGGCCATGGCTCGCTATCAGGCAGGTGCTTCTGCATCTGATGTGCTGCCCGACTTCCTCCGAATCACTGAGACAGCGCCAGGCCAATCCGCTGGTTGGATTTGCCTATCCTGGTTGCAGCTGTTGTGTGACCAACCAGAAGACGCCCTCCGGTCAGCTCGGACTGCAGTCAAATTTAGTACTTACGACCCTCAGGCTAGAATTAATCTCAGCCTGGCGCTTCTTGAAACGCGGTCTAAAGGCGTCCGGGACCACATTCAGGTAGTCCAACGAGTGATCACCTTCGCTCCTGAATCAACTGGGGACCTTAAAAGTTCTATAGAGGACGGCCTACAACGCAAGCCCGGATGGAAGGCTCTCGAAAAAGTAAAAGCCTGGCTCAATCTCTGAAAATCAATTGTCAAAGAAGAACCTCTCTAAATCTCTAGTTAAGAGACGGGTTCCATATTTACAACCATGACGTTGCCGCATTAATCCCGCGGTCAGGCCGAAGGGCAGCCTCTTAGATCAGCAGAAACATGTAAATCTTGGGGAGTAGCTACGAATTGGAATCGAATATAAACAAAATCGATTATGTCAGCTTACAAGGGGAAGGTTGAGAAAAATCTATTTGGGCCTGAAACTCTTTGTGTCTGCCCCAATATACTCATTGACGCGGTCTCATTGTTGAAAAGCTGAGTTGCCAATATCCATTATATTCCATGACCTGCTTGTCCTAACTATTGTGGGGTCTTACCTGTACCCACTGCAGCCCTATATGTACCAATCTCACCAAGCGGCACCTCTAGATGTGCTATCACATCTTTTAAGGAAGCTCGCAATAAGGTGATCTGATAACTAGCATTTCGTCAGTTTAGTGGGGCAGCTTATCTTCACAATTAAATCAACCCTATGACTTTCCGGATTAGGTTCCTCAGTTCGTGGCGTGCTTTGCAGAAGCGACGTGACACCCAAATAGAATTCGCAATATTTTGTGCTTCTACAGAGACTGACAAAAACTGAAAACCTAGCCGCCATCTCACAACTCGAATCCTCAACCACTGCAGCGAGAGGTTGTAATGATTCAGAACTGCAACACCCATGCTGAAGCGAACCCAACGAAAATTAGACAGCGGATGGAAGACTCAGAGGTAGTCTCCTTACCGGTAGCCTTTGCTGCGCTACCGCACACTATGACGAGGCCAAACGTTGAACCCAGCTGGAAAATCTGGCTAGATCGTCTACTAATGATGAATGTGTTGGTGGTTGTTTTCGGAGCGGGATTCTTGGCTACCGCTGTCTTAGTGCAGAGCCAAGGGCAAGATAACGTGATGGATCTTTTTCAAAAGCTTTGGCAGCCTCTGTTCACGCCAGCTCTCAGCTTGTTAATCATGTCTGCCTGTTTGAGTGGGACCTTCCGCTGGTTACAGCAGCGAGTGCTGAAGTCAGGGTCGAGTGGCGGAAGCTGAAACCCAGCTGACCTAACCGCTCTGAAGCTACCCGTTGCCCCTCCAGGACGACTTTAGCGCCGTCACCGAGAAGGAATCGCAGTATCAGTCCAGGTACCGGCAAAAAGCTTGGACGGTTAAGGCTAAGGCCCAATTCCTTGGCAAGGACTGCCATCGACACGGGCTCAGGTGCTACAGCATTCACCACACCAGACCAAGCTGAATCTTCTATGGCCTTCTGAATGAGAACACATAGATCACTACGATGAATCCAGCTCATCCACTGCCGGCCGCTGCCAATCGGTCCACCGAAACCAGCGCTGAACGCCGGCAGCATCTTGCCAAGCGCGCCACCACCGGAAGCTAATACGATGCCGATTCGGATGATGACTTGGCGAACGGAGCCAGGGACGGCGGTAGCTGCCGCCTCCCACCGTTGACACAGAGACGCTAGGAAATCATCACCCGCAGGACTAGATTCGACAAATTTAGTTGTGGTGCTTGTGCCGTAGAATCCAACTGCTGATGCATTAATCAGTACGCCAGGTGGTGACGATGAAATTGCAATTGCTTCTACTAATAATCGCGTTGTTTCTAAACGACTGTCCTCCAAAATTTTGAGGTGGGACGCATTCCAACGTCTCCCTGTTATTGGTTCACCTACCAAATTTATCACACCCTCGGCTTGACTTAGCGCTCTAGTGAGCTGAGGGTTCTGCCACGACGAAGAAATAGCTGGATCAAGCTGCAACCAATCTATCTGTCCGTTGCTGCGTTCTAATTCATATCCTCGAGCTGATTTACGACTTACCAGTGTAAGTTGGTGGCCAGCCTGCAATAAAATCGGTACCAGTTCATAACCAATAAAACCAGTGCAGCCAAGCAACAAAAGATGCATGGGGCGGTAGTTGCGCAAGGTAACAAAGCTAGAACGGGTTGGATCTTTTTTGGCGATTAAACCAGAGCTGGCCCATGCCACTCCGTAATTTGTCTGAAGAATGAAGTATCCTTAACGATTCTTTAAAGTCTAACTACAACATTAATCTTTGCATTAACCAGCTAAAACTCATATAGAAGAAAGTTCATAACAATTGAAACAGCGCAGCCAGATCATTAACAAAAACCACTGCCACTTTCAAAGGTCATGCATCTCAAAAACCGCCAATCGAACAGCTGGAGTTTCATTACACGGAGAAATAAACATGTAGTGTCAACCCACTGGCTTTAAACCTCACACCCCTACCAGCCTAATCATGTCTGATATTAACACCAGCGCACCCGCCAAGACCAAACCGACAGGCCTGCGTAAAGGTACCTTAGTGAAGGTAAACCGCAAAGCTTATTCCTCTAGCATCGAAGCAGCTGCCAGTGACCCCATCCCACCAAACTACATCTTTGAAGGTCCAGGTGAGCTTTTAGTTGTTAAAGGCAACTACGGCCAAGTACGCTGGAAACGTCCGGTGCCGGATGTGTGGCTTCGCATTGACCAGTTAGAAGTATACGCGTGAATGGTTAGAACCTTCAAACGCTCTTCTCACTAAACATTGTGACCGTGGAAACGCTGTTCATAGCCGTGATGGTTTTCCGTGAGGTACTAGACAGTGTATCACTGAGATTATTAGTCAATCTCAATCTGTAAGTACGGCGATACCTAGTACCGCTGTGGGGCGGTTTCCGCCATGAAAAAGCGGCTACTCAAAATTCACACTCCGCGCAGTCGAGAAAGCCGACGTGGGTTGCAAACCGCAGGTTCAATGGAATAAAGCCTTGCAACTAGGTTAGCTAAGTCGACAAATCGCCAAAGTCTGTCGGCCTAGCAAGTAGTGCCAGAGCGGGGTTACTAATATTTTAGAGTTCTCCGCAAATGTTTTATCTCCCGATGACGTAAATGAGGGGGCATTTCAGGCATTAAGTTCTGTCCTTTTGCAAGCGCAACCTAATAGGAGCGAACACGGCCTTGGAGCAGTTCATGGTGGCCATCGCCCCCCAATTGATGGCTAAATCTAATATTCGTCACCTCAGAGATCGTCACAGAATACATCAGTATTAGCTAGGACTTTAGTCATTCAACATCACAATCAACCTGCAAATGATCCTGAGGAGTTGGCTACAAAGCTCATCGACTGGGGTATTAGATCAAGGACTAACCCCAACGGCAGCGCTCAACGCCGGTCATATGTCCAAGCTCCAGGATCAGAGTATCGCAAAAGGTTAACAGTGTACTCAACACATAATCAGTCCATAATCTCAACAAAACTAAAACCAGATTAATAAACTTGGATCTTATAAACGACGACGCCTAGTCTGCAAAAGCAGCCGACAACAGACTGTGCTGTCGGTTGAGATTTCGGGCGGCTTGCCGAAGTCCTCCCCCATTAACATCCATCAAGTCGCCGTTCACAAAAGAACTTAGTGGAGAAATCTTTGAAGAGAGATTAAGTAAGATTCTCTACTCTCGTCAACCTCTTTCAGGACACAAACCGAGCGTATAACCATGGTCTAGAGCACTGTTGAAATGATCAACCTGATCTCGGTAGGAAAGATAACCTACAGCTTCTATCAAAGCCGATCCAGCACGGCGGGACCAGAGCCAAATCGGAACTTACGCTCCCCAAAAAGCGCTAGTTGTTGCCTCATGGAATCTTTTAAAACCGTCGACGTTCATCCCATAGGCGACGACGACGTTGTTCTGCTTCCCTCAGCATCTCGCGACCGTCGTTGAGATAGTTGTCCACGTATCCTAGAGTGTAACGCTTCAATTCAGCCAGGGCATCTTCCACTTCAGATAAACAGTGGTAAACACTCAATCCAAAGCCTTGTGCCGAAATAGGAGTTGGCAAAGACTGAAACAATTGCTTCACCCGATCCATTTTATGGACACTGATTTGTAAGTAGCCGCAAAAGGCTTCCATCAGTTCATCGTCGTAGGGATCGGCCGATAAGGCCTTGAGTTGACTGGGGAATGGATGAATCACCTCACCAAGCAGCCGATCGATTGGGGTATAAACCTGACGTAGCCATTTCGCCAAAGCATCGTCATCAGCAATAGCCTGGTCGTAGGATCTTCTGGTACAGTGAAGATCCTGATCCATTGATACAGTAGAGTTAACGCGATAGTTGCGGTCAAAGTCTCGGCGACGCTCTTGGTCCCCCAGTACTTCCCAGGCAGCATTCAGCGCTAGCATCCGTTGATCACTGCCACCAGCATCAGGATGATGCCGTTTAACCAAACGCCTGTAAGCCGCTTTAATCTCTGCGGCCGACGCATGGCTACCGACCCCAAGCACAACATAAGGATTAGTCATAACACTACCCTCCACTCATCTCGCCATGTTGATAAAATCAGCCTACGGTTAAACATCAGTGTGAGAAAGCAACGCTTGCTCTGCTATAACTAGCCAACATCACAATGATCTGTCTAATGACTATCACCCGGAGCCACTGAGCTAATCAAAAGATGGCCACAGTAGCTGCATCACTATCGATTTTATGTATCAATTCAAGCTGTGACCTATTCCTGTCTCCATAATTTCCTTGTTACTGATGGTGAAAATTGATTGATATAACTGAGCTGACATCCCAAGAATTTTCGTGGATACGAAAAGTGCTTATCCAGAAATCTTAGAAGACTTTGTGCCCGTTTCACCTTCCACATTTATGATCTAGTAGATGGAATTAGTCGATGCCTAAGAATTCAATTGAAGTTCGGCATTGCTCACCCTATGCTCTTATTAGAAATCGGGACATCAAAACCTGCAGTTGGACCAAGTTACCCTAGCCATCAAGCGTTCACATGTGTCGATCAATTCTATATTCAAGTTATTAAATACGGTAAGAGTCAGTTGATAGACACTAGCGTTACCTAATTAACTCCAGCATTGTAATTACCAGAATTTGCCAATGCTAAACGACCGTAATACTGCTGGTTTGGTTCACATTTGCGATTGCAAGTTCCAAGAATGTGTTTTTCGATTAATGAAAACAAGTCATGGCTCACTAATTGAAGTCATGATATCTGCAGCAGTTGCCATAGAAATAGCCTGTCTAAAAAATAACCATAAAAAACTCCCCAGATTAGAAAGCCTCAAAATCTAATCTGGGGGATGTCAAAATGTCTGTTGGACAGTTACTTAGAATTTAAAGGTGGTTTTAATCAAGCCGCCCATGGCGCTGAGTTTATTATCATCACGCTGAGTGTCCGCAAAGGGAGCACTTAAATAATGAATAGCAGGGGTGACGGTAATGTTGTCGGTGACCTGGAACTTGTAGAAGAACTCCCAGGCGTAGCCACCGCCATTTAAGTAATCTTTCTCATTTGTCCCGTCTTCCACATCAATTTCTGTAACGAAAGTAGGCTGACCAACGGCCATACCAAAAGAGTTACCCTCCAACAAGACGTCAGACCACTCAAGACCTACATACCAAGACTGGGTGGTAGCGCGCTCTACGCCGGGCATGTTGCTTTCAGATATATCCGAAAGGCCCCAACCAGCACTAATGAGAGGAAGCCAACCAGACTCTTCGGGTATCCACCAAGCGCTCAAGCCGTAGGAGTCTGTTCGGTTGTCGGATAAGGACAGGTCAACAGCACCACGAGTAGCGTTGCCGTTGTAAAGGCCAACACCGTTGATGCCAGAAGCCTTAGTGTAAGCGGCGGCGATACCCCAGCTTTCAGGTGCATAAGCAATCTGGGTAGTGGCACTGAATCCAGAACCATCAGTACTTATACCTCCCTCATAGGGGTTGCTAAGCTCAGCGTTGCTAGACAAGTAGCTGGTGGAAATACTAAAGCCATCGTCAGTGTGCCAGTAGATACCAGCACCACCGCCAAGAGCTAGGTTGTAAGCGCCAGGGGCACCTGCATAAGTGAAGAAATCCATCGTTGCGTCAGATGGATAAAGACTGGGCCACACCGCCAGCATGTCGTCCATACGAAGGCGAGGACCACCTACAACGGTAAACTCATCGCCGATGGGAAAACTATAAAGAAGGCGATCGATAGTAACAGCATTATCTGTGTCAAATCCATACTCTTGGCTAAATAAGCCAACACCATTACCAACAAAGATATTATTCATATTGCCTGAGCGTAAACGCGTCGTTAGACTATCTTTGCCAGTGAAGCTAGTTTCCAGGCCTAGACGTAGGTCGTAACTAAAAGAGGTGCCGCCGTTAGCAGCGGTTTGCGCTTGGCTACCTTTGCCTCTGTATTTGGCAGCACCCAATACCCAGTGGGTTGTGCCCCTAAGCTTAGTAGTAGTGGAAAACTGGGTTGCTTCCAATTCGCCAACGCGAGCTTCAAGGCCATCGGCACGGCCACGAACGATAGCGAGTTCGGTTTCGAATTCATTAAGGAGGCGACGCAGTTCGTCAGTGACTTCGGTAGTACGGTCGAGGCAGGAGTTCAGCAGTGCTGCGGCCTCGTATCGAGTCATTACCCGGTTACCACGAAAAGCTCCGTTTGGATAACCAGCAACGCAGCCATACCGTTCCACTAGGTTATTTAGTGCTTGATAAGCCCAGTCGGTAGGGTAAACGTCAGAGAATTGGGTCACACTAGCGACTTGGTTAAGACTGTTAGTAGAAGAGTCAGCCGCGTAGTCAGAAACACCGTTGATGTTGATCTCAGCGGCATTGACACCAGAGACCAGAAGGCCAAGAGTGGCGGGAGCCGCCAGTATTTGCTGGAAAAGCTTCACTTGAGAATTCCTCACACAGAACATGGGCGTAACGGCGCCCATCCGACTGATAGTCCCTTAACTGTCGTAGTTACGACAGAAGGTATGCCACAAAAACACATGTCTAGTATTAACGGTAACAAAATTGTCAATTAATTGTTCATAGTGAACTAATCTGGCTTGAAGAGAAGCCTATCTAATTCTGTGCATGATCAAACTACATGGAAGAAAGATACTGATGATAAAATGACCGACCTTTGGCAATAAGTGCAGCAAGTTTCTACAGATACTCGAATCGCTGCCGATTAGTCGACCATTTTCAAGCCATCACCGAATTTATTTAAAAATTACTTTTCTTGAAAGTGTTAGTCAGCCCGATCACAGTGATGGGTTTTCGTACCACGTCGGCCGATTAGCCATCCACGCCTCCAGACGTGTCGCAAATTAGGCCACTTATGGTTTCTTGAGCTAATTGGTTTTTGTCTATTGCTTCGACTTCAGTTTTAGATAATACTAAATTTCCTCGCTGGCCAGGCTCAGCCTTAATGGAACTACCCTTAGCTCGCCCGAATAGCTAATAATCGTTTCTGTCAATACTATTTGCTACGCTCCTCTAATTCAGTTTATCTCCAAATCGAATTTTAGTTTTGTCATTCTGGCTAGCGACCAGCATAAGCCTTGCAAAGGCTTATTTGCTCTGATCCCAGACATCATTGACCCGTGGATGTGGGCGTGCAGTGGGCGGGTCAAGTCACCGGCATGGCGAGTTGCAAACTTAATTCAACTGTAAGCTTCCATTGCCGCCAACACATCACCCCCATTTTCTTTAAGTACTCGACACCTCATACTGATACACCTTCATGATCAGTGTGGGGCAAATACTTGGTTAGGCAACTACAAGGCGTAAAATTAATTGCTGTAGATCTAAACTTATTGGAACGTTACGAGATTGTTTTATAAAAGTAATTGGAGGTAACTGCAGCAAAAAGCTATAGCATTTTGTCAAAAGCAACATTACTGTTGTACAATAAAATGAGTAACTGCAGTTGAAGTCATAATCTAATTCTAACTAAAAAAATCAAAATAAACTTTGCCTAAGAGATTTTGTGTCAAATTCGTCGTTGCTAAGCAGTTTTAAAACGATGCCCCCGAGTGGAAAACCGCTCGGGGGCTCTCGCCGGGTCCGCTCTTGCCACGGAACCGGATGATCAGTCAGAAGCAGCCGTTCAGCCGGCATCCTCCGCGATCAGCAGACCCTGCATCAAAGAACTGGAAATCATGGACACCTCCTCCTCAAGGGATTATTGAGCGCCGGCGATGCATTCGGTGAGATCTGAGACTAAAAAGACCGAAGATGTCACCACATCACTGCGATCGGAACTCCTGAACATTAACTGAGATGTTCAGAAGATGGTGCGAATGGAGCAACCCCATCGATGGTTAACGCCATTTCTTCTATGGCTACTCACCCTGATTCTTTGGCTACCGGGACTCGGAAATTTACCGCTTCGAGACTGGGATGAAGGACTCGTTGCCAATGTGGCTCGTTCCACTACAGGGTTGCTTCCCATGAAATGGAAGCACTCATACCTGAACAAGCCTCCAGGGCTTCATTGGCCGATGGGTCAGCTGATCCGAACTCAGGGCAAGCAAGAGAATGTTGTAAGACTGCTGCCGGCATTGATCTCTAGCCTAGCCATACCTCTAATCTTCTTGCTGAGACGCACCCTGGGAGCGAAAGGTTGCGAGCGATCGGCGTTACTCTCTGGACTTGTGCTGATGACGCTGCTGCCTATGGCTCGCCATGGGCGACTGGCTATGCTTGATGGAACATTGGTGAGTTGTACCCTTCTGCTTTGGTGGGGTTGGGTTAACTCCCAAACCAATCATGGCCAAGCATTCGCAGCAGGCCTAGCTTGTAGCGGTATTCTTCTTCTTAAACCACCGGCAATTTTAGGTTTTGGGCTGATTGTCCTTGTCGCCAGCGGACGCACTCTCCGTCCAACAGGACGTCGATTGTGTGCGCTCGTCTTAGGCCTCTTACCTGGAGTGAGTTGGCACGTTTGGCACTGGATCGTTCGAGGTGATAAAGCTTTGTTGATGTGGGGAGGACAAGGGTTAGCCCGTATCACCACAAAGGTTGGCGATGGCTTCGGCTGGTGGATACCATGGGTCGAAATATTGGAAGGGGGATGGCCCTGGCTACTACTATTCCCAAGTGGTATCAGCTGGATCTGGACCCATCGTCAGCAGACCGTTGGACGTTGGCAGCTTAGTCTTTTGCTCGGCAGCGCCCTAATGGTATTACCCCTACGTACGCAACTTCCCTGGTACAGTCACTTGCTTTGGCCACCAATCTCCCTAGTTTGTGCAGAAGGCCTAAGAGAGTTGCTGGAACGGGGACAGCCCCGTTGGGTACCTCAGAGCTGGAGAGCGATCGGATGCCTCCTTACCATCCTAGGTTGCGTTGCCATCTTCGACAAAACTCTTACAATTCCAAACTTGAGCCTTGTATGTGCAGGGCTGGGACTGTTGGCCGGTGGTCACGGCCTGCAAAACAACGCAAGACGTCACCGAGCTCAAGGACTTGTAATTCTTTTGATCGGCTGGGGATTGGCTCTATTGACTCTTTGGCAAAGCCGCCTTTGGCTCTGGGAGCTTAACGAAAGCTGGGATCCAAGACCCATCGCTGCGGAAATAAAAAAATTGCCTGTGAACGCTGAAGTCCTAGTAGAGGGTCCAATTCGTCCATCACTAAGTTGGTACGCCGATAGGGAACTGTCGCGCTTCTACCAAAAAAGCTCTCCGGATGACAGACACTGGGTGGTCAGTAACCGTCATATTCCAGACTGTCATCTAGCAAATAGACCTGTTAAGGGTGAATGGCAACTGTGGCAATGCGATTAGTCCGATTCTCGGCATAGCAAAAAATTCTGGTTATAGCAGCCAGTCCAGGTCTAACCAATTTATTGAGGTTACTCTACGATTTATCACTATCCACCACACAAAGGTGGTTGAGGTTCTAGGTCCTTAGTTTTTTAGTCAAAGAAATTTAGTGAATTTAAATATAGAGATAACTTAGATTCGATACCTTTAATAAAATATACATGACTGACCGAGTATACGATTGCTCTATATCGCTGAAAAGAAGCTGTAGCTCAGATTGTCATCTGCTGTGATTTAGTAGCTTGGATAATAGTTCAACTGATACCGAAAGACTGATAGCTAGCTCATACAAACTGGTGATCACACCCTATCTGATTTTAATATGCTTCATTCGGTGTCTGTTAGGATCTAAGTCGCACTTGTATGATCGTAACAGCTGGACTCAAGTACCTACCATTTCTTAATCAGTCTCTCTACTTGTTGTCCTTAAAATTTACATAGTAGCTTTACCTAAGTAATTATTAGTCTAGGTTAATAGTTAGTAATGAAGCTAATATATGACGATAGCCAAACTTGCTCGGTTAGGTCCTGTATTGAGCCAAAGTGATCTCTTTGTATATGGTTAAAAAATAAAAATGAAACCATAAAATTTATATCTAGCCTTGTCAATAGATAGTTTTAACTATTCTTAGTAAGTTTAAATATTTTGCTATTTAAGATGCTAGTTATTCTACACTTTTTATAACATTAATAAAATTATAAAAAACTTAAGTAGCACACTATGAAGATAGCAATAGTAAAAAATAAGAACTAAAATCATATAAAATAGTTATCTAAATACTGAAACTTTCTGATAAAAATCAGAAATATTAATCTAATTCTAAATATTATATTTATTAAATTTAATAAACTCAAATCTTGATAATCTTGCTTAATTAATAAAATAAACCAATTAATATTTTATATTTCTATAAATTCTAATCTTACAGTGAATGTACTTAACTGATTATTTTCTAAAGTAAGAAAATAATTATGAATAAAAGTAAAAAATTTCAGTTAAAAAACTGAAATTTTTCTGAATTTTTATAAGAGCTTTTAAATTTTGTAGTTAAATTTTTTACATAGAAAAAGACTATACTGAACAAAAAATAACGATACTGATTAATAGATTATAATATTTTACTTGAAAATGATAACAAAAGTTATACGGTACTATCTCTTAATCCTAGAAATTAGAAAACACCAAGACATTTTTATTATATTTATGTATAGCCTGAATCCAAGGGTATTTTTATATTGGCAAATCTCATTATTACATATTCTCAATTAAAATTTGAAATACAAAATAGTTTATTGATAAAATAGTAACACTAATCTAAATCAGAATATATTTATATGTTTTTGCCAATGCTAGTTGCTTTCTGTTGTGTGACGTGTCAGAAATAAACACTTATATTCTATCTTCTTAAAAAGGAATATACATCAAGTCTTTGCTTAAATTACTAATTTTTCTTGCTTGCAGCCATGATAACGAGGTAAATTAAATAAGTTATTTTATATATTAATGGTTTTTGCCATTTTATTCTTTATCTAGACCTATATTAAGCTATTAAATAAGGCTCCTCTCCGATCTTAAAAAAAATAATTAAAAATATATGGAAAATAAATTACAAGTTAATCATTTATGTCTCCAACAAAAAGCCTCCCCAAAAGGAGGCCGGATTACTTTGGAAAACAATTAAAGAATTTGCTTTATGTTGATATTTAAATCAAAGGGCGTTTCCACGGGGTAGAACCTCTTCAGGGAAGACGAAGTTTTCGTGTGGCTGGTCAGCTGGTGCCATCCAGGCACGCAGACCTTCGTTTAAGAGAATGTTTTTAGTGTAGAAGGTCTCAAATTCAGGATCCTCAGCAGCACGAATTTCCTGTGACACGAAGTCATAGGCGCGCAAGTTGAGGGCCAAACCGATGATGCCAATAGAGCTGGTCCACAGACCCATCACCGGAACAAACAGCATGAAGAAGTGTAGCCAACGCTTATTGGAGAAAGCAATACCAAAAATTTGGCTCCAGAAACGGTTGGCGGTGACCATTGAGTAGGTTTCTTCTTCTTGAGTTGGTTCGAATGCCTTAAAGGTATTCGCCTGCTCACCATCCTCAAACAGGGTATTTTCCACGGTTGCGCCGTGGATGGCGCACAGCAGCGCGCCGCCGAGGATACCAGCCACACCCATCATGTGGAATGGGTTCAAGGTCCAGTTGTGAAAGCCCTGGAGAAAGAGAAGAAAGCGGAAGATCGCCGCTACACCGAAGGAGGGTGCAAAAAACCAGCTACTTTGGCCAAGTGGGTAAATCAGGAAAACACTGACGAACACCGCAATGGGGCCAGAGAAGGCGATGGCGTTATAAGGACGGATGCCGACAAGACGTGCGATTTCGAACTGACGCAACATGAAGCCGATCAGTGCAAAAGCGCCATGTAGAGCAGTAAAAGCCCAAAGACCGCCGAGCTGACACCAGCGGACGAAGTCGCCTTGGGCTTCAGGGCCCCAGAGCAGTAGCAAGCTGTGACCCATCGCGTCAGCAGGAGTCGAAACAGCAGCGGTGAGGAAATTACAACCTTCTAGGTACGACGACGCGATGCCGTGGGTGTACCAGGAGGTCACAAAGGTAGTACCGGTTAACCATCCACCGATAGCCAGATAGGCCGTCGGCATAAGAAGCAGACCGGACCAGCCAATGAATACAAAGCGGTCGCGTTTAAGCCAGTCATCGAGGACGTCGAACCATCCTCGCTGAGGCGCGCGTCCTACAGCAATTGTCATGAGAGTAGCACTTCATGAAGCTTTACATAAGGGAGTGTAAAGGGAGGACGTGGAATCAGAGACGAGTTTCTACATCTTATACTGATGGATAAGTCAAAATACTTACAAGCTAGAGCTGTCACAGTCTCGCTCCCTTCGCGAAGATGCACTCACATTGAAACCAAATGCCGTGTACGTGATTGAACTAACCCTTCGAATGAGCCCGATTCCGGTATCTGTTCAACGCAAAGAACCCAGCGATGCGGAAGCGCTTTATCAACGAATCCGCCAGGCCATTGACCATGGACAGCCTCGCCTTCTTGATCTTACCTGCGAGAAGGTAGAGGGAAAAAAGGCGGCGCTCCCAATCAATGAGGTCCTTGCCGTCCAGCTTTACGAGAAAGCTTCGGCGACAGGTGGCAGCAAACGACCGGGTTTCTCAGTTGATCCCTGACCCAGTAAACGCTGAGCTTCATGTTGATTCAGTTAGTTACCAGTGGCCTAATGGCCACCATTCATTGAATCGCTGCAGCCTGACCATCTCCAAACCAGGCCTTTGGATGTTGGTAGGAAGCAATGGCAGTGGAAAAAGCACGCTTTTTCGCCTGGTCACCGGCCTGCTTCAACCTCAAGTTGGATCTATCTATTGCCAACGGTCATCGGCGCTGGTTTTCCAAAACCCCGATCATCAATTGCTTCTCCCCAGCTGTGGCAGCGACTTAATGCTTGGGATACGACCCAATCAATCCATGGATCAACGTCGAAAGAAGGTCGAGGCCTTACTCAATCAACTCGGCCTTCATGGTTTGGCAAAACGGCCCATACATACCCTTAGTGGTGGACAAAAACAAAGGCTCGCCATTGCCGGTGCTTTGGCGAGTGATGCAAGGCTGCTCTTGCTTGACGAGCCAACCGCTCTGCTAGATCCACAGGGTCAGCGTACCGTTCTTAATACTGTGCGTGAGCTTTGTCATGATCCAGTAAAACCAATTACTGCTTTCTGGATTACCCATCGCCTTGACGAACTTAGTCAAGCTGATGGCGCCGCTCAAATGAGTATGGGACGAATAGGGCCTTGGACCTCTGGGCCAGAACTTGGCCAACGCTTGCAGTTTGGGAGGTTCAGCAAGTAAGCTATTTGTGTTTTGTTCCTCGGTAGCTCAGCGGTAGAGCGGTCGACTGTTAATCGATTGGTCGCAGGTTCGAATCCCGCCCGGGGAGTTCTTTGGAAAGCCGCAGCCGGAGCTGTGGCTTTCTGCTAGCAGAAATAAAGATTTTCGTGACAACGGGTTTCTGGAAGTGGAAGAGTTCCTGATATAGGTTGATCTCGTAAATTCCTCTTATTTCTCGTCATGCTGTACATAACAGTCATTCTTGTGCTCCAACAAAATATAGTGAGTCAAATCTGAACTCTCCAAAGGTCAGAAAAGCTTGAGAGAATCTGCGCAGCGTTGCTTACCCGCTCGAATCGCGCTTTCAATTGTTCCAATCGTTACCTATGCCGAATCGATGAAGCCCTGCATCCTGCTGATCGAAGACGACCAGGACATGCGCGACTTGGTTAGCGGCCATTTGGAGCACAGCGGCTTCGATGTTCAACGCGCCGATGATGGCATCAAAGGCCAAGCGCTTGCTTTGCAATACACCCCAGATCTGATTCTCCTAGATCTGATGCTTCCCAAAGTGGATGGTCTCACCCTTTGTCAACGCCTACGTCGTGATGAACGCACGGCTGGAATTCCCATTTTAATGCTCACAGCCCTTGGAGGAACTAAGGACAAGGTGAGCGGTTTTAACTCGGGTGCTGACGATTACCTTACCAAACCCTTTGATCTGGAAGAGCTCCAGGTGCGTATTAAGGCTCTTCTTCGTCGTAGTGACCGTGCTCTTTTGGGAGCCAGCAATCACAACGAAATTCTCAGCTATGGCCCCTTAACTCTTGTGCCAGAGAGATTTGAAGCCATTTGGTTCGATAGTCCTGTCCGACTCACTCACCTGGAATTCGAGCTGCTTCACTGTTTGCTACAGCGACACGGTCAGACTGTTGCACCGTCGTTGATCTTGAAGGAAGTATGGGGTTATGAGCCCGACGATGATATCGAAACGATCCGTGTTCACGTTCGGCATCTCCGAACCAAGCTGGAACCCGATCCTCGCAAGCCTCATTTCATCAAAACTGTTTATGGCGCTGGCTATTGCCTTGAATTGCCCTCAGATTGTCAGTTGAATGACACGGTGCCGATCACGCGCGAGGAGCGTAAACAGCAAGACGATCGTGCCAGTGCTTAAAAACCTTCGCTCTAAGTTTGAGCTGTTAACAGAAATATATCCAATAACGCCACTTCCCAAGCAAGGCGTGGTTGCACAAATGACAACAGGTGGTAGCGCAATGTTTCTAACCGTTTTAAAAACTGAATATTGCTAGTGGAAGCCCACAGAGCTTGTTGCCACCAGTTGATTAACCAAAGTTGCTGTTCGCCATCCAGGGATTCACATATATCCCGGGCCAAAACCAGCGCTTGCATGGGCTCCGTCGATAACTGCCTAAGCCCAGATACAAGCTCCTGAGGTAAAGTAGACCAATGCTTGCGATGTTCGATCAAAGCACCAGGGGATCCTGCAGCCATTGCTAAGAGTTCAGGTGGATCATCTTCAACGGCATTCAAACGACGTAAAACCTTATTAACAGCATCAGTGTCCAGTCTCATAAATCGAATTAACTGGCAACGAGAACGAATTGTGATCAGGAGCCGTTCGGGCGCCGAAGATAATAGAATCAGCAGACCATGACCAGGCTCTTCAAGAGTCTTGAGCAAAGCATTGGCTGCTGCTTCGGTCATGGTCTCAGCCGCTTCAATTACTACCATTCCTCGAGTTGTTTCCACCGGCTGATGAGCAAGGGAACGACTTATGTCTCGGATTTGTTCGAGGCGCAATTGCGGTGGTGTACGCCGACTCACCCCAGCCACTGTCGCCTCGCTGCGGGTAAGCAGACAACCCCGGTATTGCCAGGTGGGTTCTATCCAAATAAGGTCCGGATGGTTACGCTCTTCCAGGCGGCGTCTTGCTCGATGACAACCTTTTCCTTCGCTAAGTACCCCCTCAAGAAAACGAAGGGCTGCTAGACGTCTACCGACTCCTTCAGGACCAGCGAACACATAGGCCGGGGCTAGGCGCTTGCGCCGCAGGGCTGCCTTTAAGATACAAACTGCTAGAGGTTGACCGATCAACTCATCAAACAACGGTGTCACTGCAGTGTTTGTCGTAACGTCTGTTCCAACTCTTTACTTAGCTGAGCTATAGAACTCTGCGCGTTCAGTCGACACCAACTACGTTGATCTGCAAGCGCGGCGAAGCCATCAGCTACTCGATGAAAAAAAGCATTCTCCTCTGACTCGATCCGGTCATTCTGCTTGCCGCTGCGACGCTGCATACTTACAGCCACAGGCACCATCAACAAGACAGTCAAATCAGGCTCCAAACCAGAGGTAACAATTGACTCTAGATTTGTAATCAGCTCGCGATCTAAGCCACGGCCATAGCCCTGATAGGCAAGGGTTGACCCAACGAAGCGATCACTAAGTACCCAGTCGCCCCGCCGAATAGCTGGGCTAATTACTGTGTCGACGTGCTGGGCACGATCAGCCGCATAAAGTAGAAGCTCAGCCTTCGCAGAGGGTATATGGTCAGCCTCATTATGCAGCAGTAGCTTACGAATAGACCGCCCCAGAAGAGTGCCTCCAGGCTCGCAAGTGCAGACCAATCGAGCCGTAGCAGGCATTAACCCACTATTTGGTAACCATTTAGCTAGATGTCGAATCTGAGTAGATTTTCCGCAACCGTCGATTCCGTCGAGGACGATAAAACGGCCACTCATATGCGCAGAGTTAAAGCATTAAGAACCACCGTGACTGAGCTAAGTGCCATCAACAGTGCTGCTAACGGTGGTGATAACAACACTCCCTGATTCGGCAGTAGCACACCAGCGGCAATCGGAAGAGCAATCAAATTGTACCCAAATGCCCAAAAAAGATTTTGGCGTACTTTATTCAAAGTGCGGCGTGCTAACAAAAGAGCCTCCGGAAGATTATCGAGACGATCGCCGAGCAACACCATGTCGGCAGTGTCTTGGGCGATCTGCGTTCCCGTGCCGACGGCGATTCCAAGATCAGCAGCAGCCAAAGCGGGGACGTCGTTTATGCCGTCGCCTACCATGGCCACCTTTCCCTTACTACGCAACTGCTCTAAACGTTGCAATTTCTGTTCTGGCAGCATTTGCCACGCTAGGTCATCGTCGGAGAAACCAAGTCTTTGACCAAGATGACGCACAGCCACTTCACGATCGCCACTAAAGATGGCGAGTTGCAGACCAGAGCAACGGAGTCTCTTAAGGGCTGAGGCGACATCCGGTCGCTGCTGATCTTCGATTTGAAACAATCCGATTAAACTATCTCCCTGAGACAGGGCAACAATCGATCCAGACCTAACGGTCAACCAGGCCATGGCTTGGTCTGGAATTACCAAGCCGTGCCTTTGCAACCAATTGGGACTGCCAACTCGAAGTTCACCGGATACGCCCTGCAGTTCACCAACTAGCCCCTCCCCCAACATCGTCGACACGCGGATCACATCGAGTAAGGGCAATTGTCGCCGTTGGGCTTCTTGGAGTAGGGCGTAAGCCAATGGATGGCGACTACTCTGCTCCAGACTTGCCGCCCACTGCAACAGACGGTCAACATCGTCTGAAAAAATATCAGTGACTAAGGGTCGACCCAGTGTAAGCGTACCGGTCTTATCAAATACCACCTGATCCAATGAAGCAGCCATTTCAATGACATCTCCACCTCGAAATAACCAGCCACGCCTGGCCGCAAGACCTGTGGCCACAGTAACTACCGTAGGAGTAGCTAAGCCTAAGGCACACGGACAAGCCACTACAAGAACAGAGATAGTGAGCTGTAGAGCCAATCCGATAGGTGTGGTGGCGATACTGCTCAAATCACTCTGGTGCGGATCTTCATAGGCGGCGCCATGCTCGTGAGGAAAAGGAAGCCCTATCACACTGGTCTGTAAGACCTGCGGCCAATGCACCGCTCCAAACAGCCACCAAAATAAAAAGGTGACCAGAGCCAAAGCCATAACGCCATAACAGAATCGTCCCGCTACCCGGTCGGCCAATCCCTGAATAGGAGCTCGTCGCGCCTGAGCCTGTTCCACCAAGCGTACGATGCGTGCAAGGGATGTATCAGAACCGACTCGGCGTGCTTCGAGTACGAGCGGAGATTCAAGATTCAAACTCCCTGACACTAACTCAGTGCCAGGCTCAACCCGAAGCGGCATGGGTTCACCAGTTAGGTTGGAGACATCAATCATGGAATGTCCCTCGCGGATGACACCATCTACAGGGACTTGATCTCCAGCAAGGAGTTGCACACATTCCCCAGGACGCAAAGCACTGACAAGCACATCGCGAATCGCGCCATCGTCCGATATCAAACGGGCAGTTTCAGGCTGCAACTGAGAAAATTGTTGAAGTGCTTGACATGTACGACTACGGGCCCGCTCTTCGAGGCAGCGCCCCAAAAGAACAAACCCAAGTAGCATCACTGGCTCATTAAAAAAACAAGACCAGCCCAAGTTAGGCCGGACCAAGGCTGCCAAACTGGCCAGGTAGGCACTGCCTACTCCCAGACCCACGAGGGTATCCATGCTTGGTACACCCGCGCGGGCTGCTGCTAATCCACCGATAAGAATCTGACGACCTGGGCCGACCAAAGCCACAGTGGCCAAAATTGCATGAAATGGGAGACTGCCAATTATTGGCATCGGCAGGTGTCCGGCTTCACTGAGGTGCCCCATTAGGGCCAGCAGCAACAGCACGAGCGCTACTACTAACTGACGCCACCAACTCAGCTCGGTTGAGCCATCTGAACCGGAAAGCTTGAGCTTGGGTTCTAGTACCCGTTCTCGGGCTAAGAAACCGCGTGCGGCTAAGGCGGCGATCACTGCCTCAATATCACCGTCCGACTCATTCAAATCAAGCCAGGCAGCCCGACTCACTAAATTCACATCGACCCGTTTAACACCTGGTTGTTCGAACAAGGTACGTTCCACCGCGGAGACACAACCGCCGCACTTCATACCTGCCACATCCAGGACGATAGTCTGAACCGCAGAACTCACAAGCAAGCAATCTTTGTTGGGTACGCTAGGTGCCGGATCAGGCGGTGACGAACCCGTCAGCATAGAGTTTGTATCAGGTAGCACACCATGCCCCGTAGCAATCGCAATGACAATTTTATCGACAAAAGTTTCACGGTCATGGCAGACCTGATTGTCAAACTGCTACCGGTCAACGCTCGTTCTAAGGAGGCATACGTCTACTATCGCGATGGGTTGTCCGCTCAAAATGATGGTGACTATGCCGAAGCACTGGAGAACTACGACGAAGCTTTAAAGCTCGAAGATAACCCTACCGATCGGGGCGAAACCCTCAAGAATATGGCGATCATTTATATGTCTAATGGCGAGGAAGAGCGAGCAATCGAGACTTACCGAAAATCACTAAGGGAAAATCCGAAACAACCCTCATGCCTGAAAAACATGGGGTTGATTTTTGAAAAATGGGGTCGCATCGCTGAGGAAAGCGGTCGACAAGATGAGGCTGATTACTGGTTTGACCAGACCACGGACATGTGGACCCAAGCGGTTCGACTAAACCCGGGTGGCTATCTAGAAATAGAAAACTGGTTGAAGTCTACTAGTCGTAACAAAGTTGATGTTTATTTTTGATCGACGCGCACCTCGTTACCGAAGACCAGGACTAAAGCCTCGGTGATATTGGTGGCCTCGAGTAAAACCAGATTTAAATTCATTTCTACGATTAATTTCGCTAAACCACTGCCCGAGGGAACCACGGCCTGTTGGAATCCGAGTCGAGCCGCTTCCTGCAAACGCAGTTCAAGCCGGCTCACTGGCCTGAGTTGTCCACCCAAGCCGAGTTCACCAATGAGTACGGTGTCTGGCGGCAGGGTTAGGTCTCGGAAACTCGCCACCACGGCGGCAGCCACACCAAGATCAGCGGCTGGCTCTTCGACTTTCAATCCTCCAGCTACAGCAAGGTAGCAATCAAAACGGGATAAAGGAAGACCCATATGCTTCTCCAACACGGCCAAGATCTGATGCAATCGATTGATTCCAATCCCAGTTGCTGTTCGGCGCGGACTGGCATAACTAGTTACATTCACCAATGCCTGAAGATCCACCACCAGAGAACGTGTCCCTTCATAAGTCACGATGGTGGCCACTCCCGAAGCGCGGGCGCCGCTGAGAAACAGTTCACTGGGATTAACTACTTCCGCCAAACCTTGAGCTTGCATTTCAAATAGGCCTAGCTCATGGGTAGCACCAAAGCGGTTCTTGGTCGCACGCAAGAGGCGATGGCTGGCAAATTGATCGCCCTCAAATGCAAGCACCACATCCACGAGATGCTCCAGCACTTTTGGACCTGCAAGCATCCCCTCTTTTGTGACGTGGCCTACAAGTAACAGCGCCGTGTTTTGACGTTTGGCCAATCTCTGAAGGGATGCCGCACATTCTCTTACCTGTCCAACAGATCCTGGAGCACTAGTGAGGCTGGAATTGTGCAAAGCCTGAATGCTGTCAATTATCGCTACCGCAGGACGCAATGCTTCTAGTTCCTGTAATACCAAGCCGAAGTCAGTCTCGGTAAGCAAACGGAGATCGGAAGTTTCGCCCGCCAGTCGCTGCCAACGCAACTTTACCTGTTGGGCTGATTCTTCAGCACTGACGTACAGAACCGAAGTGTATGCCGCCATTGCCGAAGCACTTTGCAAAAGCAAGGTGCTTTTGCCAATCCCTGGATTACCTCCCACCAGCACCAAAGAACCCGGCACCAAACCGCTACCCAAAACGCGATCGAATTCAACTAATCCTGTAGCTAATCGTTGCAGCGGTCGATTTTCCAATGACGCCATCGTGGTGGAACGACGAGGTGCTGGAGAGTGCTCTTGATTCGGAATAGGACGACAGCGATAGCTATTGGTTGTTACCTGAGATTGCTCAACAAGTGAGTTCCAGCTAAAGCACTCAGGACAACGTCCAAAGAACTGACGAGCCTTGGCACCACAGGCTTGGCAGACAAAAATGATGGTGGGCTTTGACACTGCGAACTGTGAAGAAAGTTGCTGTTACGTGAACCAGCAGGGGGCGGCCTTTTATTTGTGAACTGACATACAATGCGCCCCAGGCTTCATGACGGCCACGGCTCCCCCTAAGGAAACAATTCTCGTGGTCGATGACGAGGCCTCGATAAGAAGGATTTTGGAAACCCGACTTTCGATGATCGGGTACAAGGTTGTTACGGCCTGTGATGGTACGGAGGCATTGGAGTTGTTCCCCAACTGCATGCCGGATCTAGTGGTGCTCGACGTGATGATGCCCAAGCTGGATGGCTACGGTGTCTGCCAAGAGATCCGTAAAGAATCAGATGTACCGATCGTGATGCTTACCGCACTCGGAGATGTAGCAGACCGGATCACCGGGCTTGAGCTGGGTGCCGACGACTATGTAGTCAAGCCCTTTAGCCCTAAGGAGCTCGAAGCGCGAATTCGCTGTGTTTTGCGCAGGGTGGAAAAAGAACAGATCGCAGGCATCCCTAATTCTGGAGTGATCCAGGTTTCAGACCTGAAAATTGACACCAACAAGCGACAAGTATTCCGCAACGATGAGCGTATCCGGCTCACCGGAATGGAATTTAGTCTGCTTGAACTTTTAGTAAGCCGTTCCGGAGAACCTTTTAACCGAGGTGAAATTCTCAAAGAAGTATGGGGATATACTCCCGAGCGCCATGTCGATACTCGTGTAGTGGACGTTCATATCTCTCGCCTTCGTTCCAAACTGGAAGATGATCCCGCTAACCCTGAGCTAATTCTCACAGCTCGCGGTACCGGATACTTATTCCAGCGCATAGTCGACTCCGTTGTTTCAGAAGAACCCTGATTCCTCCCCAGCCATTGAGCCTCGGAGCCAAGGCAACAGGCCACGGGTAATCCGCCGTCTTCTGATCTGGTACCGACGGAATTCCACTGTGACAACAATTATGGGCAGCGTAACCAACCCAGCTTCAACAGCTGGGAACGTTGCAGGGGCCGTCGCCAATAATGTCTTGCAGCCTCTAGTTTTTAATCCACTTCGACGTCTTCAGGGAGGACGTGACGAACACAATGAAAAGAAAATTCGAGATGAAGATCGTTTGTGGGTCGCTGTGGATGGCATGGGAGGGGATTACGCCCCAGGCCCCATTCTCGATGGGTGCTTGCAGGCCATTAAGCACCTACCTCTGAAAATACGTTTTGTTGGCGAACAAGACCAGATCCTTGCGGCAGCTCATGATTTGGAACTCGGACCGAGTCTAGAAGTCGCGCGAGCTGCTGGATATCTGGAATTAGTACCTAGTGGATCTTCTGTTGGCATGGACGACGAAGCCACAGTCGTCCGCCGCAAACGCGATGCGAGTATCAACGTAGCTATGGACCTGGTAAAGAAAGGTCAGGCTCTGGCAGTGTATTCAGCTGGCAACTCTGGAGCCGTCATGGCATCAGCAATCTTCCGCCTCGGACGTCTCAAGGGAATTGACCGCCCAGCAATTGGTGCATTATTGCCCACCAAAGACCCTGATCAACCGGTGCTTGTACTTGATGTGGGCGCCAATATGGATTGCAAACCCACCTACCTACATCAATTTGCTCTGCTCGGGAATATCTACAGCCGGGATGTGCTTCAGGTAATGCAACCTCGCGTTGGTCTACTCAACATTGGCGAAGAGGATTGCAAAGGCAATGAATTGTCCTTAAAAACCTACGAGCTGCTTAAATCAGAGTCCAGACTCCACTTTGCTGGGAATTGTGAGGGACGTGATGTACTGTCAGGCGAGTTTAACGTGGTGGTCTGTGATGGATTTACGGGAAACGTTCTGCTGAAGTTTCTCGAATCTGTCGCCAGCGTAATGTTGGAAGTCCTGCGAGCGGAGCTTCCTAGGGGACGTCGAGGTAAAGTAGGTTCCGCGTTTCTATACGGCAACCTCCAACGAATCAAAAAACGTTTCGATCACGCTGAACATGGAGGTGCCCTCTTGCTTGGAGTGAACGGTATCACTGTGATTGGTCACGGCAGCAGTAAATCTCTTTCGGTTGTGAATGCCTTAAGAATTGCTCATTACGCCGCAAGCCACGGCGTGATGGAGAATTTAGAGGCTCTGCAAAGCGGTTGTAATTGACTGACGACGCCTTGAATTCCACCGCTTTGGTCAAGCAACTCCAGAGCGCTAGCGGTGTGTTGCTCCGGGGGTGCGGGAGTGCCACGCCAGCTCGATCGATTAGCAATGACGAGCTAGGGAAGCGAGTAGAAACCAACGATGCATGGATCCGTAGCCGCACGGGAATTTCAGCCCGCCGGGTAGTGGGTTCGGAGGAGTCCCTTGCAGAACTCAGCGGTCTTGCTGCTGAACGAGCGCTAGCGATGGCGGACTGGCAGGCTGACAGCCTGGATCTAATCGTGCTAGCTACCTCGACACCGGACGATCTCTTTGGATCAGCACCACGTCTTCAGGCTCGAATTGGAGCCGTAAATGCTGCAGCTTTTGATCTTACGGCTGCGTGCAGCGGTTTCTTGTTCGGTCTCGTCACCGCAGCCCAATACATCCGCAGCGGCGCAATGCGTCGAATCTTGGTAGTTGGGGCCGACCAACTCAGCCGCTGGGTAGACTGGGATGATAGGCGTTCCTGCGTACTATTTGGGGATGCTGCCGGAGCCTTGTTGCTCGAGGCATCTGACAATGGCCAAGATGACCTTGAGGGCTTTTTGCTGCGATCGGATGGCAGCCGTGGGGAGGTTCTGCAGCTTCCTCAGGTGAACGAAAGACGCGCCCTGATTGGAGGTGCTAGTCATCAATGCGGTGGATTTGAGCCAATCCAAATGAATGGTCAAGAGGTTTACAAGTTCGCCGTTCGAGAAGTGCCCGCCATTCTGGATTCCCTTCTCCGCGCCACATCCACAAACACCGATTCCATTGACTGGCTATTGTTACATCAGGCCAACCAACGTATCCTCGATGCTGTGGCTGAGCGCTTCAGCATGCCTAACGACAAGGTGCTCAGCAATCTGGCTGCCTATGGCAATACGTCAGCTGCCACAATTGCCCTAATGTTGGACGAAGCCGTACGAGATGGCCGTATTCAAACGGGACATCGGATCGCTAGTAGCGGATTCGGAGCAGGACTGAGTTGGGGAGCTGCTCTTCTGCGTTGGAGCGGCCCCGCCTAAAATCTGGCACTGTCCGCATCGGTCAACGATGGCAATCGCCTGGGTGTTCCCTGGTCAGGGCTCGCAGAAGGTGGGCATGGCGGATCACTTGCTCAGTCTGAGTGGAGCCAGCGAGCGATTCGGTTTGGCATCAGAGCTTCTTGGACGTGATCTCCTCGCTATATGCCGAGGCGAAAGCGGTCGTGGGGAGGGTCCAAATGACCTCAACGACACCCGAAATACTCAACTCGCGTTATTCGTGGTCGAATCTCTCTTGGCCGACAGCTTGCTCCAGCAAGGGCGAACAGCCAAACTGGTTGCTGGCCATAGCTTAGGAGAACTAGTCGCTCTTTATGCCGGCGGTGCCTTCGACTTAGAAACAGGGATCAAGTTGATGAAAATTCGTTCCGAACTGATGGCCAGCGCAGGTGGTGGTGCGATGACAGCGATAATCGGTTTTGATCGCAGTCAGCTCGAGGACCTGGTGGCAACAACAGAAGGAGTTGCCATCGCTAACGATAACAGCGACACGCAAGTGGTAATTTCCGGTCTTCAAAGCGCTGTTGCTGCAGTGAGCAATCAACTCACTTGTAAACGTGTTATTCCTCTCGTTGTCTCCGGAGCCTTTCATTCCCCCTTAATGGCAGAGGCTGCTGCGCATTTTTCCGACACACTCAATGCCACAGCTTTCGGTGATACTCGTATGCCTGTTCTGAGCAACAGCAATCCTAGAGCAACAAACTCAGGAGACCTTCTAAAAGAGCGACTGAAGCAACAGATGACGACGGGAGTGCGCTGGCGAGAAACAATGATAGAAATGACCGTGGAGGGAGTCGATACCCTTGTCGAAATCGGTCCCGGCAATATTCTTAGTGGATTAGCTAAGCGCAGTATGAAGGGGGTGACCGCAACACAGATCAGCTCAGCGGGCGATCTCGGCCAATGAGCGCCGGTAACCTGATTTCACGCAATACCTCGCGGCCGGGCCTCACCTATCAGCTTGTGAGCAAGTTGTTGGTATTTCCAATTTTTCGCGGGCTCTTCCGCGGATCGACCGAAGGTAAATCCAATGTCCCCCAGCAGGGCGCTCTGGTTGTGGCTGCGAACCATGGCTCTCACTTAGATCCTCCGATACTGGGGCATGCTTTGGGACGACCCGTAGCATTTATGGCCAAAGCGGAATTATTCGATGTTCCGCTGCTTGTGCTTCTCATTCGATCGCTCGGAGCCTATCCCGTGCGCCGGGGTGCTAGCGATAGAAATGCGATTCGAACAGCCACAGCCACACTGAACGCAGGATGGGCCACAGGGGTGTTTCTGGATGGCACTAGGCAGCCAAATGGCCGCGTGAATGCTCCTCTACCAGGAGCTGCGTTGCTAGCAGCGCGCAGCGGAGCGCCACTACTTCCGGTAGCCATTCTCAACAGCCACCGCGCTCTGGGAAGCCGTCAGTTTTGGCCTCGTTTAGTGCCAATCCAACTGCGTATTGGCACTCCCATCCCGCCGCCAATTAGCCGTCGTCGGGTTGACCTCGACGCTACGACAGCCTTGCTTCAAGAACGCATCAATGCACTGCTCGATCAGGGTCTACACCGTACCTAAGTAGGAACCACAATGGAGATTTAGAGCCAGCAATATTATCCAATATCCAAACCGAAAATTAATAATTTCAGCTAATCACTCACCAGCAAAAATAAGCGTAGTTTATGTATCAAGTCTGGTCCTATATATTTCGGATTCGTATATTTAATAAAAATACGGCTATCCAAACCGAAAATTAATAATTTCAGCTAATCACTCACCAGCAAAAATAAGCGTAGTTTATGTATCAAGTCTGGTCCTATATATTTCGGATTCGTATATTTAATAAAAATACGGCCTGAAAATGTCAGCTTCGATACAAATAAACGGACCAAGAATCGAGCCCTTATTCTTAATGTTACCCTCGCTCTCAGCTCGTGCCAACCGGAGAGAAGGGATAGATCGGCAGTACACTGGACCAAGTTAGAATCTGACCGCGAGTCTGAGATTGACGTAGAAGCTCTAGCAGACGGAAAACATCTGCCGCCACATCCTCCGCAGCTTGCACAACAGGACTTATCCTGCGGCCTTCAATCACCAAATGAGGCGCTTCAATCTCTTCAACGTCATCCTCATCAAAAGCGTAGAAACCGGCCACCAAGCCACGACGCGATAACTGCCGAGCGATCCAAAACCGCTGGCCTTGCTGGTCAGCAGGTAGGCGGTGGTGCAAACGTGCAGCCATTAACGCAAAACTACTTACCCCTAACAAAGGACAATTCAGTTGCTCTGCCAAAGTTCTGGCCATCACAACCGACAAACGAGTCCCTGTGAATCCTCCAGGACCGGTCGCTACGGCAAGGCCTTTAAGAGCAGACCAACGCTCGCACGGCAATATCGTGTTGACACGAGTGATCAAGGTATTGGACAGACCACGACCGTCATTAAATACCGCCACGCGCTGGATGTCGGCCACAGACTCAGGATCTTGCACTGCTACACCAAAATGTTCTGTAGAGCTATGCAGTGCCATCAAGACCGGTGTTTCGCTCACGTAGGCACCGCCTCACCAGGACGTAGACGCTGCCAGCGGCCAGCATCCAACTCGAAGCTTTCACAAGCCCGTACGTCCCACTCTACACCGACCTGGCCACTGGGTAGATCCATCACAGAGACGTAAATTTTAGGGGCTTTAGGCTCTAGATCTGGATCCACAGAAAGATGGGCGGCTCCATGTTGTCGCTCGACCGCATGATAGGCCCGACATCGCTCGACCCAGCGACAATTAACGCAGATACACATGCCTTCCGAGACCTTTCAGAAGGACCGCATTCTGATAAATGACTTTACTCCTGACGAGCAAGTACGTGTTCTGCTGGCACGACTCACACCAGAATGCTGGCCTATCGCATGCGAGTCACTCCCAAGAGGAACAGCCCTCGTGGGAGGCGCAATCCGTGACGCTCTGCTCGGTCGGCAAAGTAACCATACCGATTTGGACTTTGTAGTACCGGCTGACGCCCTCAGGCACACGCAACATCTTGCGCGAACTTTCGGAGGCACATGTGTGGTACTGGATGGGGACAGAGACACAGCACGTCTCATCCTTAAGGGATGGACGATCGACTTAGCAAGCCAAGAAGGTATGTCGTTGGAAGAGGATCTCTGGAGACGGGACTACAGTCTTAACGCCATCGCCTTGGGTATACAACCATTCGGCTCACTGTGCGATCCAACCGGTGGTATTCACGATCTACAAAAGAGACGTCTCCGCGCTATTTGCGAAAGCAATCTCGTCGATGATCCACTGCGACTCTTACGTGGTCTACGGCTGTTGGCGGAGATTTCTCTGGTATTAGACACCGATACAGCGCTTTGGATTCAACGGCACCGTCAAGCTCTGGCAAAATCAGCGCCGGAACGAATCTTAAGCGAATTACAACTTCTTGTGAAAGGTGCTTACGCCGATCAAGTTCTTCAACAACTTGACCAGTTTCAGTTGTTAGAACCATGGGCGGCTACTACACCAAACCCCACCCAAAATCAAGCTGAATGCTTAAGCGATGGAGAGACAGCAACAGCTCTTCCTTTGGCACGTCTCACAGGTTTGATCAGTGATGATGGGCTTAAACGATTACGCGCCAGTAAGATGCTGCGTCACCGCTGCGCGCGTTTACGCTACTGGGTTGAGCGAACTGCTGGACAGCCCGATTCCTTAGGAGAGGAAGAACGGTTGCGACTCCATCAAGATCTCGAAAAAGATTTGGCAGCCCTGATTCTTTGGCTACCACCTCAAATGCAACCACAGTGGCTGAAACGTTGGCGGGATACAAACGATCCACTCTTTCACCCAATCATGCCTCTCAATGGAGTCACACTAAAAAGGGAACTGGGGCTTGAACCAGGACCGAAAATGGGGCAGGTTCTGGCCCACCTTTGTCTTGAACGAGCTTTTGGTCGAATCCATAGTCGTGATGAAGCTCTCCAAACTGCCCGACAGTTTCTACGACAGAATTGAGGCAGTATGTGATTAACTTTACTTGTGTCAGCGATGACAGTCAGACACCGACAGATCGCCTATTTCTCCTATGAGCATTCGCCTGTACATCGGCAATTTGCCGCAGACCTTCAATGAGGAGGAGCTTACTGCTCTTCTTAGAGGGATTGGGGAGGGGATCTGGTTTAAGTCGGTACTGGATCGAGATACCGGCGACTGTCGTGGTTTTGGCTTCGCTAATGTCGAGGATCCGAAGGTTGCCGACGCTGTAATTGAACAACTTAATGGTAAAGATTTCGGTGGCAGCTTTTTACGAGTTGAGCGCTCTGAACGCCGCGATTCAGGTACCAGCAATCGCCGTAGAGGTAGCTCTGCGCCGATGGGTGCCGGTCAGCCTCAAGTAGCTCGTAAAGCAGCGAATAAGGTGGTGCATAGCGATGCACCAAACGAAAGCGCGCCAGACCCACGCTGGGCAGGCGAACTCGCCAGGTTGAAAGATCTGCTGGGAAACCAAAAAACAGCAGTCTGATTAACCAAGGTCACTTAACCACTAGTCCTCATCTGGCGGAGTAAATAAGCACCGCCAGTCTTGTTATCAAGTACTTGTTCAGTTTTAGCAAGTACTTGCTAGCCTAATTGTTAGCGAGATTGTGCCAGTACAAGTGAATGGGGCAAATCGAGCAACTTATTGAACCTTCCCACGTAGGCGCGTCTATGAAATACGTCGTAATCGATTCGTTCGATGGCGTCAAGAATACCTCGGTATAGTCGAAGTGATGTCCAAACTGGCCAACGGGCATCACCTGAAAGCCAACGCACACCAGCTTCGGAACGAGCAAACCACTCCCGTGCCCGTTGCAGCTGGAAAGCCATCAACTCGCGCCAAGCGTCATTGAGTCGACCCTCCATGAAGTCGGCCTCAGAGTAACCGAAGCGCTCAAAATCCTCTTGGGGGAGGTAAATGCGTCCACGGTCGCGATCTTCACCAACATCACGAAGGATGTTGGTGAGTTGATTAGCAATTCCAAGCGCTACAGCCGCATCAGACGTGTCTGGTCTGTCACTCCAAGGAGCTGATGTATAAGCTTGATCAACACCCATCACGCCTTGGGTCATTAGCCCAACAGTGCCCGCAACGCGATAGCAATAAAGCTTCAAATCCTCAAATTTCGGATAGCGAGTCCATGTGAGATCCATGCGCTGACCCTCAATCATGTCGAGATAGGGCTGAATGTCCTGGGGGAAGCGCTCCAGCGTGTCTGCCATGACGGCATCCAGATCATTCGACACACGTCCATTGAATAGGTCACGGGTCTGCTGTTCCCACCGATCCAGACGCTCAGTCAGCTCTTCAATAGAACAAGCCTGCGCTTCTGCACCATCCATTAATTCATCGGTACGACGACACCAAACGTAAATTGCCCAAATTGCCCGACGCTTATGAATAGGTAACAACAACGTACCCAGATAGAACGTTTTGGCCCACCTGGCTGTCTCACGACGACAAACCTCAAAAGCACCGTCGAGATCTCTGGCTGCGAGAGACATCACTTAGGCCGCTACCGGCGCACCGACACAGGAAGCTGATGCTAGTACGCCGCTTTTCGCGTCTACTGCACTGGCACAAAGCTTGCCACTTAGTACTGCGCCCTCCATTGAGGCTAAATAACGTTGCATTGTATAGTCACCCGCCAAAAAGAAGTTTTTGATTGGAGTTATCTGGTTGGGGCGCAGCCCTTGGCAGCCAGGGGTGGCCTTGTATACCGAGAGAGGCGTTTTAACAACCTTGTATTTACTTAGTTTGGCTGGATCATCCCCGCCAAAATGCATTGGAAAGAGTTTTATCAATTCTTTCATTGTGGCATCGATAATATCTGTGTCGCTACGGCTAATCCAGTCCTTAGCAGGTGCAAAAACAAGCTCGAGCATAGAATGGTTGGAGTTCTCGTATCCTTTACAGGTGACACTCATATCTGCATAAACACTGAGCAGGGGCGAACGACTGAATAATAGATGGTCGATATTTGTTAGTTTGCGATCAAACCACATATGGATGTTAATTACAGGAACCCCACGGAGACCATCAAGCTTGCTAAAGATCTCCATCTGTTTCCAGGGTTTTGGCAATAACAACTTGAAAGGATCCACAGGTAGGGCACTCACATAAGCGTCAGCAAAAAGATCAAAGCTCTCTTTCCCCTTCACACCACCGATGTGAAAGGCCGCAACACTTCCGTCGTCATTGAGCTTGATCTCACGAAGTGGGCGATCCAGATGAACCTGTCCACCAAGAGACTCAATGTGCTCAACAATCGGTTGACAAAGGCGCTCTGGGGGAGCCCCATCTAGGAAAGCCATCCGTGAACCATTCTTTTCTTGCAAAAAGCGATTCAGAGCTGTGAGCAAAACAGTGGCAGAAATTTCACCCGGAACAATGAAATTCAACGCTTTACTCATCGCGATAAACACTTCTTCGTTAACTCTTTCAGAAATGTTGTGAAGACGGAGCCACTCCGTCCAAGAATATTGATCACATTTCTCAACATAATCCTGACCACGTAGCATCGCCGGGATAAGACCTAAACCAAAACTGATTTTTTCCGGCCAGCTCAACATGTCTTTATTGCCCAAGATCGCAGCCACACCATTCATAGGTGCCGGAAGATCTGGGAAATCGAACCGGCTATAAGTCCCAGGCTTATCAGGTTGGTTGAAAATCATTGAGTGACTTTTCCACTGCAACCGATCTTCTATGTTTAATTCTCTAAATAACTGAAGCATATTTGGGTAAGCACCAAAAAAAATATGCAAACCAGTTTCGTACCAATCACCATCATTATCTTTCCAAGCAGCCACTTTGCCACCAAGAACATCACGGGCCTCCATCAGAATTGGCGTGTGCCCGGCATCCGCGAGGTATTTGGCACAAGACAAACCTGCAAGTCCGGCTCCGGCGATAGCGACGCGCATGCAAAGAGTGAAATATTGAAATCAACCTTAAAAGAGTCTTCTTCTCAATCGCTTCTTAAGCTCAAGAATCGACTCTGATGCAATATGGCCGACACCCTGCTGAAGTGTGCAACCCGACATGTGCGCTTGTTCACCGCCCGAGTGGAACAGGAAGAGCTAATACCAAGTCCAGATCAACTTACGTTGGACCTTGACCCCGATAATGAGTTCATCTGGAATGAAGGTGCCATCAATCAAGTGCAACAGCATTTCCAGCAACTTGTGGAGACTGCCGCGGGAAGCGAACTCAGCGATTACGTCTTACGTCGTATTGGTACTGAACTTGAAGGATCTATTCGTCGGCTGCTGCAAAACGGAGAGCTTAGCTACAACCCAGAAGCTCGTGTTCAGAACTTTTCTATGGGTCTACCACGTACTCCTGAGTTGCTGTGAACCGCTCCCGCTACAACCGCTTACAACGAAGAGGGGGAAGGGGCTACGAACAGAAGGGTTATTACGATGATCGCCGCAGCTACGATCGGGGTGAGCGCCCGGCCAACTCATCACCGGAGGCCAACGAAACAGAGCTGAAGTTTAATTCCCGCACCGCAGCAGTCCTGGCCGGCGTTCTGATCGTTGGCATCGGCATCGGGAGTACGGTGACGAGCACAACACAAGGTGACCAAGGAAATATTGCCAGTTCGCAACAGCTGGATATGGCCGTGCCTGATCCTGAATTTTGCAGGCAGTGGGGTGCCAGTGCTTTTGTGATGGATATTGAGATGTATACAACACTGAACCCATCTAGCAGCTTCGTGACTCAGCCAACCCTGCAGCCAGGCTGCGTAATCCGTCGAGAAAACTGGTCTGTACTGCGCAGGGAAGGTGCAATCACGGGCGATCAAGAACGAGAATGCAAACGACGCATGAATACTTTCGCTTACATCGGTTCAGTGCGAGATAAGCCAGTAGTCCGCTGCGTTTATCAAACAGACGTCACTCAAAATCGATTTATCAACAAAGGAATTGCCAACGACACGTTGGGTATAACACCGGAAGCGAATCAATTCTGAAATGGCTGCTCTGCTACGGGAATAAATGCCGATGAATCTGGTGCTGAAATGTTTTGGCGAATAGGGCTATCAGCACTGGCAAAAACAGGGAGCACGTCCTGGCGGAATGCTGCAGAAGCTCTGGAACAGTACCGGGCAGGGTGCGTGATCAGCTTCAGCTGCCGTTTTACCTGCAGATCAGCGACCTGGGGCCGGTGAATCGTGCCTGCTGTTAACTCACGATCAATCGACACCACAGGCACAAATGCGGCGCCAAGACCAGCTTGAACTGCATTTTTGATGGCTTCAAGAGAATTGAGTTCCATCTCGATTTGCAATCGCTGTACATCAAGACCTGAGCTAGCAAGCAACTGATCCACCATCTTTCGAGTAGTTGATTGGGCGTCCAAACAAACAAAGCTAAGTCGGTAAAGATCTTCCTTGGTTAATTCCGTAAGGCGAGCAAGCGAGTGCTTGACCGGGAGAACGAGCGCCAGCTCATCATTGGCATACGGCACAACCTGCAACAGCTCGTTTAGCTCTTGCGGTAGCTCTCCGCCAATGATGGCTAAGTCGATCTGGCCGTTCGCTACACTCCAGCCGGTCCGACGAGTACTGTGGACCTGAAGCTGTACTGACACCTCAGGATATCTCTGCCGAAACAATCCGATCATCCGAGGCATCAGATACGTACCAGTGGTCTGGCTTGCTCCGACTATCAACGAACCGCCCTTTAAATTATGGAGATCGTCCAGCGCCCGACAAGCCTCCGTGCATTGGCTAAGAATGCGGTCGCAATAACTGAGTAGCAAATGCCCAGCTTCGGTGAGCTGTGCTTTGCGGCCTCCACGATCAAAGAGAGACACCTCCAACTGTTTCTCGAGATTCTGAACCTGAAGACTGACGGCCGGCTGCGTGACGTAAAGGCTGTCTGCGGCTTTTTTAAAACTTCCCTCGCTCACTATCGCGCGCAGGATGCGCAGTTGATCAAGGGTGAACGGCAGATCAGCCACCGCGACGCACCCACTAGAAAGCTGGAATCTAAGCCCAGAATGACAAAGGGCCAGAATTACGGCCTGATGAATCCTTTCTTATGGCAACCAACCATGACAGCAGCTTGGTGATGCTGGCTCTACTAGTGATCTTCGCGGTGATTCACAGCGGGGGCGCTGCTCTCCGCAGCCGGGCAGAAGCAATAGTCGGAGCACGGATCTGGCGCTTGATTTTCGCCGCTGTCAGCATCCCATCAGCAATGGTGATAATTGGTTGGTTTCTCGCCCATCGCTACGACGGTGTTCGGCTTTGGAATCTTCAGGGTGTACCCGGGACAGTCCTCTTGGTCTGGATTGGCACAGCTATCAGTTTCCTATTCCTCTATCCAGCCACCTACAACCTTCTGGAAATCCCTGCCGTTTTAAAACCACAAGTTCGCCTGTACGCCACAGGAATCATCAGAATTAGCCGCCATCCCCAAGCGGTGGGACAAATTCTTTGGTGTATTACCCATGCCCTATGGATTGGTAGCAGCTTCATGCTGGTCACCTGTCTCGGCCTGATTAGCCACCATCTCTTCGCGGTATGGCATGGTGACCGTCGACTGAAAGCGTACTTTGGGGCAGCCTTCGACGACGTCAGAAAAAACACGTCGATACTTCCCTTCGTCGCTGTCGTCGATGGTCGCCAAATCCTGGACTGGCGAGAATTTGTGCGTCCTGCACAGTTGGGTATTATTGCTGCCGTTGGCTTATTTTGGTGGGCCCATCACTTCATTCCTCAAGCCAGTGAAATGGTGCGCAATTCCGCACTCGAATCTTTACTGGACTAAGTCTTAAACTCAAGTCTCAATCGGTTACTAGCGGATGCCCTCGGCAGCTGAATTAGCCTGGCTAATCCCCGTTTTGCCCCTAGTGGGGGCCGTCATTACTGGGTTGGGATTGATCAGCTTTAACCGAACCATCAATCGCTTACGTAAGCCAGTTGCTCTCCTATTGATCACCTGCGTCGGAATAGCCACAGCTTTGAGTTATGCCACTTTGGCAAATCAACTGGCTGGGTCACCGACCGTTGAGCATCTTTTTGTTTGGGCTAGTGCTGGCGACTTCACGTTACCGATGGGTTATGTCATTGATCCGCTAGGAGCGATGATGTTGTCGTTGGTGACCACCATCGCTCTCCTGGTGATGGTGTACTCCCATGGATACATGATCCATGACAAGGGTTACGTGCGTTTTTTTACATATCTCGCCCTATTTAGTAGTTCCATGCTGGGTCTAATCATTAGCCCGAACTTGCTGGAGATTTACGTGTTCTGGGAGTTAGTTGGCATGTGCTCCTACCTTCTCGTGGGATTTTGGTATGACCGAGAGGGAGCAGCCCATGCCGCTCAAAAAGCATTTGTGGTAAATCGCGTCGGTGACTTCGGACTTCTTCTCGGTATTCTCGGCTTATTTTGGGCCACTGGAAGCTTTGATTTTCATGGCATTGCTGATGGGCTGCAAAGGGGCTTAGCCAACGGCAGTGTTGCTCCATGGGCTGCTCTGTTGCTCTGTCTGCTTATCTTCATGGGGCCGATGGCAAAATCAGCCCAGTTCCCTCTTCATGTTTGGCTGCCCGATGCTATGGAAGGGCCAACACCTATATCTGCCCTAATCCACGCCGCAACAATGGTGGCAGCAGGAATCTTTCTCGTAGCTCGACTTGATCCGCTGTACACCCAGTTTCCCACAGTACAAGCCGTTATTGCTGTCATCGGGACTATCACTTGCTTCCTGGGGGCTTCTATAGCTCTAACCCAGATGGATCTAAAGAAGGGTCTCGCCTACAGCACGGTATCGCAGCTCGGATACATGATGCTGGCCATGGGGTGTGGCGCCCCTATTACTGGCATGTTCCATCTGGTCACGCACGCCTTCTTTAAAGCGATGCTCTTCCTTGGATCTGGCTCGGTCATACATGCTATGGAAGATGTAGTTGGCCACGAACCAATTCTGGCCCAAGATATGCGCCTGATGGGAGGCCTACGCCAAAAGATGCCGATCACTGCCACCACCTTTTTCATTGGCTGCATAGCGATCAGTGGTATCCCGCCCTTGGCTGGTTTTTGGAGCAAAGATGAAATTCTTGGCCAAGCCTTTAAAACCTTCCCGGCGCTATGGCTCGTGGGTTTCCTCACAGCAGGGATGACGGCCTTTTATATGTTTCGGCTTTATTTCCTTACCTTCGAAGGAAAGTTTCGCGGTAACGATAAGGCTATTCGCACCTATCTCCTTGCCGCTGCTGGCAAGGAAGACAAAGATCATGACGATTGTGTCAACAGCGTGCATGAGTCGGCCTGGCCGATGACGACGCCGCTCATCCTCTTAGCTGTACCCTCCGTACTGATTGGTTTGCTGGGCACCCCTTGGAATAATCGTTTTGCTGGCCTATTGAACCCGGAAGAAGCTGCAGAGATGGCTAAGTACTTCAGCTGGAGTGAGTTTTTGCCCTTAGCGATTGCCTCTATTGTCATTTCTTTAACAGGCATCGGCTTAGCAACTTTTGCTTATGCCATACAGCGAATCAATCTCGGACAGCTTATTGCTGGGCGGTTCCCAATAATTAACACCTTCCTTGTCAATAAATGGTACTTGGATTGGATTAACGAACAATTATTTGTTCGAGTTAGTCGCAGGCTCGCTCGCGAGGTTCTAGAGGTGGATGCCAAGGTGGTAGATGGGGTTGTGAACCTCACCGGCTTGCTTACCCTTGGTAGCGGAGAGGGTCTCAAATATCTGGAGACTGGTCGTGCGCAATTTTATGCGCTGATTGTGTTTGCTGGTGTGATTGCCATGGTTGTTTTGTTTGGAGTGATCGGCAGACCAATTAACTGATCCAGACCCTTATGTGTGTCATCACCTATCGAGGTGATGACACAGCCTCAGCGATTTCTACGATCCAACCAGTGAAAACTTAGGTAGTTCGTGATCGATTTTGCTGTCGCTGGTCTGAGCGACCCCGTGCAAACGGCAATACCTTGGCTGAGTCTGTCGATCATCGCGCCGATAATTGGCGCGATGATGGTTCCCTTCATCCCTGACAATGGAGAGGGTAAGCAAGTGCGTTGGTATGCACTGCTTATCACTTTGGTCACATTTCTAATAACAGTTGCGGGCTATCTCAGAGGCTATAACCCCAGCCTAAGTGGCCTACAGTTGTCTGAGCGCGTCAGCTGGTTACCTGATCTTGGCCTCACCTGGACCGTTGGGGCTGACGGACTGTCGATGCCCTTAATCCTGCTGACTAGTTTTATCACTAGTCTTGCCTGTCTGGCTGCATGGCCGGTGACCTTTAAACCGCGGCTGTTCTATTTCCTATTGCTCACGATGGATGGAGGCCAGATTGCTGTTTTTGCGGTGCAAGACATGTTGTTGTTTTTCTTGGTTTGGGAGTTGGAGCTGATTCCCGTTTACCTGTTACTTGCAATTTGGGGAGGCAAAAAACGTCAGTATGCTGCTACGAAATTCATCCTTTACACGGCAGGTAGCTCTCTTTTCATCTTGCTGGTGGCTCTCGCTATGGGATTTTTTGGAGGGGAGACGCCGAGCTTTGAATACACCAAGTTGGCGGCCAAAGACTTCGGAAGTGGCTTTCAGTTGTTTTGTTACGCAGGGCTGCTCATCGCCTTCGGAGTAAAATTGCCAATTGTGCCTCTGCACACATGGCTACCGGATGCCCATGGTGAAGCGACAGCACCGGTACATATGTTACTGGCCGGCATATTACTAAAAATGGGTGGTTATGCTCTACTGCGCTTCAACTGTGAGCTACTTCCCACAGCGCACGCTCAGTTCGCCCCTTTACTGATCGTGCTTGGCGTTGTGAACATAATTTACGCTGCTCTCACTTCCTTTGCCCAGCGTAACCTCAAACGGAAGATTGCTTATAGCTCGATCAGTCATATGGGATTCGTGTTGATAGGTATCGGCAGCTTCAGCGTTCTTGGCACAAGCGGTGCCATGCTACAAATGATAAGTCACGGACTGATTGGCGCCAGCTTGTTCTTCCTTGTGGGCGCCACCTACGATCGCACCCACACTCTACTTTTAGATGAAATGGGTGGGGTAGGGCAGAAAATGCGAGTCATGTTTGCCCTATGGACTGTTTGCGCTCTCGCTTCTCTAGCCTTGCCTGGAATGAGCGGTTTTGTCAGCGAGCTAATAATTTTCGCCGGGTTTGCTACTGATGAGGCCTACACATTGGCCTTTCGCGTAGTTATTTGCGGACTTGCAGCAGTGGGAGTCATTCTTACGCCAATTTACCTGCTCTCAATGCTTCGGGAAATCTTCTTCGGCAAAGAAAAAATTGAGCTTGTTTCCGACACGAACCTGGTAGATGCCGAGCCCCGTGAGATTTATATCATCGGATGCTTACTCATTCCAATCATTGGCATTGGTTTGTATCCGCGTGTTATGACCGATAGTTTCAGCAGCTCGATCGAGGCGTTAGTAAGTCGAGATCTGACTGCTATGGAGCAGCTCAGCAAGCCCACGGCACCATTAATTCGGGGTCAGCGCGAATCTTCCATGCCGGCGATGCTGCAGGCACCCATCCTCACCCCTTCAACCTCTTAGGTAATTAGGTAACACACCGATCCTGTGGCTTTAGTGCCGGGCTCTCTAAAGTTCGCCCAGGCCAAGGCGCTTTGCCCATGCTCTGTCTTGGCCTGATGTTTGTCTTCAAACTGGGTTTATCCTTAATCTTTGAGAACAAGGCTTTAGCAATCGCTTACGTGTTGTGGGAGAGCAATACTCTCTGCGGATTTGGTGAATCCCTACCTTTTCTTTATTTTTTGTCACTAAAACCGGAGCCACATCCCACCAAAAGGTAGGTCAGGTTTCCGCTAGCAATGATCCTGACCTTGAGTAGGCCCTACACAAAAACGCAATACCAACCAAGACGGACTCGGATGAGCAGGCATACATGGCAGATGGCTAGCCTGCCAACAACATGGTCGATACTTTAGATCGGGCAGAGATTTGAATTCCCATTGCATCAGGTTATCCCCGAAGAAACCACTGGTTCCGGTACGCCTCTAGCTATCCGTCTTCTGCAGAGCGCTGTCGAGTGCGGAAGCCTTGACCCTTGGGGTGTCAATGTGATTGCTGTTTTGGACGGATTCCTGGACCAACTTAGGCAACGTCTCGAAATGTCTCGACAAATAACAACGGCCGTAACAAGACAAGGTGGCAGTTACGAGCGCGATCTAGCCGAAAGCAGTCAAGCCTTTTTGGCTGCATCAATTCTCCTGGAGCTAAAAGCCCAATCGCTTGAGGCAAGTTTGCTCTCATCTGCTCCTGAAGTGGATGAATATTGCGAAGTCGACCCTGATAATCAGAGAGGGCTGAATCCATGTTTTGAACTACCTAAACGACCAGAGCTCTATCTGCAACGTCGACCAGTAGCGCCTTTACCACTGCGTCGGATTGTTGCTCTCGGAGCATTGGCATTGGTTGAACAACTCGAGGCCATTGCCAAGCGGCGGCTTGAGTCACGTGAGTTTGAAATACGACCTCGTCAAAGCCACAGGCGTTCCAGTGCAAACAACGCAGTTGCCCAAGTAGCCGACCTAGCTCATAGGGAAAAACTACCTGAAACTACAGAAGCTCTTGGTGTTTTTCTCGCCGGCTGGGAAGACGCTTTGGATTGGGTGGACTTCGAACAACTGGTACGGCACTGGGGTCATGTAGCCGCAGCTGATCTTAATCGAGACAGGGTTGGGGTGTTCCGGGCCCTTCTCTTTCTCTCCTCCCAAGGCAAGGTGGAACTCGACCAAAAAGTGTGGCTACATGGACCATTACAATTCAAACGAACCCCAGCCAGTGGAATTCCGACTCGATTGCCGATCGGCTGTCTTCGTTTGCCAGACCCTGTATCGACTGCGGCAACCACTATCACGCGAAAGTAGTCTAATGTGCTGCCAATTCAGGAGCCCGAAACGCCAATGAAGGCGATGATTCTGGCGGCTGGCAAGGGGACAAGGGTGCAGCCGATTACGCATGTGATCCCCAAACCAATGATTCCGATCTTGCAAAAGCCAGTGATGGAATTTTTGTTGGAACTATTGAAGGAGCATGGTTTTACCGAAGTGATGGTAAACGTTTCTCATTTGGCCGAAGAAATTGAGAACTACTTTCGTGATGGCCAACGTTTTGGCGTAGAACTTGCTTACAGCTTCGAAGGCAGAATTGAAGATGGTGAGCTAATCGGTAGCGCCCTAGGTTCGGCTGGTGGACTAAAAAAAATCCAAGATTTCCAACAGTTTTTTGACGATACCTTTGTGGTGCTCTGCGGAGATGCCCTGATTGACCTCGATTTAAGTGAGGCCCTGCGACGTCACCGGGAGAAAGGAGCTATTGCCAGCTTGGTAACCAAACGTGTTCTTAGAGACCAGGTCAGTAGTTATGGTGTTGTCGTCACCGATGATGCGGGTCGAATCTCATCCTTTCAGGAAAAACCAAGTGTTGAAGAGGCGCTCAGTGACACAATCAACACTGGTATTTATATCTTTGAGCCAGAAATCTTCAAACACATTCCTTCTAGAGTCTCCTTTGATATTGGCTCTGATCTGTTTCCAAAGCTGGCCGCATCCGGAGCACCTTTTTATGCCATCCCGATGGATTTTGAATGGGTGGATATCGGCAAAGTGCCAGATTACTGGCAGGCAATCCGTAGGGTACTCTTAGGTGAAGTTCGCCAAGTCGGTATTCCGGGCAAGGAAGTGTGTCCAGGTGTCTTCACCGGCCTTAATGTCGCTGCCAACTGGGACAAGATCAAAATTTCTGGGCCTGTTTACGTTGGGGGCATGACCAAAATCGAAAACAGTGCAACCATTATTGGTCCCTCAATGATCGGGCCTAGTTGCCATATTTGCGAAGGCGCCACAATCGATAACTCAATTATTTTTGATTACTCACGCATTGGAGCCGGTGTTCAATTAGTGGAGAAACTGGTTTTTGGACGCTACTGCGTTGGCAAAGACGGTGGTCACTTTGATCTGCAAGAAGCCTCGCTTGATTGGTTAATTACTGATGCTCGACGCCAAGATCTTGTAGAGCCGTCTCCACAACAAAAAGCGATGGCAGAACTACTCGGCACTGATCTCACCTCAGCAACGAGCTGATTCCTGCTTGATCAAGAATCAGGGGGATTCGCTCTTCTGCTCTAATTGCCATCAGGTGAACGCCTCGGACAATTCCTAGGTATTGCTGTACTTGCTCCGCAGCGATGGCTACTCCTTCCATTGATGCATCGGAAGCCCTGTCTAAACGCTCGATCAGATGGTTTGGAATACATGCTCCAGGCACCACACGGTTAATGAAGCAAGCATTCTTTGCCGACTTTAATAGAAATACTCCCGCTATCACAGGCAGCTTCAGAGGGCCTGCAAGCTCATGCTGAAAACGTTCCAGTACAAGAGGATCCATTACCATTTGGGTCTGAACAAAACGGGCACCTGCCGCTGCCTTTCTTTGCAACCGGCGCTGCAACCCGCTCCAGCTACGCGAGTGAGGATCAGCGGCGCAACCCACAAACAAGGAGGTTGCACCATCAGGAAGGCTTCCTTTAACCGGATCTTCACCCTGGTTCAAGGCGGCCACTTGGCGAATAAGCTGCACCGACTCCAACTCGTTCACTGGTCGCACCTCAGGCTGGTCCCCTGCACGCATGGGGTCGCCGGTTAGGCATAAAAGATTGCGAATGCCGAGGGCATGGGCTCCTAGCAGATCTGCCTGAAGAGCGATGCGATTACGATCGCGACAAGCTAGTTGCCACACTGGCTCAGTGCCAGCATCTAACAAGAGTCTACAAGCGGCCAAGCTGCTCATTCGCATCACAGCACGGCTTCCGTCAGTGACGTTCAGAGCATGAACACGCCCACTTAAGTGAGCAGCCATGGATAGCATGTGAGAGGGATCTGCGCCACGTGGTGGCATCACTTCTGCTGTGAAAACCTGCTCCCCAGCCTCGATCGCGCGCTGAAGCGCTGTCATCAAACCCTTTTTTCGCTTCAAGAAATCACTGTGTATTACTAGAACCCGTAACGGGACTAGCATGGTGCCAAAGGTGGCCGACCATGTCATCAGTCGATGCAACTGATCCCTTGGACATTGCCCTGTCCACCAGGGAAATCGAGATCATTCAGTTGGTAGCAGAGGGACTCACCAATCAGGAAATTGCTGATCGTTTAACCATCAGCAAGCGAACCGTCGATAACCACGTGAGCAATGTGTTCACCAAGACTGGCTTGAGGAACAGGGTGGCCTTACTGAATTGGTCAATGGACAACGGGAAGATTTGTCGCGACGGCTTCAATTGTTGTGCTCTTCCAGACGCGGACCCCCCCATGAATCCTGATCGAGGAAAACACGGACTTAGGCAAGACTTGAAGAGTCGGAGACAATGAGGGACGAGGCTTAAACAGGTGGGTTCCAGGCAAACCTCGATGCTGCTTTCAACCGAGTGAGGCATTTCTATCCAAACCACAAAAACCAAATATTGCCGGAGCGTCACCACGCTCCTCTCGAAGATAAAAGTAATCTATAAATTAATTAGGGAGGTTTAGGCCAACCCATAGTGTTGGCGATCTTTCAAAGGCCAAGATTGCAGTGGGCAGTTTGCTAGAACCGCGTTGGCCCAGCGCGATTCTCCGGTGATCTCGTTTCCGCACCAGGTCGGGATTTCGATCTTCTGATTAATCTGAGAAAGTTCCACTTCTGCCAAGACCAGGGGAGAATTAGCACCGGTAAAGCAATCCACTATCCAATCTCCACCGGGAAGATCAAGGGCCCAACGCGTTTTCTCTAAGCTAGGCAATGACAAACGCCACATGACCTCTGCATCCACAACGGGGATGGCATATTCGAATTCATGTCGAACTAAGCCAACGGCATCAGCTGGAGCTTTCAGACTGAGCCGAGCCTGATCCTCATCCTCAAATCGCAGGCGCACAGTCACCCCTTCAGCACTTGCTGCGAGATACATCTGCCGCAATCGCTGAGCAGACCTAGCATGAGTAAGCCATCCCTCACCATGTACCAAGAACCGCCGCTCAATTTCCAAGGTCATAAGTCAATTGGGCGAGGGCTGATCAAACGTAAGGCTGCCCGCCCAGTGCAACTTATGAGTTAAAGTTCGATAGTAAGAGGGACTTTGGTTCAGCAGTACCATCTGGGCATGGCAGCGAGCCTGTTGCACTACGACGCACTCGCCAGGTTGCAACAAAGTGCACCCAACACCATCTTTCCAAAGCTTAATTTGATGACCTAAATTTCCTAAGGGCCACAGCACCAGCCGAGAACGAGAGGGAACGACAACGGTGCGGCTTGAGAGACTCATCGGACAAATTGGCGTAACTATGATGGCATCGATGCCTGGATGCAAAATCGGCCCCCCAGCAGCCATCACGTACCCAGTAGAACCTGTCGGGGTCGCGAGAATTAGCCCATCTCCACGTACCTGATCCACCACTTCCCCATCGATTTCGAGTTCGAGAGTGCAGGTAGGAGAAATTTCATCGAGGTAGGCCCTCAGATAAAAATCGTTGAGGGCCCAATGATGTTCCTTATCACCTTCAACACCGGGTTGCTCCAGCACTGCTGGCCCTATAGGCCGTTCTGTCGCACAGCGACGATCGACCATCGCCTGCAACATCATCCGTCGTTCAATTGCATACTGATCGCGTAGCAAACGCTGCCAGACCTCGTTTCCTCTTAATACCCATTGATCATGCGTAAGAAAGCCGAGATGACCACCTACGTTGATATTAAGCAGGGGAATATCGTGCACTGCAAGATGACGGGCAGCGCCAAGGACCGTACCGTCACCTCCCAAAACAACTGCCAGATTCGGCAACTCAGCCTCCACAGCCAATAAACCTGGGAACGGATTTGCTTGGGGACCAGACATCGCCAAAATGACTCTAGATCCAAGGGCCTCTAACTGCCTTGCACAGTGACGCGCCTCACGTTGGGCTGGTTGACTATCTGCTCGATAGACCAACCAGATCCGGTCGAGACGCATAACTTTCCGGGGGATGGTTTACCAACGCAACAGGTTGAACTGCTCCATATCAACAGTAACGCGGTTGCGATAAAGCGACAGTAGAATGGCTAAACCGACCGCTGCTTCTGCTGCGGCAACCGTAATTACGAAGACTGCGAACACTTGACCCCTAATTAGATCACCATCAACATAAGAGGAGAAGGCCATCAAGTTAATATTTACCCCGTTCAACATCAATTCAATGCTCATCAATACGCGTACGGCATTGCGGCTGTTAATCAACCCCCAGACACCTATGCAAAATAGCATTGCGGCAACAAGCAAATAAGCTTGAAGAGAAGAGAAGGTGGAGAGAAATTCGTTCATTTGTCGATGTTTAAGATCAGCAGTCAGGAAGAGCGCCGCTCCAAAAGCAGTGAAGCAGGAGGCTTTTCGATCAGGCCCTGATCAGCAACCTCACCAGTCACCACATCATTTGAAAAAACGTCGCGGCGTGCTAAGACAATGGCACCGATCATCGCCATCAGCAGTAACACAGAAGCTAGCTCAAAAGGTAGTAAATAATCAGTAAATAAGTGTTCACCGATCCTGGCTGTCGCTTCCTCGCCAACTACAGTTGGCCCGGGTAGTGACCAGGGCGTGGTGACTACCACGCGCGTCAAGAGCGCCAGAAGGCCAAGACAGACGGCACCGGAGACTAAACGTCGAGTAGTGAGATTGGCAATAGTTTTAAGCTCTTCTCGCTTATTCACTAGCATAATCGCGAATAAAATTAAAACGTTGATAGCGCCTACGTAAATCATCACCTGAGCTGCTGCAACGAAGCTGGCATTAAGTAGCAAATACAAGCCTGCTACGGCCATAAAGACTCCGCCTAAGAGAAAGGCCGAATAGACGATGTTACTTAGCAGAACGACCCCAAGGGCACCAGCCACCACAGCAGCAAACAGTACCAGCAAGCAAATCAGCTCAGCAGTCGTCGCAATGGTCATGCGTCTACCCCCCTATCACTTTCAAATGATTTCTCCTTGTTCTTGACCAAAGTGATGGTTTCCATCACTTCAGCAGGTAGTGTGCCAGCACGAGGATTGTCAGCAGGCACACCATGGGGATCAACTTCTCCGACAGGTAGATACGCCAATTCACGCAAAGGTTGTACTGATGGATCTGTGGTCACGTTGGTTGGAAGACGTCCAAGGGCAACATTGTCATAATTCAGACCGTGGCGATCGAACGCTGCCATTTCATATTCCTCAGTCATTGAAAGGCAATTAGTGGGACAATATTCCACACAATTACCGCAAAAAATACAGACTCCAAAGTCTATAGAATAATTACGTAATTCTTTTTTCTTTGTATTTTTATTCATGACCCAATCGACTACTGGAAGGTTGATTGGACAAACTCGAACACACACCTCACAAGCAATACATTTATCGAACTCGTAGTGGATTCGACCCCTATAGCGCTCTGAAGGGATGAGCTTCTCGTAGGGATACTGCACCGTAACCGGCCGGCGCTGCATGTGGTCAAAAGTGACCGCGAAACCCTGTGCCAGATTACGGGCTGCATACATTGCATCTCGAGTGTAATCACCAACCTGCTTAAGGAATCCAAACATTGACAGAAACTAGTTAAGGGTTAATAGTAATTCTCAATCCAATAATGACGGAAAAGAGAAGAGAACGGCGACTTCAGCCGCCAAATGCCACAGGAAATGCCAACTTGAGAGCAGCAGTGACCAAAAGATTTACAAGGGCCAGGGGAAGCAAGAACTTCCAACCCAAATCAAGTAATTGATCAATGCGAACGCGCGGTGTGGTCCAACGCAACAAGATTGCAACAAAGACCAGTAAATAAGACTTCAGGATGGTCATCACAATGCCGACAGACCCCGTGATCACCTGTACCGTAGGTGCATTAATTGGTTGATGCAGCCATCCAGCAAACCACTCCACTGGAATCGGGCAACCCCAACCACCTAAGTACAGCACTGATACCAAAACAGCTGAGAGCACCAAATTGATGTACCCCGCCAGGTAAAAAAGGGCAAATTTCATCCCGGCATATTCGGTCTGATAGCCTGCTACGAGTTCCTCCTCCGCTTCCGGAAGATCGAAGGGAAGGCGCTCACACTCGGCCAAGGCACAAACCCAGAAAATTAGAAACCCGACGGGTTGGCGCCAAATGTTCCAACTGAGGATCCCAGCTCCAGTCTGCTGGCCAACAATGTCAACTGTGCTGAGAGAGTTACTCATCATCACGATCGCCAGCACTGCTAATGCTAGTGGAATCTCATAACTAATCGACTGCGCTGCAGCGCGTAAGCCCCCTAATAATGAATATTTGTTGTTAGAGGCATACCCACTCATTAATAATCCGATTGGCTGAATGCTGCTAAATGCGATCCAGAGGAAGATGCCAACCCCAATGTTACTAATCAGCAGGTTCTGGCCAAAAGGGACGATCAACCAAGAAACAATTACTGGCACCACCACAAGGATAGGGCCAAGGGTGAACAGAATACTGTCGGCACGTGCAGGAATGATGTCTTCCTTGACTAACAGCTTAAGACCGTCGGCCAAAGGCTGAAGAACGCCGAGGGCACCAGCATATTCGGGACCGATTCGCTGTTGAACGGATGCCGAGATCTTCCTTTCCAACCAAACTGACACCAGCACACCAATTACTGCCGCCACGAGGACGAGCAGCATCGGCAAAGGAAGCCAGAGCAACCGGGCAACCTCAGGAGAGAAGCCAAACCCCTGCATTGCCTGGCTAAAACTTAGTTCCAGGTCCAATCCCGGGCTTACCATGGTGTCGACCGAAGTGTCTTTAACTTAAACGGCTGAAGACGCAGCCCGTTCGTTTATCGGGGTCCACGATCGCGGCTGCGCACCGGAATAAATCTGAGATGGACGAAAAATGCGGTTGGCACCCAGCTGTTCCCGCCAGTGGGCAAGCCATCCAGCCACGCGGGCAATCGCAAAAACAGGGGTGAAGAGATCACGAGGAATACCGAGTTTCCTATAGACCAAACCAGAGTAGAAATCCACGTTGGGATAAATACCTTTAGGGCCCAGACGAAACATAGCCTCTCGTTCTATAGCCCTGGCGACGTCATAAAGCTCGCTATGACCGAAGTCGTTAAACATCTCTTCAACAAGCGACTGAAGAATGACAGCTCGCGGATCTTTCACCTTGTATTCCCGATGGCCAAAGCCCATGATCTTGCGTTTAGCGGTTATTGCCTCATCAAGGAAAGCACCGGCATTATCTGGGCTACCAACCTCTTCAAGCATGGCCAACACATCTTCATTTGCTCCACCGTGTAGGGGACCAGCCAGAGTTCCCACCGCAGAAGCGATAACAGCATAGGGATCGGTGAGAGTACTTGCGGTCACTCGAGCACTAAACGTGCTTGCGTTGAGACTGTGCTCGGCATGAAGCATCAAACAGCGGTCGAAAATTCGTGCGGCTCGCGGATCAGGCTCACGCTCGGTGAGCATATAAAGAAAATTAGCTGAGTACGCCAAATCATCTCGAGGCTGAATCGGATCTTGGCCTTTGCGAATTAATTGGAAGGCCGCCACCATCGTTGGGATTTTGGCAATCAAGCGCACCACAGCTTTGTAGATATAGCCGGGATCGTCAATGGCACGTCGTGAATAAAATAAACCAAGGGATGCAGCACTGGACTGCAATGCATCCATCGGGTGACCACTGGCCGGGAAGCATTTCATCATGTCCCGCACCCGAAAACTCATCCTGCGATGCATTTGTACCTCATGCTCGAACTCATGAAGCTGCTCATGAGTAGGCAACTCACCCCAGATCAACAAATACGCCGTCTCCAAAAAACTGCTGTTAACTGCTAGATCCTCCATGGGATAGCCGCGATAGGTAAGAAGCCCTTGCTCCCCATCGATATCGCAAATCGCAGACTTGGTGGCGGGTACACCATCTAAGCCAGGCCGCAATTCGATTCCAGTCCGCGCATGGCGTAGGTCGCCATTCTGCTGCTGAGCCAACGCCTCGATGCCACTGCAGGCAACCTAAGGCGCGAGGATATACGCCCTTGGTTTAGGGGGAAAGACCTGATCGCGGCAAGAAAAAGAACTGCTATCAGTCGGTCATCTCAACTGATACAACTGAAAAATTAATCCTACTTTCTTCGGCACTAAACCATCAGAAAGTAAACCAAACGAGGTAGAGGCCAGGCACATAAAGTCAGGCTCATGCTCTACCAAATCGACTCGATCTCAAAGCTTTGGGACTAGCGCCAGCCTGGTCTTCACTGGGTCGTGGACATCTAGTCAGTATCAAACACTGAAGTAAACACGCAGCTTGGTCATTGCCGCATAGGTACGTTAATGCAGCCGTACCTATGCGCACCATGTTTCAGATGGTACGGGGAGTTTATCTCCATCGATCTTATGCCTTACCACGAAGGGGCTAGCGTCAACCGAGCCTAAGGCGAGCATGGAAGGGAAGGATGGCGCCCACATCGTCTTTTTTGTCGGCATCCACGGCAAGGCTGAGTTCTCGCACATGATCCTTTAAAGATTGACCCGCGAGAGCCTGAATCAAAATCCAGGGTTGCCACTGATCCAACAAGTTCTGAGAAGGTTCATCTGCCAAAAGAAGGGCCTGGACCGGATTCATTTTGGTGCTGATAGCCTGCCACTGAAGAAGACGAGGCCGCAACCCGCGGACGTCTTGACGATGCGTTAATGCCATCAGGGTCTCCCCCCACCAATCTAAAGAGGAGGCACGAGCCTGAGCCACCGCCAATTGAACCTCGAGGCCAGCATTCCGATTGCGTTGACGTGCGAGACGCGTCCAAACTTCAAGCGTTTCACCTTCACCCTGTAGCTCTGAGCGAGACAGCCCAAACTTACGGAGTCGCGAATCTACGGCAACCTGAGATGGATGTTCACGATGTGTGCCCAGTAGCCAACCATCAGACTGGTGCTGCCAAAGTAATGGTCCGTCGTTGAGTTCCGCAATCGCTGCTGCTGCAAATTGACCTCGCAGATAATCTCGAAGCAATGGTCCTAACCACTGCGCTATCGGATGTTGTTCATCAGGGTCAAGCAGGCGGGCAGGGTTTTGCAGTTGGGCCAGCCAAAGAGCTCTACCACCAGCTGTTGCGGAAAGATCTGTGATGGATGGCCAGGCTTCTGACTTCAAGCTGTCGCGAAATTTAAGCAAGGCATCTACAACCAACTCAGTACCCTCTAAGCGCAAGGACGCAAGCAGACCTACTAAGTCATCACGGTTCACGAGCGCCGCGGGAAGCTGCAACCAGCGCTGCATTGCTGGTGGCGAGGCCGTCAGCAATGCGACACCATTACTAAAGTCGGCGACGTTCTGCTGTAGGCGCTGATCCCCCAGCTGATGCTGGGCATCCAACTGAGATACATCGAGGGATTGCTCGAGGACGCCGCGACCCGACGCCAGTAGTAAGAGATCGTCATCAATCAAAGCCGTAGCCAGCGGCTGGGGATTTCGACCGATCAAAGCACCACGCCCACTGATCACACCGATCCCTCGATAGCTGCTGACCTGAAGATCTGTTCCGGCTAGGCTACGGGTCTGCCAGAAGCGCTGCAAAAAGCGACGAGCACCATCGTTATCACGACTGGTAAGGGCAAGAATCCATCCGGGCTCAGAGCCACTTTCTAACAAAGTGAAGCTGATTTCAGACCCAATCCATGGCAGGAGTTCAGCCTCGAAGTCAAGACCCGCTAAAGCAAAGGCACCATTGCGCCAAGTCCGAGCACCATCCCGGGCTGCACGACGCCCTGTCGCGGGCGCCACCGCCTGGGCATAAGCAGGAAGGCGTGACGGGTCAGCCAACCAGCACAGGGAGATAGCAGCATCGCGAGGTACGAAGCGCGCTGAACGTGGCAATTGCAATGTCTGCTGCGCAAGATGGAGAGGACTACGTCGGTCTATTGCCCAGACCAAACCGATAGCCAGCAGTACTAGCGACAAGAGAACAGCACCAACTGCTGCAAAAAAAGAGCGGGCCTTCATAGGCCTGCGATTGCGAGTTCTCTCATCTTTGTCCATCGCAACATAAATGGCGCTATGAATTCCGTCTAACCGCCTCTGATCAGCGTCCGTGAACGTTTACTTTGACTGCACAGCAATCAAACTCCATTGGAATTAGTGAATGTGCGGTAGGTACAAAAATTGGTATTACCAGCTTCCTGTGAGAGGCATCGCATCTTGTCCATACAAGGCGCGATGCCAAAACGCTACATCATTGATGCGGATGAATTAAATCTGCAAGAGTCGGCGCTCTAGTGCAACAGCCTTGCATCCCAGTCAATTTGATCTCGACCCAAACCTAATAATTAAAGTACTGAAATAGCGCAATATACTCATCCAATCCTGTATCTCATCGAGACGAACTCCAGACACTTTTCCTGTGTACAGCTCACTTTGACTAGCGCCCGGATCGCGAGTTGTAAACCTTCCTAAGCCTGCGGCTAATGATACGATCCATCAATAACGAATTGATTACGCCAACTAGCTACGGAGCACACATGCGGACCTATCTGAGTAGGACAGGCTGCTTGCTAGTTAGTAACTTGGAAGCGAGATTCAGAGTTTCTCTCCGAGCCTTTCTACGACTGTATTCACGTCCTTGTCTCCACGACCAGAACAGTTTATTACAACTTCACAACCCTTCTGAAGAGTGGGACACAGTTGGTCTAACCATGCAAACGCGTGGGCCGTCTCCAACGCAGGAATAATGCCCTCCAGTGCACTAACTAGACACAGAGCATCAAGAGCCTGCTGATCGGTCACCGCTACATACTCTGCGCGGCCAATTTCACGTAAATAACTGTGTTCTGGCCCAACACCAGGGTAATCGAGACCTGCACTAATGGAGTGTGCTTCTTGCACCTGGCCGTCGCTGTCTTGCAGCAGTAGGCTCATGGCACCATGCAGAACACCAGCGCGACCTTGTGTAATGGTGGCAGCGTGACGAGGTGTATCTATACCATCGCCAGCAGCCTCAACCCCGATCAGACGAATGGCTGTGTCTTGAACAAAATCATGGAATAGGCCCATAGCATTAGATCCACCACCGACACAGGCCATCAGCACGTCAGGCATACGACCAAAAGCCTCACGACACTGCTGCTTGGTCTCCTGTCCAATCACAGCATGGAAGTCGCGCACCAGCATGGGATACGGATGTGGGCCAGCAACAGAGCCCAGAATGTAGTGGGTGGTTTCTACGTTAGTGACCCAATCGCGAATCGCCTCACTAACTGCTTCTTTTAGGGTAGCTGAGCCCGTGGTCACCGGTTGCACCGTCGCGCCGAGTAAGCGCATGCGAAATACGTTAAGCGCCTGACGATTCATATCTTCGGCACCCATATAAATCATGCACCTAAGGCCGAAGCGTGCACAGACTGTTGCCGTGGCCACACCGTGCTGTCCAGCCCCAGTTTCGGCAATGATCCGCTTTTTACCCATTCGGAGAGCCAGGAGTGCTTGGCCGAGAGCATTGTTGATCTTATGAGCGCCAGTGTGGTTTAAGTCTTCACGCTTTAGCCAAATGCGCGGGCCTCCATCAGCGCGACGATAGTGGGCTGTTAGCCGCTCGGCTTCATACAGCGGTGTTGCACGACCCACATAGGTCTTAAGGAGCCGATTCAGTTCATCTGTAAAAGCAGGATCATTCCAAGCTTGCGTCGCAGCTCGCTCTAATTCAACTAGAGCTGGCATCAGGGTTTCTGGCACGTACTGACCACCGAAACGGCCGAAGCGACCATGAGCAGCGGGTCGCATCGTTGGCTGAAGGCTGGCGGGATCCAGGTGGATAGCGTTCGGCAAAGTGCTGGCCACAGATCCAGTTAGTTCAAAGCGCTAGGCCAGCGTAAACAGGCAGTTAGGTGATGACATAGGCAATCAACCTAAAGCTCGGGTTATGAAATCTCGGTCGTTTAAGAGTAATTACTAGAAACTTAAAGCAAAATGCCGTCCAACTTAGGGCCTAATATTCTCAAGTAGCGCAGGCGTACGGGGACACCTTGAAGCTGCAATGTCGGTAAACTAAAGTTGTTGTTACCAAAATCCTAATCAATTACGTAGCAACAATCGGGCTATTTACGCTAACACTGCATGGGTAGTTTCTCAAGGCGATTCACTACAGGCGATCCAGAGACTGGTCACATTGATCACATTCGCGTTCAGACCCGTGTCCTTTGCGACTATGTAGTGTTATTCCGCCACGAAACCCAAAGCATTGGATAACTTTGGCACACTGTGGGGGAAATGTGTTGACTTGATAGCATCGAAATGTCAGTCGCTATGGCTGTTCGACCGAAATATCAGAAACCTTCGCTCGCAGATAGCAGCTAAGAGTCGGCTTATTCAACGGTTATGAAACTGAAGCTACGCAACAATCAAGACCGCGTAAGCCTCTCCTTTGCACCAAGAGAATCTGGCGACTCGGCGTAGGCCTCAACAGCAACGCTATTGCAACTGGTGTTACTGCATCCAGCCATCCGGATGCCCAATTGTTGCACTCGGAAAGGTAACATTAGTTACGATTGGGCTCAAATTGGGCTCAAGCTAAAATAGTATCATATTGAGTATGATCATCTGGGCATTCTCTCAACCGAGGTTGGTTCAGCAGCGGAGTTAACCTCAAGAACTCGACGCCTAATGTAGAGTTGACCTATTCAGCGAGGGTTTATATAGGGTCGGCTTTTTGCTGCGATTTACCCTTAGGGAGGGCTGGATCTAATTAGGGGCGAAACGCTGTCGAAAAAACAGCTAAGAACGACGCAATTAAACCTTAAGGAGTGGTTGTGCAAACCAAACTTTGGTTCTGCTTCCCTGGAAGGGCTATCGGCTGAAATGCGTTGGTAACCGGTTTGAGTGACAATGGTCGCCTTTTCCCACCGATTATGAACTCATTTACCCCCCAGGTCGCTAACATTACCTGGCATGAAGCTTCGGTAGACCGAGTAGCCAGAGCGGACAAGCGTGGGCACCGCAGCGCCATTCTTTGGTTCACTGGACTTTCTGGATCCGGCAAAAGCACCCTGGCCAATGCAGTGAATGCGACTCTGTTTAAGCGAGGATTGGCTAGCTATGTACTGGACGGTGACAATATGCGCCATGGTCTCTGCAAAGATTTAGGTTTTTCTGGCGCTGACAGAGAAGAAAATATCCGACGCATCGGCGAAGTAGCAAAGTTATTTCTCGATGCAGGCATCATCGTTCTCACCGCTTTTATATCTCCGTTTCGCGCTGATCGCAACAAAGTTAAAGCCCTAGTCGAAGCAGATGATTTCCTCGAGATCTATTGCGCGGCTGATCTGAACGTTTGTGAAGTTCGAGACCCCAAAGGCCTCTATGCTAAAGCCCGGTCTGGTGTTATTAAAGAGTTCACGGGTATTTCCAGCCCCTACGAGGCACCTGAAGCCCCCACTCTGAAGATTGATACTGGCGTCCAGGAATTGTCTGTATCGGTCAGTAGAGTAATCAGAATCCTTCAGGACAGGAAAGTGATTCCGTCAATGTAATGTCAGTACTTAATTACCTGTTGCATCGGCCAGTGTTTTAATGTAATCGACGGTCGACACTGCAAAGAGAAGACTCAACAATTCTCCAAAGCCGGGTGGGCTAGCAAGCCCAGCTCCAATTGGCAAAAAAATTGAGCGGTCAGGCCGGTTACAGCCCAACGATCCTACCCATAAGTCTAGGTTGAATCACCTGATCCACAATCTGGCCTACTACAACAGCAGCGATCAAGAGCTTTAGTCCAATTCGGAGATCTTGGACTGCTAAAGCGGCGTTTACAAACATGATGGTGAGAGTACTGGCATATGGGATCAACATGGTGAAGCCGATCAATACGGCAAACAGCACGTCGTAGGGGATATCTAGACTGGCAAACACCAGTAGCTGCCTACCGCAGAGGATAAAGGCAAGTAACACTTGACCGGCAAAGTAGCCGCGAAAGGTTCGGTCAAAAGTTCTCATGACCAGAGCCTGCCGACGCTCCGGTAGCTATCGGATCAAATCCGCGGTGATTGGCTCAGCTCCCAGCAATAGGAACACTGCCAACGCCAACACGATTACCATATCGATGGCGATGCTCACCGTAGCGCCCAAAATACCCAGCAAACGCTGACTCAATTGGGTAGCTACCCAACCCACCTGGGTGGCTAAATCACTGCTGAAACCAACAAAATCCGTAGGAAGGCCATAGGAAGTAGCCCAGGCTTGGGCTTGATTGATCCCCTGCTCAGCGGCCGTTAGCAACGATGGTCCTGTACTAATCAATTGACTGAGCTGCACAATCAATAACGGCAGCAGTTCGACTGCCGCTAGCGCTAGTAGGCCTGCCGTGAGCAGCACCACTACGGTAATCGCTAGCAGTCATGTCAACCCAAGCCTTATTAGTCAGCGACAGGGAAGATCCAAGAGGAATGCGATTAATGCGGCCGTCACAAACAGCCCCGGAAATGGGGCGAACTGCACCAAGATTCGTTTAAGGACAAAAACATTTAACCCGAATAAAGGCAGCACCAAGCTAAGGTGGAATCAGCTAGGCCAAGCCTTCATTTAGTGGAACCTTCTGAGATTGAAGCTTGGGATACTTCGGCCATGTGTTAACACCAAAGACCAAAGCAAGTAGCCATTTCCAGCAACTCAGCGGCTCTTGAAGCAAAGGTGAGATAGCTTTGTAAAACATCAATCACAATTAAAACGTTGATCAGCATCAGGGAAAACATGGAAGAATTGTAATCAAACCGTTGCGAAAAACCGTGGGATTACTAAATAATAGCCCCTAGCACCGCGCAGTTGAGGTAAAGGATAGGCCTCGTTAGAAGTAATAGTTATGGACAAGAAATATATTGTCGCAGCACGACCACGGTAAAAAACCACCTCCGCAATAACTAAACTTCTATCATCCTTTGATAAGATCCTTGGATTCGATCTAATTCGGCAGTAGATCCAGTTTCGTTAATAGTGTTACCTATAGCAAAGAGTTGACCTTGAGACACACCCTGGGTTCAACGGAGCCTCGTAGACTTGAGCAGGGTTCTTGACCATGAATCAGAACCAATTTCTTCAGTCAAATTTCACTACAAAATAATGTTGTTAAAAAATAGTGGTAAGTACTATCGCCCGTCACGAAGTTAGTAAGGGTAAGAGTGTGGTACTGAGCATCGCGCTAACTCATTTGCTCGAGATAAGTACTGCTACCTAAGTCAAGCAAGCGAGCATCTTTTGCCACTACTACATCATGTAAGCTGTTGCGATAATCCGTTAAGCGCTGAGCCAAGGAATTATCGGAAGTGGCCAGGATCTGAGCGGCGAGTAGCCCGGCGTTAAGGCCTCCATTAATGGCCACCGTGGCGACGGGAATGCCGCCAGGCATTTGCACAATCGAGTAAAGCGAGTCCATGCCAGATAATGCTCGGCTCTGCACTGGCACTCCAATCACGGGAAGAGTGGTGAGGGCTGCCATCATTCCGGGAAGATGAGCGGCACCACCGGCGCCGGCCACGATTGCACGATGTCCTCGCCGACGTGCCTGCTGAGCGAACGCCACCATTTCCAGAGGGGTGCGATGGGCGGATAACACTCGCACCTCTACTACAACCCCTAGCTGTCGCAAGATCGCTGCTGCTGGCTCCATCATTGGCAGATCAGAATCACTGCCCATCACCACGGCAACGCGGGCAGAAAGAGAGGATACTGTCACAATGTGCTCCGACAGGACTGCCATCGTCACCTTCTAATGGCCTCAAGTGCCAGATTCAATGCGACGGATCACTGATGTGCGCTTACCCGCACCCTTGGGTAGTGATACTGAACAACGCTACTGGCTCAATTTAAGCCCACAGGGTGTCATAGTCGCATCCGGCCCGATGGAAATAAAAAACCCAGAGGTGAGGAGTAGTTGGCACGGGGATTGGATCAGCCCCCGTGCTGTTGATCTGCAGATTAACGGCGGGTTAGGTCTGGCTTTCCCGGAATTGGTTCCCACCGATTTACCACGCCTGATAGACCTACTGAAATTGCTCTGGAGAGATGGGGTTGAGGCGATCGCTCCAACCCTAGTGACCTGTGGGGTTGCTCCGTTACGCAAGTCCCTTGCCGTGTTGCAAGAAGCCAGAAGCTATAAGCGACCCGATTGTTGTCGATTATTAGGTGCCCACCTTGAAGGACCTTTTTTAGCAGAATCGCGCCGAGGCGCACATCCGAAGCAACACCTAGTTGCACCAAGCCTCACGGCCCTTCATGAACGCATCTGTGGCTACGAATCCGAGATTGCCCTGATGACCCTGGCGCCTGAACTCGACGGTGCCGCTACGGTGATTGACCGACTGCGGGATTTAGGGATCACAGTAGCTCTGGGTCACAGCAGCGCTAACGCCGGCTCCGCAGCAAAAGCTTTTGATCAAGGAGTGGGAATGCTTACCCATGCCTTCAATGCGATGCCGGGATTACATCACCGGGCGCCGGGTCCAGTGGGGGAAGCATGCAGACGTGATGCCATCGCCCTCGGTCTGATTGCGGATGGCGTACATGTAGATCCGACCATGGCGGTGTTGCTGCAAAAACTTGCACCAAATCGAATTGTGTTGGTCAGCGATGCCCTTGCTCCCTACGGACTCGCCGACGGTATACACCGCTGGGATAAGCGAAACTTATTAGTCAAGAACGGCGTCTGTCGACTGAAGGATGGCACCCTGGCTGGGGTGACCCTACCCCAATTGGAAGCGGTAAAACGTTTGGCCAGATGGAGCGATGACGCAGGGGCTGCTATCTGGAGTGCCACGGTAGCCCCACGTGGAGTACTTGGCAGTATCGGCACGCTGGAGCAGATTCTGATTGGACAGCCCCTTACTGCGCTGTTGCGCTGGCACCAAACTGCAAAAGGATGTCTGGACTGGAGTTACGCTGCTTAAGATTTCGCAGCAGATCGCCTTGTCTCACTAGATGGCCTCTGATCAGCTACTAACGCAGAAACAGCTCGAAAAGGAAAAAGTAAAGGGATACTTCGAAACCACGGGCTTTGACCGCTGGAACCGCATCTACAGTAAAAGCAATGAAGTGAACAAGGTGCAGCGCAATATTCGCATTGGTCACCAGAAAACTGTGGATGAAGTGGTGAGTTGGATTCAAGAAGGCGGTGCCGTAAGCGACGTCAGCTTCCTCGATGCCGGCTGTGGTGTGGGCAGCCTTAGTCTGCCGTTGGCCATCATGGGCGCTGGTTTTGTCTACGCCAGTGACATTTCCGCAACGATGGCCAGGGAAGCGGAACGCCGGGCTCGAGAAGCTGGCCTCGATATGGGCAAGTTGAAATTCTCCGCTAACGACCTAGAGAGCATCAGCGGGTCTTTTCACACGGTGTGTTGCTTAGATGTCTTTATCCACTACCCCCAGCCGGCTGCAGAAGAAATGGTGAAGCATTTGTGTAAGCTCACCGAAAAGCGACTGATCGTGAGTTTTGCACCGTACACTCCATTTTTAGCAGTGCTCAAAGGTATCGGCCAGTTATTTCCGGGACCTAGCAAAACCACCCGTGCCTACACGCTGAAGGAAGCCGGTATTGTCAAGGCTGCGGAAGAATGCGGTTTGCGAGTGGTACGCCGCAGCTTGAACAGAGCACCATTTTACTTTTCCCGTCTGATCGAATTTTGCAAATAACGAAATGTTAGCTGAATTAAAGACTTCTTTAGACAACATCATGACTAACTATATTTTAGCAAACTTAAGTCTGTTCAAAGCGCCACCATCTGTGAGCAGCACTCTCAATCTCCAGGTTCGGCCATCATTGAAATCTTTCAAATAAAAGGAGTTACACAATGCGTCATTGAACACTTCTTTAACCCATCTCTTTCGTGCAACGACCCCAATTCGATTCTCTAGAACCAGAACTCAATAGCAAAAACTCTCTTTATATACGCTAGCTTTTGCTAGGAGAGGCCAATCAAACCCTGTCATAACTATACTATTTTGACTAGACTTGACAGACTTATGAAGTAACCGAGCATCAGCTGAAGCATAGATAAAGATACGGGCACGTCAACGAGAAATTTGTCTACCATATCGCTGGTGGTTGACCTGACTCAAAACTGATGCGATGAGTATGAATCATTTTACTAAACGGTGCTCCAACGCATAACGCACCAACTCTGTACGGCTGGAGGTGCCAGTTTTGTTGAACAAGCGACTCACATACTTCTCTACATTACGGATTGATGTTTCTAGTTGACGCGCGATTTCTTTATTCATTAAACCCTCGGCTACCAACTGCAGCACGCTTGACTCTCTCGGGGTAAAACTATGCACGACGGAGTTCTTTAAAGGCAAGGCTTCCGCTTGGGCTAACAACGAACGGATCTCGGTGATCTGCTTGGCCATCTGGCCCATATCGGTATCAGCGAAACGAGCCGCTTCTTGCAGCAGCCGATGTTGGCGCTGAGCGACGTTGCACACCCGTGCTACTAGTTCGTTGGGATCGAACGGTTTGGAGATGTAGTCGTCTACTCCGGCCATATAACCTTGAGTTCGGTCTGCTGTCATCCCCTTAGCAGTGAGGAAAATCACTGGCGTCCCACCCAAAAGCTCGTCTTCCCGTAATTTTTTTAATAAGCCGTAGCCATCGAGTTGCGGCATCATTACATCGCTGATTATGACATTGGGCAGCATTTGTTGTGCCTTAGCAAACCCCTCTTCCCCATTTACCGCGGTGGTGACATCAAAGCCCTCATCTTCTAAATAAGCCTGGACGGCGGTTCGCAGACCCGGCTCATCATCCACTAGTAGTAACCGTTGCGATGGCAGTGGCGCCTCTTGCTCATCGTTTGATGTAGTGGGGGCATTGCTCATGACTGGGGAGATTCTAATTGCAATTTATGGAGACTGTGTTTAAGAGACAAGTGCAGGTAACTACTTCTGCCGTTCATGCAACCAGGATAGAGAAATCGAGTTCCAGTAGCTTTTCACACAGCATGGCAGGGTCTACCCTCCGTTGTCTTTAAAAAGCCACAAGTGGTCTGTTAAGCCAAGTTGACTTCTTAGTTGTACTAAATAATTGGAACACCAGGCCCGAGCCAACGTAGGCAAATCAAACACCTTTTATGCTGTGAAACCGCAAGTTTTCTGGTACCAGTGGTTATAGAGCCATAGATGCAGGGTCCACCATTGCCACCTTCAAGCTGTTTAATCCAGACCGCTTCATTTAATTTAGTATTCTTAGCGGACGGTAGCTTTTATCGCCAAGAGTACTAAAGGCAACATCGATCCAAAACCAAACAGGTTCATTGAGAAAATACGGATCTATGTGGCAAAACAAAATAGCGCCGGTTCATGATCGCGACAGCTAGTTACCAACGGTACGCTGAACAACGTCCCTCTTGCCTTTGATTTCCAAGCCACCACCCCCTGTGAGGTTGAGGTAGTGGAAGCGATGGCGCCCTATTGGAATAAACATTGGGGAAACCCCTCCAGCCGCCAGCACCACCAAGGCCTCATCGCTTCTGCTGCAATCAAGCTGGCTCGGCGCCAAATCGCGGAAGCCATGGCCGTCACACCCGAACGGGTTGTATTCACCAGTGGCGCCACTGAAGCCAATAACTTGGCCTTGCTTGGTCATGCCCGTACTTACGGAAGTGGCCATTTAATTAGCGTGAACACTGAACATCACGCCGTTTTGGATCCGCTCGCCCAACTGCAGCGAGAAGGCTTCCAGGTAACACTGTTGCAACCGCAACCTGATGGTTTAATTACCCCATCTCAATTAGAGAGAGCAATCACGTCGGATACGCGACTCGTAAGTGTGATGGCTGCCAACAATGAGATTGGAGTGTTACAGCCTCTGGCAGAACTAGCAGCAATTTGCCAAGCTCGAAATATCACTATTCACAGTGACGCAGCCCAAGCTTTTGGACACATCCCATTGGGACCCGACGTCCTAGGGCTAGATCTGATCAGTATTAGCGCTCATAAACTTTATGGTCCCAAGGGCGTCGGTGCTCTGATCATCCGAGAAGGCATAAACTTGCAACCACTGCAATGGGGAGGCGGCCAAGAGGGGGGTCTACGGGCAGGCACGCTGCCCACTGCCCTTATCGTTGGCTTCGCAACAGCCGTGCAGCAGGCAATGGCAGATCGGGAGGAAAGGTGGAAACGCCTTGCTTGTCTGCGAGATCGGCTCTGGAGAGGGCTGCAACAAAAGATCCCTGGGCTACAGCTCAACGGCGCCGCTTATCCACGTCTAGCCCACAACCTCAATATTACCATTCCTAGGGTGAGCGGTAGTCGCTTGTATCGAGATTTACGACCCTACCTTACTTGCAGTAGCGGATCTGCTTGCAGCAAAGGTGCTCCCTCCCACGTACTCCAAGCTATCGGTCGCTCTCGCTCCGAAGCAAACTCCTCTCTGCGGCTTAGTCTGGGCCGCTATAGCACTGCTAACGATGTAGAACAAGCAATCGTATCGATTGTGGAGGCTGTTGCTATGCAACAAATGTAGTCTTCCCACGATACCCAGTTATTGCTTAGCACTGCCGCCCAGAACGGACGCTTTCAGCTGGGATTCTTTATTGGTACCCAATCCAGCTATCAGCCAACTAGTGGCTTTGTTTTTAATGACTTCATGCTAGAAGCGTCTGTTAAATGCACCGGTGAACCTTCGAGATGTTATTGATCTAATTCCTGGGTTATGGATCGTTTTCAACGGTAAAGATTCATGTTATTATAGGCCTTCTCAGCATGCGCCGGACGTCCTTTATTAGGGTCTCTTCAGCCAGTAATAGATCACGCTTATATTGCCATTATGTAATTGTTTTTCAGCTTCCCTTTGCTGACTCACTGCTACTGCTGTCGATACTTAAGAGATTATTGATTACGATAATCAACTTGGCTTGCACGGTGAATTCATGAATGTACGGTGCATATAGATCTGTTAGTGACATGAATTGACCATAGTGAGTGAACATCAATCACTTGACACTGGTTGTAACTAAATGCTTATAGCCTGTTGCGTATCTTCACCTCAGTCGGATTGGAGTCGTTTAAATCCACATATACTGCCGGGTGGCTAAAGGGATCACCCTGCTGACGTCATAGATTTGGTAGTATAGGATCGGGACGATAAGCGCTCAGTTTTGGTAATACAAGCGCCGTTTCTATCACTTTGGCAGTCGCCTTGGCTCGCAAAGTGCGCTTTATTCTTAGATTTGGACAAAGTCAGACGGCGGTTGGTGGTTGTTCAATACCAAAAGAGAAATTAAATGGGCGGGCTCAACGATTGTTAACCCGTCGCGCTAAACGCCATTTAGCACTACGACTGCGAGGGTTGATCCGCCGCTCAGCGCTAGTGGCCACTATTGGCTTTCTAGTTATGTTTTCCAGCCGATCGTCCCGCATAAATGCTGTTTTTACCAGCTTATCTTCCAATGAGTGAAAGCTGATGAGACCGATTACTCCCCCAGGCTCCAGCCAACTCGGTCCGCTCTGCAAAAATCTGTCTAACGCTGTGAGCTCGTTGTTCACGGCAATTCGCAGTGCTTGGAAAGTACGTGTGGCTGGATGAATCCGGCCCCAACGAACCTTTGGTGGATAGCAACTGGCTACAGCATGAGCTAGCGCTGACGTTCCTTCATAAGCCCCCTGGTCAGCTAGATCGCTTTTGATCCGACGGGCAATTCGACGAGACCAACGCTCTCCGCCGTAGCTGTAAATGAGATCAGCTAAAGCGTTTTCTTCTAATCGGTTAATCAACTCCGCTGCTGTTTCAACATCGCTATTGGGATTCATTCGCATATCTAAGGGGCCATTCAATCGAAAGCTAAAACCTCTTTCCGCCACGTCCAGCTGAGGGCTGCTAACTCCCAAATCTGCGAGCACCATCAATGCCGACTCAGATGGGGTGTAGTTAGCGAAATTGGCAGCCAGAATGGTGACGCGGTCGCCAAACACTGCCAGACGCTTTGACGCCGCTGCTCGAGCTGTTGGATCTTGATCGAGTCCTATTAAGCGAAGGTTGGTATGGCGCTCGAGGAGAAGGGCGCTATGACCACCGCCACCGAGGGTGACATCGATCAACAAACCGTTGTGATGCGGTAATTGATCGGCTCCAGCAATCACGGCACCTGCCATTACAGGCACATGACTGAAAGGAAACACAGAGCACAGGCGGTAACTGTTTTAGTATCAATACATCATGTTGCTTCGTCGCTCTTCATGACGCAGTTAGAAACGCGCACGGAGCCGATGGTGGTGAACTTCGGCCCACATCATCCCTCCATGCATGGGGTGTTGCGACTGGTGGTCACTCTCGACGGTGAAGACGTGGTGGATTGTGAGCCAGTTATTGGCTATCTCCATCGCGGTATGGAAAAAATCGCAGAGAATCGCACGAACGTGATGTTCGTGCCCTACGTGAGCCGCATGGATTACGCAGCTGGCATGTTTTACGAAGCCGTTGTGGTGAACGCTCCGGAGAAGCTAGCCAATATTCGTGTTCCCAAGCGAGCTAGCTATATCCGGGTACTGATGTTGGAACTAAACCGAATCGCTAATCATTTGCTTTGGCTTGGCCCCTTTCTTGCCGATGTGGGAGCCCAGACACCATTCTTTTACATATTTCGAGAGCGAGAAATGATTTACGACTTATGGGAGGCCGCCACTGGACAACGGCTGATTAACAACAACTACTTTCGGATAGGTGGTGTGGCTGCCGATTTACCGTGGGGTTGGCTCGAAAAATGCCGCGACTTCTGTGACTGGTTTGCCCCCAAAATTGATGAATACGAGAAATTGATTACCAACAATCCGATCTTTCGACGCCGAATTGAAGGTTTAGGGACGATTGCTACGAAGGACGCTATCAACTGGAGCCTAAGTGGACCGATGCTGCGCGCATCTGGCGTACCTTGGGATCTACGTAGGGTGGACCATTACGAGTGCTACGACGACTTTGAGTGGTGCGTGGCCTGGGAGAAAGAAGGCGACTGTTTCGCCCGCTATCGGGTACGGATCGAAGAAATGCGTCAGTCGCTTAAAATCTTGTGCCAGGCTTGCAACATGATCCCCGGTGGACCCACTGAAAACCTCGAGGCTAAACGACTGAGTGAAGGAAAAAGCAACGACGCGGCAAGCTTCGATTTACAGTATGTAGCCAAGAAGGTAGCCCCCACGTTTAAGATCCCCAACGGCGAGCTTTACACCCGCTTGGAATCTGGCAAAGGTGAAATTGGTGTTTTTCTTCAAGGCAATAACAATGTGACCCCTTGGCGTTTCAAAATTCGTGCCGCAGACAGCAATAACCTGCAAATCCTTCCTCACATTCTCAAGGGGTGCAAAGTAGCTGACATCATGGCCATACTCGGTTCCATTGACGTGATTATGGGATCTGTAGACCGCTGATTAACTGAATGATATCGAGGTAAGCATTGAAAGATGAAGCCAGGTGATTAGGTAAGAGCTACAAAAAAACCTCCAATAACCTTAAGCACTCTAAGGCAACTCACACAAATAAAATACTGTCCTACCGATTAGATCGCAAGTTAAGTCGGACTAGCGGATTCCTAGGCAATAAAGCGAATACCTGGATTCTGTGCGGGAGCAATAACCAGAAAGCAATTCTGGCAAAGCCCCCAATAGTTGGCGGTCGCCTTAGTAGCAAGCCTCACTTTCCGAAGGTAAAAGTTACTCTATTAAAGTTATCATTTTATCGCAAAAACCAGCAAAAGCGGGCAACGAAAATGACTATGTACAGCGATAAAGATGTTAATAAAGCTCACACTTTTTCTGAACTTTAATTTTTTTACAATTAGAGTAGTAGTGAAAAAGTAGCGCCGAGAGTTATATCCACATAAAATCTAATCCGGAAGCGTTAACGCTACTACAAAACCAGAAGGAATGTAAGACATAGAATCTAATTGTTGTGACAAAGAGGAAAACAAGCTTACCATCATATGTAAAGGTAATATACCTGAAGTAACCCTCTCAGTATCTAGAACTCAGTACACATCAATACTGCTGGCACGGTCGCTACTTGACAAACCAAACAGACTGGAAAACAGAAAAGACTAAAGTTTATGTCAACACTACTTGTGCAACTATAGACCTTGGCAGATTCGGCACCAGAGTGGCGGCACTGCTCGGCTTTGGTGTCAACAACTTATTTGTAATGTTGCAATGACTATCTGTACTTGGTTGGAGTTAACTCGAACGGTGCGCTTCAGCGACACCGATGCTGCTGGTGTGGTTCACTTCCAAAGACTCCTGGGGTGGTGTCACCAGGCTTGGGAGGCAAGTCTTGAGGAGTTTGGAGTGCCAGCGGTTGCTGTTTTTCCTGGTGGACCAAAAGAACAGCCCAGCGTTGCCCTGCCGATTGTGTACTGTCATGCAAACTTTTGCGCTCCGCTACGTATAGGCGATACTGTTGTTATCCAACTGCGACCCAAGAGGCTCAATCCAAGCTGTTTCGAAGTAATCAGTCACCTACGCTTGGACGATCAGAAAGTTGCGAGTGGTTGCCTACGTCATTTAGCAATTGACGCCAGTACTCGCCAGCGCTGTAACTTGCCCAAACCAATAGAATTTTGGCTGAAGGCGGCAGCCCTAAGCCGAATCTAACCTTTCTAGCCAATTCTGCCAGTGTTGCCGATTCCACTTGCCAGCGTCCGTCTGAGTCAACTCAGGACAAAGAACCCAACGCCGCGGCTGTTCCGCGGCTGGCCAGTCGGTCGTCAACGATGCAATCCGCTTCAACAACGCGGGATCCGAACTATGGACGAATGCCACTAACTGCTGACCCCATTCTGGTTCATCCACTCCCGCTAGCAGTATAGCTTCGACCGGAAGTTCTTCTTGGCGGATCGCTGACATTAACCGAGCTTCAAGCTGCTCTGGGAAAATGGTTTCACCACCGGAGTTTAGTGCTGTATCGAGTCGTCCACATATTTCAAGACCTTTTGCAATTTGTGCCCGATCCGCCGTGCGCCACCAACCATTAGTGTCTGCCACAGGTTGCAAGGAATCGGGCTTTTCTTGTTGCCAGAGGCCTATCGCCAGCCGAGCAGTTTTAATTTCTAAGGCCCCATGCACGGCTAGACGCAGCTCTACATCGTGCAACGGTGTGCCGCAGGTGCGATCTCCGACTAGAAATCGTTGGGGTGACAATGCCGTCACCATCGCAGCCGTTTCCGTAGCCCCATAGCAAGGGGCTAAAAGAATACCTTCAGCTCTAGCTTGCTCGGCGAGGAGTTGTGGCAGAGACGCCCCACCGATCCAAATCAGCCTCATGTCTTTCAACAGGGCTTGACCATTTGTATCAGCCAGCAACCGCCTCAGCTGCGTTGGCACTAATGAAAGCAAGATCTCGCGATTTGACCAATTAGGCAAGCTGCGGCAATAGCGCAGTAGCTCCCACGGCTGTTTCATCAACTCTGGCGCCAAGCGACAATGCGGCACCCCCCAGCTGCGTGAACGCCACCAGGGCATTAGCCCACTGACGTGATGCATCGGAAGAGGATTTAACACAAGAGTCTGCTGAGGATCGATTCCAAGGTTTTGCAACCAGGTCGCCGTCGCCTCTGCTGAAGAGTCGAGATGGTGACAAGGCTGCAAACACAACCGGCGGCCACCAGTGCTGCCTCCACTGCTTATTATTACCCCTGGACCAGACGGTAACAAACGATGGGGCAATAATAACGGCGTACCTTGCAACGATACCCAACGCCCAGCATCTAATTCCTGCAGCAAGTTATCCAGATCCACACACATCACAACGCTCCCGCCCAGACCATCTCCGGATCGTCGGAGAATAGGGGTCCCGTCGGACACCACCCTGGAGCCAAACCCGGAGCTGTTGGCGTGGGTCCATCACACTGAAGGGCGGCCAAATGGTGTAGCCAACGGCGGCCAATGCCAGTTTCAAAAGCCGTACTCACCATTCGATAAGGAACCTGATTCTGGAGCTCCTGTAACAGCGGCCGTGGATCTCCGTCGACTACCGGACGCCGCACCTGCCAACCCATCCAGCTATCCCGAAGTTCGGGCCTATACTCAAGTGATTCGTCCAACGCTACTGGACCAAGCCGAGCTAACTGCTCAAGACCCGCATGGTCATTCACTGCTAACGGCTGTTCTAACCAATCGAAACGTGGCTCCTGCCTCAGGGCCTTCATCCAAGACTCAGCGGTGGAGCGATCCCAACCACCGTTGGCATCTAGCCGAAGCCTGGCGTTGCTGGGCAAACGGTCTAAAAGCTGCCTCAACCATTGCTGTTCAAGCGCGGCCGGTTCAGTTGCTACTTTCCATTTAAGCGTCAACACCTGTGAAGAAGAGGTCTGATCTAGAACGCGGTCAACGGCCATGAGCATCTGCTCCCCTGCCGGTAGGAGCTGAGCAGAATTAGGTGCGGCTTTCCAACTCTGTGAAGCATCACCTCCAACGACCCCATCGAGCTCCGCCAATGCCGCACCACACCCAAAGCCGATCGCACCGGGTCCTTCAATGATCAGCCCCGCAAACTGAGACAAGGAGAGTCGATTCGGGAGGGCTAACAATAATCCACGGCAAAGAGTCCATTGCTCAGCTTGTAATGGCGCCACCTCACCCCAACCGACCATACCGTTGTCGTCTTGCACGCGCAGTAACCAGCCACGGCGTTCCGAGAAAACACCAGCTGCTGTTCGTAACGACTGCATTAGTGCGAAGCGAAAAGAACGAACTTGGAGTCGCAACATCATCTCACCGGCAAGCATGCTCCCAGTGCCAAACCAACGGCAAGACCCAAGCCATTCCAGGCTTGAAAACGTAGTGCCAAAAACTTGCTGAGACCGATGCGTGTGGGCTGATTATGGTAGCGCTGCAGCAAACGAATCAAGGCGCAGCCAGCTGGCAAGCCCAGGCCGCTGAGCAGGGCTGTAAGGGGCCAATGGCCCTGTAGCACAGGAAGCCATTCAATTAGCAGGGTAAGGGTTACAAACCATGGAACCAGAGCTGAGGCTCGCGCGGTTCCCAGGCGCACCACAGGTGAACGCTTGTCATGGGCAATATCCTCTTCTACTTGATGAAAATGAGAGCAAAAAAGCACCAGCGTTGTGGCCAAGGCCGGACCGGACCCCAACAGTAACGCTTGGTCCCATGGAACCACCCCCGTCCCCACCGGCGCTAGCACCAACAAAGCTGCTGCAGTTGCAACAGGGCCGAACGCCAACCAGCAAAGTGGTTCACCAAGCCCCCGGTAGCCGAGACGAAACGGCGGACCCTGATATACATAACCCAAGCCGCAACTGAGCAGCACTAGCATCAGTACCACAGGATTACTTGACCAAGCTAGCCAAGCCACTAACACCAGGCCAAGCAGCAAGGCTACAGACGACAGCAACGCAATGCAATCTCGGCGACCTGTGAGATTCACCACCGAGTGGGGTTTACCAATCGCGTCCACTCCGGTTGCGGAATCAAATAGATCATTGCTGAGGTTCTCCCATATCAATAAAAGAATTGCGGCCAGCAGGAAACCCAACATTTGATTCCAGCGCAACGTTCCTTGAAAGCCAAGCCACCATCCTGCGGCCAAAAGCACTGGCATCACAGCGACCGAGTACATTGGCCACTTGATCGCAGCTTTCCACAACGCCCTCCGTTGGGCGTAACAGGATGCGACAACCTGTGGCTCTTGCATGGGCAGGACCCGTATCACTCGAAATAATGGCTCATACATTTGAGCAATCCCTCTGGCCAGTCACTCCACGGATGTCGACTGATCTCAGTTTCGGCGAACTGCTTACTGCTGCACAACGGAGCTGGAGCGAGCGTCGTCACGATGAAGGACTGTTGAGTTTATGCCTGCCTTTAGACCGCATAGATCCGCTCCAGGCGTTGCCACAACTGGCAATGAAAGAGACATTCCGCGTCCTATGGGACAACGCACCTGGTATCTGCTTAGCGGTCGCCGGCCGCTGTCAACAACTCGAACTGGCCAGTGCTCGCCGATTTGAACTCGCCCAGCGTTTCGTCGACCTTAGCCTTGGCCGTTTAACTGATGGCAGACCAGACACTCCAGCGTTTTCACGTCCGCGAGTGTTGCTTTCATTTCAGTTTTTCAACCAGACTAGCGAATGCCACTATGGCATCCATAGCAGCCCATCGGTGCAGGCGGTTTTGCCCCGCTGGCAACTCAGTCGACAAGGAAGGTGCGGCTGGCTCAGGTTGAACGGTGTCGTGAATAACACGGCAGAAGCACGTGAGCTAGCCGAGCAGCTATGGTTGAAACGCGGCGCATTGCAAGACGAGAGGACTGAATTCAAGCTCTCTCTCAGTCCCGCCGTCCGGCTCGATAGACACAAGATTGATTCTTGGCAGCGGCGCTATGCTGATGCCCTTAACCGTGGCTTAGAGCTAATTAATAGCGGTGAGCTTCGCAAATTGGTGTTGGCAGTGCGTCAATCCATTTATGTGGGACCGCACTTCGACCCTTTACCCCTATTGGCCCGTCTACGGCGCCAACAGGCCGGCAGTTGTCGCTTACTCTGGCAGCGCGACACTGGTGATGTACTTTTCGGCGCTTCTCCAGAACGCCTGTTAAGCCTTCGCGGTAGTCGTTTGAGTAGCGATGCCCTCGCTGGTACAGCAGGCCCGAGTGAGAGCGGCCAGCAATTGCTACATTCGGATAAAGACAGAAGAGAACATGAACTTGTAGTAGAAACCATCATCGACCAGCTTCGCCACAGCGGCTTATCGCCCTTGCGGCAGCGCCAACCCCAACTAGCCCGTCATGGACACCTAACCCATCTGCACACCCCAATTGTTGCCGACGCTCAGGGACACTCAGCACTATCTCTCGCCGAACAGTTGCACCCCACTCCTGCGGTTGCTGGTCTTCCTCGATGTGAGGCTATGGCTTGGCTACGTACTTTGGAACCCTTTGAAAGGGGAAGTTACGCCGCTCCGATTGGCTGGATTGACAAGGCTGGAGACGCTGAATTGCGAGTTGCTATTCGCTGTGGTCATGCCAAAGGGCATTACTTAGATCTCACCGCTGGTGCAGGCCTGGTGCGTGGATCTACCGCAGAACGAGAGCTGCAAGAAGTGGGCTTGAAACTGACTGTCCTTGCTAACCAGCTGACCTTAAGCTCTTCTCAAAACTATGCACCTTAAATTCCTTTAAATTTGGGACGATATTTGGAAAGCGCGGTGAAGTCGATCAATTGTTTGATCCGCTATCGGCTGCTGCATCAGTCGCTCCACCTCTCGCACCCCGGTAGGACTGGTGACGTTGATTTCGCTCAGCATTCCGTCGATCACATCGATGCCTACAAAAAATAGGCCCTCAGCCTGTAGGGCCGGTGCTAAGGCAGCACAAATTTGTCGTTCCCGGTTTGTGAGTTCCGTAGCTTCTGCCTGACCACCTACTGCCAGATTACTGCGGAACTCACCGGCCAAGGGGCGACGGTTAACTGCCCCTAGAGGCTCACCATCCACCAATATGATCCGCTTATCGCCATCAGTAACTGCCGGTAGGAAGGCTTGAGCCATCACTGGTAGACGCTCCTGCTCAGTTACTAACTCCAATAAGGCTTTCAGATTAGGGACCTCAGCATTTACCCGAATCACACCGAAACCGGCACGTCCCCCGAGCGGTTTGAGCACTACGTCACCTTGTTCTTGGGTAAAGGCTTTAAGCTCTGCTACCCGACCAGATACCGTCGTGGGAGCCATCCATCGACAAAAACGCAAAGCGCCAAGCTTCTCATTCCACGCGCGCAAAGCACTGGGGCGGTTGAGCACACGCACTCCTGCACGTTCCGCTACTTCAAGTAAATGGGTGGCATATAAGTACGCTTCGTCTACTGGCGGGTCCTTGCGCATCCATATTACATCGAAGGTAGTGAGGCACTGACGTTCTCCCGCTCCAATGCTGATCCATGGATCCGGAGTTACTGGCAGTGCCATTGCCAACGGTTTATCACCACGAGCAATCAGATCAGCCGGGGTGCACGCCCACACCTCATCGTCGGCACGTTGCGCTGCTTGCATCAGGGCAGCCGACGAATCCTTGAATGGATTAATACGTTGGAAGGGATCCAAAACAAACAGCTGGCGCATGACTTAGACCTTGAGAAGGAGATCAAGCTTTCCTGCTTGCTCTAAGGCATGCAGATCATCACAACCACCCACGTGATAATCGTTGATGAAGATCTGAGGAACGCTGCGGCACCCATTGCTGCGAGCAGCCATTGCATCACGGCCAAGCTCGTCGCCATCCAAATTGATTTCGATGTATGCCGAGCCTTTGGCCTCCAACAAAGCTTTGGCTCGAATACAGAACGGACACGTACGCCAGGTGTAGATCTCAACCTTGGCCATGACAAAAACAAAACACCATATTCGGGACTCTATGAAGCAAATGCGCTGATAGCTTCGGATTCGATTAAGGTCAGCTCCTTGCCTGATTTCACTGACTTCAAACGCGACTTATCTGAGCTAACTGACCGCCTGGGCAACGCCCAGGACTGTCTTTGACGTTCCTACGCTGGCTGCTAAGCAGCAGGATCTGGAACAGCTCGTCGCACAACCTGATTTTTGGGACGACCAGCGAAATGCGCAGAAACAGATGCGATACCTCGATGAAGTGAGAGCCCAATTACAGCAGCTGGCGAACTGGTGCAGCGCCATCGATGACGCTAAGGCTACCCTCGAGCTCTATGAGCTGGAAGCTGACGAAGACATGCTTTCAGAAGCTCAGCGGGGCCTCGACTATCTTCGCCAAGGACTCGAGCGCTGGGAACTCGAGCGCTTGTTTAGCGGTGAATACGATAAAGAGGGAGCTGTACTCAGCATCAACGCCGGCGCCGGAGGCACCGACGCTCAGGATTGGGCCCAAATGCTGTTACGCATGTATACCCGCTGGGCGGAAGATCACAACATGAGGGTGACAGTTGATGAGCTCAGCGAGGGGGAAGAAGCCGGTATTAAAAGCGTCACTATTGAAGTGGAAGGCCGTTACGCTTACGGATACCTTCGCAACGAGAAGGGCACGCATCGTCTGGTTCGGATCTCACCGTTTAACACTAATGGCAAGCGCCAAACTAGTTTTGCTGGCATTGAGGTAATGCCAAAATTGGAGGATAGCATTGACGTAGATATTCCCGAGAAAGACTTGGAAATAACGACCTCTCGGTCCGGCGGTGCTGGTGGTCAAAATGTCAACAAAGTCGAAACCGCTGTACGCATCCAGCATTTGCCGACCGGTTTGGCGGTGCGCTGCACCCAGGAGCGCTCCCAGCTCCAAAATAGAGAAAAAGCTATGATCTTGCTCAAGGCCAAGTTGTTAGTAATTGCGCAGGAACAGAGGGCAGCAGAAATCGCCGACATCCGTGGCGATAGTGTGAGTGCGGCCTGGGGTAACCAGATTCGCAACTACGTCTTCCACCCTTACCAGATGGTGAAAGATTTGCGCACACAGAAAGAGACCAGTGATGTGCAAGCCGTGATGGATGGCGCGCTTGATCCGTTCATTGACGCGTCTTTACGGCAAGGTGTTGAGCGTTCTGACAATGATGCAAGCAGTTAACTACCTATGAGCATTAAACCCAGTCAAACCACCACACCACAGCCCAGCTTTGTGAAGCAAGCAATGCGTAACATGGTGCGCAAGGGACGGCAAAGCGCTCTTCACTTCAGTCTAACTGCCATAGGGTTCCTTGGCTTCATCACCCTGGTGGCCTGGTTGGGTCGACCGACTTTGCCCCAGTAAATGAGTGATAAAAACTGACCTCGCTTTTGGCTTCGCCGGGGTTGACCTGCTAGAAGAAGATAATGATCGGCTCTTGTCAGACACTGCTTGGGCTCTGGTATTTAACCATTGGATTGAACTAGTTCGCACTGATCCTAAGCTCCGCTGTCCATTCGTCGTACGACAGGCCACCGAGGTCAGCCTTGGACTTAGCTTCACTGATGATGCTGGCATCGCTGATCTGAACAACCAATGGCGGCAGAAACCAAATCCCACTGACGTGCTGTCGTTCGCTGCTCTCGAAGGAACGTCAAAATGGATGGATGGCGCAGCTGTGGAACTCGGCGACATTATCGTGTCACTGGACATGGCCCGACGTCAGGCCCAAGAGTACCGTCACAGCCTAGAACGGGAACTGCAATGGCTTGTTAGTCATGGTCTCCTACACCTTCTGGGGTGGGACCATTACAATGACGTTAGCCTTAGTTCGATGCTTGCTCTTCAGGAACGTCTCCTAGAGATAACAAGTAAAATTTTTACTAAGGATAGATGACACATGAAGATTAAATAAATTTTTATGCTCACCAAAACTTCGCTAATTGCTATCTACAGATCCTCAATACCGGACGGGGTTGTGGTCATGTCTCGATCACTTCGTAACGAAAGCTGGCGCGTTGCCAAAGATTTTCTCGCCAGCTTTCGTTACGCTGCCCAAGGCTTGGGCTATGCATTCGTAACCCAACACAACTTTCGCATCCACGTGCTAATAGGTTCGTTGGTCTTTGCTTTGGCCGGCTGGCTGCAGCTTGATGTGATTCGCTTGGCTGTGTTGGTATTCACGGTGACAGCCGTTCTCGTATTAGAGCTATTGAACACTGCTATGGAAGCTGTAGTGGACTTGGCTGTTGGTCGGCGCTACCATCCCCTAGCCCGTATTGCGAAGGACTGTGCAGCAGCGGCAGTTCTGACAGCTGCAATCAGCTCTATCCTGATTGCTTTATTTCTACTTCTGCCCCCTTTGACGCTTCGCTTGGGGCTTTGATTTCACCTTCTCGCCATTTCTTGCGAATGCTGCTGATCATTGATAACTACGACAGTTTTACTTTTAATTTGGTGCAATACTTGGGAGAACTCTCCGCTCAACACCCTGTAGCTGCCGATCTCAGGGTTGAACGCAATGATGCTATGAGCCTGGCTGAAATTAGTCGCTTGGATCCCGCAGCAATTCTGCTTTCACCGGGCCCTGGTGACCCTGATCAGTCCGGCGTCTGCCTAGATGTGCTGCGAAACCTATCTCCTACAATTCCCACCCTCGGAGTATGTCTCGGTCATCAGGCTTTGGCACAAGTCTACGGCGGCAAGGTGGTACGTGCACCAGAACCTATGCACGGCAAAACCTCGCCGGTACTACATGGTGGGAAGGGAGTGTTTGCTGGCTTACCCCAGCCTCTAACAGCCACCCGGTACCATAGCCTTGTGGCAGATCGAAACAGTCTACCTCCATGCTTAGAAGTCACTGCTTGGCTGGCAGATGGCATGGTGATGGGCTTGCGACATCGAAGTTATACTCACCTGCAAGGGGTACAATTCCATCCAGAAAGTGTACTCACTGACGCTGGCCACCAACTACTAGCCAACTTCCTAACAGAAGCGGTTGCAAGCCGCCGGTGGGTCGCTCCCTAGCAGGAGATGTCTCCCTTTTATAGGGCCGGGCCTTATCAATATCAAGTCAGCGGGTATTAAACTTGAAGGATTTTTATGAACCCAGTGACAGGGTGGGTAGCTAAAATTTTGCCAGCGCCATAGTCTGGTTTTGGCAGCGAGGAGTTCGAATTTTGCCCATTTAACGCGGCTGGCGCAAACACTGATCTAATCATCACCTGCACTGATTCGGTACTCTTGAGACAGCTTGACTTAAATTCTTATTAATTCATTTTGATCATTGAAATCCGGTAGCAACAACAGGTACTCAATGGTAACAAAGCTGCCATTTTGATGAACTAGCCAAATCCAAGGGCAAGTGTCTTTCCTTCGTGTAGCACGTCAAGGGCAACGTTTCTATAGGCCACAATAGAGTGGGCACGCAGCCTCTTTTCAACGCTGCCGCTTGCATCACAGCTATACAGAATCCCGATCAATTAATCCGGTCGAGTAACGTTGGATGACTCAAATTATAATGCAATAACTGAAGTAAGATTTTGATAGCGCTTGTAAGGTCAACTTCCAGGAAATCAAATCTAGTCTGAGATTCGTTTGTAGACCACCATCACAGCATTATTTTCAGACGAAATGAAATTAAGCTACGGCCCGACTGCAGACCAATTTTGACATTGCTTACCAAAGGTCAAGGCATGGAATGGAACACTATGCAAAATAACACCAAAACCCTATAACAAAGACGACTTCCAACAAGTTAAAGCCCTTAGGCTAATTCGGTTGCACTAAGAGCCGAAAACTGCAACTAAATAGGCCGAGCGTTGAATGCTCAGTAACGACAGCAGGGCTATAGTAGGTCTGAACCAAGTACAAAGAGTGTAAGCACTCTTGAGGTTTTAAAAGTCATTATTTTTCTTTCAACCTGTCGGAATCAGCTTCCATTGAGTGTCGTCTGGAATTTTAGGAGCTACTTTTAGGTCGGCAGGCTCTTCCCAAGACACTCGCCAATCAGGCACCCGGCAAGACACATAATCGGGGTGCTCGATGCGAATACCTCCCAAATCAGACGGTATTCCTACCCAGCCACTTTCCCAACGTGCACAATCCTGACGGGAGCTTCCCTTTAACCAAACCCAGCACTTCAACTTACTTTTGCTTGGCATCGCGGCCCTCATTATGTCGATCTAATCATTGTAAAATAAACATCTAAGTTTCATTTACACAACGCCAGTCAACACGAAGAGCGAAAAGCCTGGCTCGAGGATATAGGCTAAATATTAAGTACGAGTAAATAAGGTTGGCAGCCTTAAACGTCGTGCGCAATGATGATCCGGTTTGCATAGTTTCAAGGTCTTTCAAACTTCGCAGATCAAATGATCGTTTCGCCTCAGACCAAACTTAGTTTCGGGATAAGGAAATTATTAACTGCTTATTGTATCCAGCACCATGGGTACAATTCAAATCCGAGCGTGGGGATCCACCTAATACACTTAAAATATTAAGTAGTTAAATAAACAAAAAATATTCTTTGCCTAGACACTCTCACAAAAGTCCATAGCTAGATCTGTCGACGCGGTTAGTTCTTGAACTGAATCCAGTAGTTTTGTGACGATGGCGTGTAAGCATTCTGACTCTAAATGGATTGTGATGATTGAGATTGAGTGATTTAGCTCTCCCCCCTGCACCCATTTCTTGGCCATGAATGGCACGGAGATGCGAGCCCTTGACCATCAAAAGCACCATAAACAGAACACTTGTACTAATTCAAGGCGGTATGAGTATTGGCAGTGGAGCGGTGGCTGCCCCCATCCGAGAGCGGCCAGTTGTCAGTTCTGTTCAAGCGGGGGATTTAGTGATTGTCTGGAATAGTCCCGAGGCCAGATCTACTGAATCTCAAGATTGGTGGATGGGGGAGGTGCTGTGCGTAGAAGACTCCGGTCAAGATCCCCAAGCGTCTCGTCTACTTCAAGTTGTCGATGTCGATACAGGTTTGGTCTGTTTGGTTAACGAAGATCAGATTCAACAGGTTCGGCTTCCTATCCACACACCGTTCACCGCTCTTTAAATCAAATCAAAATCAGACACCACACTGGCTGAGTATTGAAGTAGAAAGGCCAGGCCAGAACGATCGAATCCTGCAATCAAAGCCAGCATCAGCAGCACTCGTGCTTTCTGGGGGTTGAGACGACCTGCCGGCAGCAAACCGAGTCGCGACTGGTACTCATTGTTATGAACGAGCCCGGAACCGCATCGGTTTGAATAGAGCATCAAGGGTAAGGGTCCTTTCCAGGAATGCAAACTGGAATGCTCTAACTCAGAGAGCTGTCCTGATCCTGTGCCGGTGAACACCATCCCTTGTACCTCTGCCATGAGAAGTGCTGAAATCAAAGCAGCCGGAGGTTCAACACACCCATAGACAATGGCCACCTGAGGCCATTCATCTCGAAGCTGGAGTTGGGCTAACGGCTTGGGACGCCGATTAACAAGATACAAAAGATGAACACCGGCATCATCCACCCAACCTAAGGGTCCTATACCGGGACTTGTAAAAGCGCCAACACCCTGGGTGGCGCTTTTAGTAACAGCTTCAGCACAGTGAATCTGGCCATCCATGACTATTAGCACTCCTTGACCACGAGCCGCAGAGCTCAGCGCTACTTGTACGGCTTGTAGAAGGTTGAGCGGACCATCAGCACTAAGCGCTGTAGCCGGCCGCATTGCACCCACCAACACAATCGGACGTGGATCATCGATCAACAACTGCAGCAACCAAGCAGTTTCCTCAAGCGTATTGGTACCATGAGTGATCACCACCCCCGCCACCTCGGAGTCCTCAGCAAAAACTTCGCGAATACGCTCCACTAAGCTGCGCCAGTGTGTAAGCCGTAAGTCGGCACTGTCTACGTTGGCAATTTGCTCTAATTGCAGTATTGCTAGCTCTTGCACTTGTGGCACTGCCTTTAGCAGCTCATCGCCTGCTATCACGCCAGCGGTATAATGGTCTAGCTGTGCGCTGTCGTTGCCGCGCCCGGCTATCGTTCCGCCCGTCGTCAGTATAAGCAGCCGTTTCATGGGTCGACGTGAAGGTAGGCTTTGACGAATCGCCGCATCTGGCCTGTCGTCCCGATGCTCACGCGAAAACAACCATCAATCAACGGCTTACCAGCCATCGAACGTACCAAGATTCCCGCAGCTCTTAGATCAGCATCCACTTCCGCTACCGGCCGCTTTGGCCATAACAGCAAGTAATTGCCGCCGTCGCAATGGTAACGCACGCACGCCTGCCGCAGCATTCGCAAAGTCCAGTCCTTTGCCCTCAGTACCTCAGCTACGTAAGCATCTACATAAGACTGATCCGCTAATGCGGCGAACGCTGCAGACACCGCTAAACTGTTAACGTCATAAGGACCGGTTACCCGGCTGATACGGTCGATCACACTGGAATGCCCAATAGCAAAGCCGACGCGGAGCCCTGCTAACCCGGCAGTTTTCGCTAACGAACGGAGGACAAGAAGGTTCGGCGTGATAGCAAAACTAGCAACCGGTAACACACTGTCGCCAGTGAACGCCTCATACAACTCATCAACTACGACTAGAGTGCTGGGGGTCGTTGACGCCAACTCTATAACACGTTCCGGATCTAGACGCGTACCGGTGGGGTTATTGGGATTGCAAATCAGCAGCAACCGTGGCACTTGTTTCTGCAAAGATGCTTGGATTCCTGCCCACGGAAATGAGAATGCATGTCCTTCGTAAGGAATAGCTTCAATCGTCATCCCCTGCATCTGAGCACAAGGGTTGTAATAGCCAAAGGTGGGCGCTGTAGTTAGCAGTTGATCACCTCTATCGCCATAGGCCTGAAATACGGCGTGAATGGCTGCGTCTACTCCGTTGAATAGGCCTACCTGCTCAGGCTTCAGCCCAGCGCGACAACCACCCTCCAACAGATTTTTAACCACTGCCTCGCTTAGTCCTTCATATTCGGGATAGACAGCGATCTCCTCAGCACTCAAATTGCGCACCGCACGTGTCACCAGCGGACTACAACCCATGGTGTTCTCGTTGAAATCCAGTCTCAACAAGAACCGTCGACGCCCTTCTAACGGCGCTCTGTAGGGTTGTAATTGCTCAACCGCCGCGTTTGCCAGAGGCGGGGCGGGGTAGTCACCAGGAGACACTAACGCAGCGAGGCAGGAAAATGTATGTAACCAGTCTGATGATCGTGGTACAAGTAAAAGTAATGGGGGAGATTGATCATCTTTCACTTGCCGATGCTAGGGACTGACTTTTCCTTACTACTGACTCGCAAAGTCACTTCTCAATACCTCTAAAGCAAATAAAAAAGCCGATAAGATGTAGTAGATATGCTGGCATCACCAAATTCATTCCCTAAGCCGGCGGGCGCGATCGACGTTCTTGGAATAAATCATCTAGAGCGGTGGGCGTTTGATAGCGTCAGCTCCTGTATTCCAGCTGGTTGAGTTGCTACGGGTCCGCCACGGGTAAAGTCACATCCGTTCAAGCGCGGGAATTCCCAGCAGACCCAAGCCACATTGCAAAGTGTCTGCTGTATGACGGCAAAGAGCTAAGCGAGACGCAAAGCCGGCGGGCTTCGCTTTCAGCACAGGTACCTGATCATAAAAGCGATTAAATACCTGACTGAGTTCAAACAGGTAACCGCAGAGACGATTGGGTAGGAGTTCTTCCTCCACTTCAATAATTACATTGTCGAACTTCAACAGCTCCCGCGCGAGAGCCCACTCTTGAGGCTCGCTGAGTTGCAGACTAACAGAAGCTGGCTGGGAACCCCTCTCTTTTTCCGCCTTTCGGGCAATGCCAGCAATACGCACGAGGGTATACAACAGATAAGGTGCGGTATTGCCTTGCATGGCAAGCATCCGATCAAAGGAGAACTGATAGTTAGTGAGACGATTTTGGCTGAGATCAGCGTACTTTACGGCTGCGAGGCCGACTGTGCTCGCTACTTGGGTTACGAATTCTTCTGTCTCGTCACGCTTCTCTTCCTTCAAGCGAGACCGTAAATCATCTTCGGCTCGACCCACCGCCTCGTCCAATAGATCACTAAGCCGCACGGTGTCACCAGAACGGGTTTTTAATTTTTTACCATCCTCCCCCTGCACCAAGCCGAAAGGCACATGCTCCAGTCTGGCACCTTCTGGGATCCAGCCTGCTCGTGTCGCCACCTGAAACACACCAGCGAAGTGGTTAGCCTGGCCAACATCTGTCACGTAGATTACTCGTCGTGCCGCATCGCCATTCGGTGCGGATGCAAAACGATATCGGATCGCTGCAAGGTCCGTCGTAGCGTAGTTGAAGCCACCATCGCGCTTCTGGACAATCATGGGCGGGGGATTACCACCTTTACCGGTGACGTCGCTCAGAAAGACGCATTGGGCACCATCGTCAGTAACTAGTAGGTTGGCGGATCGTAGGTCATCGATTACGGCAGGTAAGTAGGGGTTGTAGAATGATTCCCCTCGCTCGTTAAGGCGGATGTCGAGTCGGTCGTAAACCTTCTGGAACTCACGACGGGATTGGTCGCAGAGCAGACTCCAGGCATTAAGTGATACTGGGTCGCCACTCTGCAGCTTTACCACCTCATTCCGAGACTTGTTCCGAAAATCTTCGTCCTCATCGAAGCGCCTCTTGGCTTCACGATAGAAGGCCACGAGATCACCCAAATCTACTGCGTCGGCAGTCTCTAAAGCTTTAGGTGCTATCTGTTTCAGCTGATTAATCAGCATCCCGAATTGGGTTCCCCAGTCGCCCAAATGATTCAGACGTAGTACCGGATAGCCGCGAAACTCCAGCACCCGAGCCAGGGAGTCACCAATGATCGTAGAACGTAGATGCCCTACGTGCATTTCCTTGGCGATATTAGGGCTGGAGAAGTCCACAACTATTGGCGCCGCACTATCCACGGTTGGAACGCCGAGTCGTTCAGTCCCCAAGCGTGCGGCCAACTCCGCCGCCAGGCGATCCGGACTAACGGTAAGATTGATAAAGCCTGGTCCAGCGATTTGAGGTTTTAAGCAAATCGCATTGAAACTGGCATCGTCTTGGAGCTGGTTGACAATCGCTGCGGCAATTCGGTGGGGCGCCTGCTTTAAGAGCTTTGCCAGAGATAGGGCACCGTTAGCTTGGAAATCACCGAATTCCGGCTTACTTGCTGGGGCTAGTTGGGGATTCAGCTCTATCTTTGCATCCGGGAAGGCCCGCTGCATCGCCTCTCGCAACTGGACATCCAAAGTATGGAATAGACTGAGCATGAGCCGCGTGTGATCAGTGGATCCGGCTCTGATCATCTCTTGCCGCAGATTGTTAACAGAAATTTAGTTGAACCGCATGCTGAGATCCAGCCAGCGGCCACGGGTGACCGGAGCACTTGTTGAAATCAAGTCGATCCCAGTAACGGCATAGGCATGCAGCCGTTCAGGTTGCACACCGGAGGCCTCGACCACAAGAAGACCACTAGTGGCCAACCGACGCAACCGTGGCACCAAGCCCATAAGCTGCTCTGGGGTGAATTCATCCAATAGCACCCCGTCAGCCCCGGCTTTCACAGCTTCGCTAGCCTGTCTCTCTGTTTCTGCTTCTACAATAATTCGAGTTGGCCAAGGAGCCTTACTACGGACAGCTTGAACCGCTTTGGAGATCCCACACGACCAAGCCAAGTGGTTCTCTTTGAGTATGGCCGCATCATCGAGTCCCATGCGATGGTTAACGCCGCCACCGCACCGCACCGCATATTTCTCTAGCACTCGTAATCCTGGTGTGGTCTTACGAGTATCGGTCAGTCGAACCGCTGTGCCCTTTAGCTGAAGCATCAAATCTGCGGTAGCAGTGGCGATGCCGGAGAGATGCATAGCCAGATTCAGAGCCGTACGTTCACCAGCCACCAATGCGGCGGCAGGACCCTCAAGTTCCAGCAAACGCTGCCCAGGAAGTACCTGCGCACCATCAGCCAAGAGCAGCTGCACATGGCAGCTTGGATCCAAGCGATGGAATAACTTTTGTACAAGCGAACCGCCACAAAAGCGACCGGGTTGCTTTGCTACCCAATGAGCGGAACCATATTGCCCCTGCAGCGCCACGGAAGTAAGATCACCGCGGCCGATGTCTTCATCTATCCAGCGATCTAAAGCAAGGGTAAGTGCTGGAGCTTGCCAGTCCACATCGCAACACGCAACTTTGTTGAGCCTATTTGCCGATACAGAATCGGGAGAATACACGCTCTAAGATATCTTCATTGATTTCTTCACCGGTGATCTCGCCAAGGTGACGAATCGCCTCGCGTAAATCAATCGTCCAGAAGTCCCAGGGGAGCTGCTGACCCGCTACATCACAGCTCCGCTCTAAGGCCTCCGCTGCTAAGGCTGCTAAATCTCGCTGCCGTTGATTTAATGCTATCAAGAACCCATCTCCTTCACCGGCCCCCGAAGCCGCCAGAAGGGCTTGCACCAACATCTCCTCGCCCTCCCCTTGTAAGGCAGACATACATACATCAGGCTGCATATCAGAGGGCATAGAACCAGCTAGAAGATCAGCCTTATTCGCTACCAACAAACGAGGTACCGCCGGAGGTATGCGGGCCCATAAGGCGGCATCAGCATTAGTCCATCCGTCATGGCGGTCAATAATCAACACCACTACATCTGCAGAAGCGAGTGCTTCTTCACTACGAGCGATTCCAAGCTGCTCTACGACATCGTTTGTCTTACGGATTCCTGCAGTATCAAGCAAGGTAATAGGGACCCCTGCCAGCACAATTTCGCTTTCGAGTAGATCACGAGTAGTTCCTGGTAAGTCAGTCACAATCGCCCGCTCTCGACGACTAAGCAAATTCAACAATGAGCTTTTCCCCACATTAGGGCGCCCTACCAACGCTACGCGCAAGCCGCGTCGCAGGAGATCGGCTCGTTTCCCATCCGCCACCAAGACCAAGAGCTCAGCACGCACCGCTTGCAGCTCTTTTAATAAGATTATCTCGTCCAACGGCGGCAGATCTTCCTCAAAATCGATCCGGGCTTCCAGCTTTATGAGTTGATCCAGCAATCGCTCTCGCAGCACTGTAATCCGCACCTGAATCCCTCCATCTAGACCAGCCATCGCCAAATCAGCCGCACGACGACTTCGTGCTGCCACCAACTCACTTACCGCTTCCGCTCGCGTGAGATCCAAACGTCCGTTCATAACTGCCTGCCGGCTGAACTCACCGGGCAGAGCGCGGCGCACGCCGGGTTGTTCTAGCACCCGCTCCAACACCTGCTGCACTACAATTACACCGCCATGACAATGAATCTCCACTACATCTTCACCAGTGAAACTGCGCGGTGCGCGCATTAGCAACAACAACACCTCATCTAAACGGTGTTGACCGTCGGCCGCCATCACATAGCCATACAAGATCCGATGACTGGCCCACTTTTGACGACCTGGACAGTGTACTAAAGCGCGACCAATTGTTTCAGCCGATGGTCCTGACAATCGAATGATAGCGATCCCTCCTTGGCCTGGTGCAACAGCCGTGGCGACAGCCGCGATGGTCTCGGAATAATTCACAACAAAGTCAGGGTCAATAAATCCATATTTAAAATCCGACCACTTTTCAATTCGATGCCCAAATGCACCGGCTATTGTCAGTCAGTCGCCAATACCTTCGACGAAATCTACAGTTGCTTCGGGAGCAAGAAGGAACTCCTGGCCGGCGTGCTCGGGGTATCGCAGCAGGGGTACTCTGCGGGTGCCTCCCTTTTTTTGGGTTGCAGGTTGTCCTGAGTATGAGTGTGGCAGGATTGATAAGAGGCAACTACCTATTAGCTGCTGCAGGAACACTGATTAGCAATCCCTTCACCTATGTGCCGCTATACTGGCTTAACTATCAGGTGGGGTGTAGCTTACTTGGGCCCAGCAGCTTGAGTACACCAAGCAGAATCACTCATACCGATATCTGGGTGCAAGGTTGGGATTTTTCCCAGCGGATCCTGTTGGGCTCAGGCCTAGTCGGTCTCGTTTGTTCGGCCATCGGCGGCGTTCTTGCCTATAAACTGTTTCGGCGTCACGAAATGCATCAGTCACGACGACGAGGCGCGGTATCCAACCCGAGCGTGACGAAAGTGAGCTGTTAAGGACTGAGTCGATCAGTTGATTTCTAAAGGCCCCTATTCCATTGATGCAGATCTTCTCTCTTAGCAATACCAACGAGGCGTCGCTTTAGCCACTAGATATCTGCTAATCCTTTCGTGTGCCTCAGTGGGTGCTGAGTTTACGTATCTACGCATCTGTACCAAAGGAAATGAAAAATGGCTCCACTACCTCGGCCTAGTCTCTCGGTGTCCAAACGGTATAACGGAAACTGCAAAGGGGTAGATACGCTTTGCTAGATAAACCTCAAGAGTCGTAAAGCTCAGTTAATCATCACCGGCATCGGTAATGTCGCTGACTTTAATATCCCAGCCTGAGTTCTGATCCTCACAAATCTCAGCTAAGTGGTTAGAGTGATTTTTTCATCCAGCCAATTGCCGACTAGCGTCCACAGGTACATAATCTACGTCTAATTTAAGTAAGCTACTATAAAACCAGTGTACTAACTACCCGAGGACTTATTCCCGCGATAAAGATAGAGGATGTTCCTTGCTAGTTTCGCTAAAAAATAATGCCTGGTTTATGATGAAGTTAAATCAATGTGAGGCCTTGAAAGCAATCATCTCCTAAACACTGCTTTAATGAGAAGTTAGCTATATACGATCATCACCTAAAAAGCTTATTGAATAAGTTCGTTTAAAATCGGAATTTCAGAGAGCAATCTGTGGAGCGATGTTAAACCATTGCGGGAGGAAGCGAACGCTATTACTAAAGAAGTAGAAGTATTTAGATAAAAGTGTTAGTTGAGTCAGATTCAAATACTTTACTCAAGCACTTAACTCTAAGCGATCTAGACCTTAAAAAGAATTACGATAGAAAACTGTTCAGTCCTGCAGCGATCCTGAATTAAGCAGATTCCGTTGATTAAAAACTACGACTGCCTAAATTCTAGCTGGATTAGGATTCAGAGAGTGAAAATATATGGGATGAATTTATTTTGGTTATTGTTCCACTTTTTAGTTATCCATGACTCTTGTAGCAAAAAACATTTTTAAACTCAAGAATTACTGGCAACAGTCGCTTAAGTCTGAGAGTGATATCAAGAATCACACGCATCCCAAGACGTTGCGAAAAGACCACTATCAATATGCAGTTTAATATCAATAAAATCAGCAAAGTCTATCAGTTGGTTAGGCTCACAAACCAATAATCCGTAGTTTCCACTACAGAAAATCTGAGTACAAGTAACCACATCAGTGGACATTAAAAATATCTTTGGCTGAGAAACAAACGCAAAATAATTGTCACTTATATCTCAGTAATACAGGGAAGATTACTATGCTTCAGCTACATCCATGATCTGCAAGGCTCGGATAAGGTCCTCGAGACGCTAAAACAGAAACCAAAATTCACATGAAACCAAACTCCTATACCTAGTAGTAGAGGTGCATAGGCACCCACCTGCAAGAATTCAGTTCGATGTATCTAATAACTGCGATTTGAATTTCTTTCCTTGCTATCTCGAACAACTCAATGCTGGAAGCCGTTGTCCCAAGACGACTGGCCAAGTAGTTATCGACAACCAGATTATTAATAATCCTGAGACCATGAGCAAACTCAAGAGTACCTTGAGTTCAGTATATTGCAAGACATGAATCTCTAAGTAAGCGAAACGTCGTCCCTACAATTTCAGATATCCAAGTTTATTACTCTTTGTTCTAAGGGTGGCGAAATTCTGGAAACCAGCATACTTAATTAGATAAAGTAAGGAAAATCAATTAGGAACAGTGACGACTTTTTATCTTTGTTGCACACTAAGCTCACCTGCTTAAATACAACTAACAGATCTTGCTGAGGTTATTCTACTTAAACAGATCTATCAGTTTCCTGACTCACACTTGACGATAGTGACACTTATTCGCTTTACAAGCGTTAGAAATTACTTACATCGTTCCTTAAACCCTGAAACAAGAAACATTTCTTGATCATGAACACTGAGTAGAACCTTACCCACATACTTATCGAGAGGAGGTACCCGGATTAATTCGGCACGGTAGTCCACAACCCTTGTCAATGTTACGAGGCTATGCCATTTAGAGATCGTTAGCGCATTGATCTTGAATCTGTCAGTACAAGAGGATTGCTTGTGAGAAGAGGATCGATTACGGTGAAAGCAATAGTAATCACATAAAATCAGTAGCGCCGATACTCGTAAATAACATTAGGCACCTTTACGCTCGAGTAAAAAGTGACAAACAGAGATTGCCCATAAAGTCATATTTAAGCTTTGGCGTGGCACAACGTCACAGCCCACACGAAACTCATAACCTTTATGGCATCATCACACGGCTAGGACTACAACATCAAGTCGCGGCACAGAGTCGCCAACCGCCGATCATGTTGACTATGGGGAAGTTACTGACCCATAGATTTGTGTTGTGTAATTAAAAGGTTCATGAATCCGACAACCGGGGCTCACCTACCTCTAGGAGGAAATTGCACCCTCTCCACTTATTAGATGGAGCGTTTTATGATGTCGAAACTCTAAATGTTAAGGATCACCTGTCTACAACTCAAGAAACCTGATTAGGGCGGGACAACTCGGATTTACAGCCTTGACTCTGTCTGCTTTGCCTTTATGGCCCTCCCTGACCAATGCGTGCAACACCAATAACATCTGCCATCGAGCGAATTTGAGCCATAGTTCGGCTCAGCTGATCGGCACTCTGCAACTCTACTTGCAGACTGATACGAGCTGGTCGACCAGCAGCTGTCTTTACGCGCGCGTCACTAACGTTGATTGCACCATCCGAAAGACGCATGAGGATGTCCTTCAGGATGCCAACACGATCAATCGTTTCAATGCGCAACTGCACTGAAAAATTTTGGCGCTTGCCGTTGAGCCTAGGATTCCACCGTACCGGTAGACGCCGTTCCCGAGGGATTGACTCCACATTGCAGCAATCCTGACGGTGAATCGTGACGCCATGATTACCGAGAGCAACGGTGCCAACAATGGTTTCTCCTGGCAACGGACTACAGCAACCACCCAAGCGGTAATCGAGTCCTTCAATTCCAAGTATCGTCCCCTCTTCACTGTGCTGGAATTGAACTGAATCCTTTGGCACCATTAATGCACGGGCCACCTTTTCGCTGCTAGTTGGCTCTTCCTCCTGTTGCTGTGTCTGAAGCCTGATTTCCTCACGGAAACGGTTAAGAACCTGTTGCAAGGTCACTGCACCAAATCCAAGCGAAGCCAACAAATCTTCTGTAGTCACAACATTGCAGCGATGTGCTACGCGCATCATGATTTCGCCATTCAACAAAACATCAAATCCATCTCGACCCAATTCCCGCTCCAATAGGTTTTTACCTCTCTCAATCGTTTCATCCCGATGGCTACGCTTGTACCACTGGCGAATGCGATTCCGTGCCGTTGGCGTCGCAACGAAATTGAGCCAGTCGAGGCTGGGATGGGCGGTTTTACTAGTGAGAACCTGAACGAAGTCACCGTTTTGTAGTGGTGTCGCCAAAGGGCATAAGCGGTCGTTAATGCGAACACCGTGGCAATGATGACCAACCTCGGAATGAATACGATAAGCGAAGTCAACAGCCGTCGCTCCTTTGAGCAGACCCACCACATCACCTTTTGGTGTGAATACAAACACTTCTTCATCGAAGAGATCTTCTTTGATCGAAGAGAGGTAGTCGTTGTGATCATCATTGCCCCCCTCCTGCTGCCAATCTATGAGCTGTCGCAACCAATTGAATCGTTCGGAATCACTACTGCAAGTTGCGGGTGAACCTCCCTCTTTGTATTTCCAGTGAGCTGCGATACCGAACTCAGCGATCTGATGCATCTCCAAAGTTCTAATTTGCACTTCAATCGGCCGGTGACGACCAATGACGGCCGTGTGTAACGACTGGTACCCATTCGGCTTCGGTAAACCAATGTAGTCCTTGAATCTTCCAGGAATCGGGCGAAAAGTGTCGTGCACCACAGCCAATGCGCGGTAACACGTTTCAACGCTAGGCGTGATAATGCGAAGGGCAGCCACGTCGTAAATCTCGTGGAATGCCTTCTGTTGGCGTTTCATCTTACTCCAGATGCCGTACAGGTGTTTGGGTCGCCCACTTACCTCACACCCCTCTAAAGCAACCCGCTGAAGCCGCTCATTGAGTAAGTCAACTGTGACCGCCAATCGCTGCTCACGCTCACTGCGTTTAGTTGCCACCTCATGCTGAATCTCCCGGAACGCCTCCGGCTCTAACAGCTTGAATGCCAAGTCTTCAAGTTCCCACTTAAACCGTCCGATCCCAAGACGGTTAGCTAAGGGAGCGTAAATCTCTCGTGTTTCCCGAGCAATTCGCTGACGTTTCTCTTCCTTCAAAGCGCCAATGGTGCGCATATTGTGTACTCGGTCCGCCAGCTTCACCAACACAACGCGGATATCACTAGCCATCGCCATGAACATTCGCCGCAAATTCTCGGCCTGCGCTTCCGTGCGATCGTTAAAATGAATGCCGCCTAACTTAGTAACTCCCTCTACCAGCTTGCGCACTTCTAACCCGAAATGTTGTTGTATCTCTTCAAGAGTGACATCGGTATCTTCTACCACATCGTGAAGGAAGCCCGCTGCGATGACCGGAGCACTGGCGCCTATGTCACGTAGCAGATCAGCCACAGCAACAGGATGAACTATGTATGGATCTCCGCTAGCGCGGAACTGACCCTCGTGTAGTTGAAAACCAAAATCGAATGCCGATACCAGCAAAATTTCCGGATCGGTCGGACAGTTTTGGTCGGTTCCTGGGTGCACATTGGCAATGCATTGCCGCAACCATTCAGGCAAGGCAATCTGATAATCGTCGAGATGCCGAATCGGACGCTGCCCAAATCCCAGCAAACCGCGCGCCATCAGAGCTGAGCTGAATTTGTCTCTTTCTTCATCCGGTATTGAGGCGGCATTACTCATCCATCCAGCAGGCCAACCCATGGTATGTAGTGCTGGTTCTTCACGCCTTTCCGTTCATTCTCACCATGGCACGGCCAGTTTTAGAGCTCAATCAATTAAGACTGCGTTACCCCAAGAGCAAAAATTGGTCTCTAAATGGTTTTGATCTGCGCCTCGATACCGGAGAAACCCTTGCGTTAGTCGGCTCTTCCGGATGTGGCAAAAGCACCGTGGCCCGGGCGATAATGCAACTTCTACCCCAAGGAACCATTTGTGAAGGCGGCTTAGAACTTACCGGGAAAGATCCTCGTCGACTCGATCGCGCTGCACTGCGTCGGTTGCGGGGACAAGCAGTCGGTCTGGTATTTCAGGACCCGATGACGCGATTGAACCCTCTGATGCCTGCTGGAGCACATATACTGGACATTCTAAAAGCGCATCGACCAGCAACAAACCCCAAATGGCGCAAGACACGGGCCCTCAACCTATTAGAACGGGTTGGAATTAGCACCCGACGTTTCCGGGCTTACCCCCACGAACTTAGCGGGGGAATGCGGCAGCGTTTAGCTATAGCCCTCGCGATCGCGCTGGAACCCCCACTCCTCATTGCTGATGAACCGACAACCAGCCTGGATGTAGCAGTAGCGAGTCAAATGATGGCCGAGCTGAGTGAACTATGCCGTGAACTAGGGAGTGCTCTGTTGCTGATCAGCCATGATTTAGCAATGGCCGCCCGATGGTGTGATCGGACAGTTATTCTAAGCGAAGGTCGTCGAGTGGAAGAAGGTCCCAGCGATCAGCTGCTCACCCGCCCACGGTCATCAGTAGGACAACGACTTGTTTATTCGGCACGAACCCGCGAAAGGAGGCGTTTTTATCAACAACCAAAAACCCAAGTCATTTTAAGCGTAGACACCATGCGCTGCTGGCATGCCGTCGGTGGCACGCCCTGGTCACCAGCATGGTTCAAGGCTATCGATGAGGTAAGTTTTGACCTATTGGTAGGCGAAAGTCTAGGTATTGTAGGAGCCTCGGGCTGTGGCAAAAGCACCCTTTGCAGGGCATTAATTGGGTTGCAGACGGTTCGCGGCGGCAGCGTAAAACTCTTTGGAGAAGATCTGCTTTGCCTGCGTGGAGAGAAACTGCGTTTCGTCAGACGTGCGATTCAAATGGTGTTTCAAGATCCGTTAGCCTGTCTCAACCCGGCTTTCAACGTGACCGACGCTATCACCGATCCGCTCCTTATTCATCGTCTCTATTCTAAAGCAGCAGCACGAGAGCAGGCTAGACAACTATTAAAACAAGTGGGCTTAAATCCCTTTAAACAATTCAAGGATCGCTTTCCCAGACAATTATCTGGCGGTCAACAACAACGAGTCGCGATCGCACGCGCTCTCGCTCTCAAGCCGAAGGTACTGATATGCGACGAAAGTGTAAGCATGCTCGATGCAGAAGTCCAAACAGAGATACTGAACTTATTAAAACAACTTCAGCAGAATTTGGGACTTTCTATCTTATTCATCACTCACGATTTATCATTAGCCAGCGGTTTTTGCCATCGCGTCATAGTGCTAGATCGGGGGCACATCGTGGAAGAAGGTCCAGGCGATCGAATCTTCCAAGCACCGCAATCTAAGATCAGTCGCGCTCTGGTGGAAGCATGTCCAAAACTGCCGCACTGATCAAGGGCCAGCATCGAAATAAAAATCATGGTAGTAGATATGGATTACCCTCTGCGCTGAGTGAAATCAATCGAGCGCCTTTATCACTATCTGATGAGATTTTTTAAGTAAAAATTTTCTTCAGGTTGCGATCAACACCAAAAATCACTCAAGAACGACGTCGCAAAACCAGTAACAACTTCTTCATTGCAGATGGCAAGGGTGCCTGAAACACCATTCGCTTCTGTGTAACCGGATGATCTATTTCTAACTGCATAGCGTGCAGAGCTTGACCAGGCAACGCAACCGGAAGTTTTCGACAGCGACTATAGGTGGAATCCCCCACAATCGGATGATTCATATGCGCACAGTGGACCCGGATTTGATGGGTTCGGCCCGTATCCAATTTGAAACGTAAAAGTGAATATTCATTAAGTCGCTCTAGTAAAGTCCAGTGTGTACGAGCATAGCGACCAGATACATCACTAACCACGGCATATTTCTTGCGATCTGCCGGGTGGCGCCCAATAGCACCAATTATCGTTCCCGTCTCGCCATTGGGTGCTCCGTACACCACCGCGCAGTATTCCCGCGAAGCTACCCGCTTCTGAATCTGTACTTGCAATTTCACCAGCGCTTCTTGCGATTTGGCGACAACTATGCAACCAGTGGTATCCCTGTCCAAGCGGTGTACGATGCCTGGACGCAGTTTTCCGCTGATTCCGGGCAGGTTGGGACAGTAGTGCAGCAGACCATTGGCTAAGGTACCACCTTTATTTCCCGGAGCCGGATGCACCGTGAGTCCCGCTGCTTTATTGACCACAATCAGGTGCTCGTCCTCGAACAGCACATCCAAATCCATAGGTTCAGGACTGAGATAAGGCAGCGGCTCCGGTGGAGGAATCCACAACCTCACCTCGTCACCTTCGTGAAGCGGTGTTTTGGCCTTACCAGGCCTACCGTTCACTCGCACATAACCAGCACCGATGAATTTCTGAATACGCGCGCGGCTTTGTTCCCTGCGCTGACTGACCAGCCAGCGATCCAGACGCATCGGCAAAGATCTAGAGTAAGTCAGCGTGGCCATCTCGCCCCTACCCTCACCAAAGGCATTGGTGAATACCTCTTCCATTGATGGCGGACACCCATGAGCATGGATCCGGTCTCGATTTCCACCAGTCATGCGCCTCTCAGCTCCGGCAATTCCAGAGCGATGCTGCCGAGAGCGGATTTGCGAAAATCATCAAGAAGGCGCTGCGCCATGCGGGTGGTATTGCCTGACGTGTGTCGCGCTGCAGCAGCCTGTAGCCAGTAGGCAGGATCTCGGGTTTTCTCTGCCACTGGGATGCCGTAACGAGTCTCTAAGACGCTAATCGTAATTCCTGAAGCATCTCGTTTTTGTGAACCGATCAAAAGCTGCAAAAAAGCCCTGGCCACTAGCTCCCCATCGTAGGCTGCTTGACCAATGTCATCGCATAATGCGAGGTAAAGCGCTGCTTGCTGGTCATCTAGATACGGAGGCAATATACCAGGAGCATCCAGCAAATCCAATTCTCGACCAAGCCGAACCCAGCGTAACGTACGAGTCACACCAGCCCGGCGTGCACTTGCCACAACCTTTTGCTTGGCTAACCGATTGATTAAGGTCGATTTTCCAACATTCGGAAAACCGAGGGCGAGGGCACGCACAGGCCGCGGACGCATCTTCCGGTTGCGACGCCGTTCATTAAGCTGATTCCCAGCTCGAATGGCCGTTTGCTGCACCCGTTTCACTCCAGCGCCAGCCTTGGCATCACACCAGACCGCGCGTTGACCCCGCGCTCTAAACCACCGCTCCCAGGCCTCCCGTGCCGCTGTGGTTACCATGTCGCATCGGTTGATTACCAATAAATGCTGTTTCCCCTTCAGCCAGCGATTGATGTGAGGATGTCCTGTCGCAAGGGGAATGCGTGCATCGCGCACCTCAATGATCAGATCAATTTTATCAAGATGGTGCTTGAGCTGCCGTTCTGACTTGGCTATATGGCCGGGATACCAGTGAATAGGAGGTGAACTCACGGCACCACCAAAACCGGGCACGGCGCCAGCTGAATAACCCGAGCTGCTGTGCTCTCGCGATCATTCTTCAGATTTAGGCCACGGGTACCAATTACGATTACGCTCACATTCAACTCGTCAGCCACGTCGCAGATCACAAAAGCAGGAATTCCATGACGCTCGACGATTTGGCAGGGTCTCCCTGCTCCCTTGATCTTGGCTTCGGTTCTCGCTAACAACTCAGCTACTACATCATGATCTTTCATTTCAGATCGATCGGGTTGGACCACAGACAGCGCGACTATACGGCTGTTGTGGGAGCACGCCAAATCCAAAGCCTTTTCAGCTGCTTCGATCGATTGGTGGCTCTGGTCGATTGGAAAAAGAATAGTCTCGAACATAGACTGATCGCGAGCTGAATTAATGCCTTCGTCTATACGGACTTTATTTCATCTTCCTTTGCCCTGGAACACAGGTTAACCTCTCCCCGACTTTTACTACTGTATGGGACGATCCTATGGCAAAGCGTTCTCTAGTCAGTCTTACTACTGGCGATTTAAGCGGCAAACGCGTTCTTGTACGAGTTGACTTCAACGTTCCTCTCGACGATGCGGGCACCATTACCGATGACACCCGCATCCGCGCTGCCCTTCCTACGATTAACGATTTAATAAGCAAGGGAGCCAAGGTTATCCTTTCTGCTCATTTCGGCCGTCCTAAAGGTCAGGTGAATGACGCTATGCGCCTCACACCGGTAGCTGTTCGCTTGAGTGAATTATTAGGCAAAGCCGTCACCAAAACAGACAGTTGTATCGGACTCGATGCAGAAACCAAAGTAAACGCCATGGTAAATGGCGATGTCGTGCTACTCGAAAACGTTCGTTTTTTTGCCGAAGAGGAAAAGAACGATGCCAGCTTTGCTGAAAAGCTAGCCCAACTGGCTGATGTATACGTAAACGATGCCTTTGGTGCCGCCCACCGTGCTCATGCCTCTACCGAGGGCGTCACCAAATTCTTGAAGCCAAGCGTTGCTGGCTTCTTAATGGAAAAAGAACTTGAATATCTACAGAGTGCTATCGACCAACCCAAGCGTCCCCTTGCCGCGATCGTAGGTGGTTCCAAGGTGAGCTCCAAGATCGGTGTGCTCGAATCTTTGATCGACAAGTGTGACAAGATTTTGATCGGTGGTGGTATGGTCTTCACCTTCTATAAAGCTCGAGGCTTGAAAGTCGGTGGAAGCTTGGTAGAGGAAGACAAGTTTGATCTGGCTAAGAGACTGGAAACTAAGTCCAAAGCGAAAGGGGTAGAACTCCTTTTGCCAACTGACGTAGTCTTGGCTGATGGCTTCGCGCCTGACGCCAATAGTCGGGTTGCCGATGCTACAGCCATCCCCGATGGGTGGATGGGTCTAGATATTGGTCCCAGTACGGTTAGGATGTTTCAAGATGCTTTAGCCGGCTGTAAGACCATAATCTGGAATGGCCCTATGGGTGTATTTGAATTTAAAAAGTTTGCCGCCGGAACCAACGCTATTGCTACCACCTTGGCCGAGTTAAGCGACAAGGGCTGCTGTACAATCATTGGCGGGGGTGATTCTGTGGCAGCTGTAGAGAAGGCTGGTTTGGCTGACAAAATGTCCCACATTTCGACCGGGGGGGGGGGGCAAGTTTAGAATTATTGGAAGGTAAGACGCTGCCCGGTGTAGCTGCTCTTGACGACATCTAGTCGCTCGCAAGCTATGCAATACCCAGGCCAATTGAATGGTCAAACATGAAAAGCCTCTTTTGCAGGCTTTTCATGTTGTGAGAGGCTGGGGAAATGGGAAAAAATCGGCCCGGGCCTCGGTAGGCTAAAGGCGTCTTATGTCGACAAGTCTTTTATATTCCAGGTCAATACCCCTGCTCATCAAGTTCACGGACACCATCCATCTAGACATAATATTTACGACCAGACTTACATTACCTGAAAACTATTGCCTGCGACTTATCTTGGTTCTATCATAAACCGGCTTACGTCAGCGAAACAAAATCGCTAACGTTGCTGTTGCGAAACATAAACATATAAATATGTAGTCACGGCTGCCCTTTGACTAGACCCTTGAGGCTTGAATCATGTCTTGAAACCTACACAATTTAAGATGACTTAGACGCTACTTGTTCCAGATCAACTAACTCGTATTAAAGACATGAATCTTGTGTATGCGCAGCCATGCCACAACTCGACAAGATTTTACAGAGGGGCTATTGCTTACGCGGTACTTGTAGAAATAAACCGAGGAACTAACACCCTGTTGCTTTGTTGCAATAACAGAAATTTGGTCGGTACGATGCTCTTCAAAGCAAACGGTGTATATAAGCAACTAGAAGTCAGGAGCAATTCGCAAGGTATGAAGTAGCATTGAGTTAATTCACTATTACTTTTAACTACTTTTTAATAGTCCCTTGCGCTTATTGCCTCGCTCAATTGAGTAGTGGACACATAGCAGTCCTGAGACGAGTTTACCTCCCCATCCTCAAGATCATTCGGCAATGTCACTTGCTTTGGAGCTATTGATCACAGCCAAAAGGTAAAAAGATCATGGAAGTTAGCTACCGGAAATCGCGCCGCCTCCGCTGCAACAGCAATCGTAGAAAGCTATTATTGATATTTACAAGGAGCGCACCTCTCTTTCAAGGGAGCGCTACGGAAGATTGAACTCTTAATTGTTGACAAACTGACAACGACGAGCACATTATTCTTTATTACTCCAATTATACTGCCGCAGTAAAAAACAGAATGTATGCGTATTTGTGGTGTTATGTGCGCGTCTTTTCGGCCAACCTGTTCAAGATCTGAACGTGTTTTGTGGCCGTCACAATACCGTCAGGATGAACTAACATCATCCCCCACGTCTGCGAGCCAGGCCGCTGGGGTGCCCGCACACTTTTGAACAGACCTCCACCACCCAATGGCGCCAAATGCAAGTTGTGAAGCTTGAACGTGGCTAATTGCTGATCATCGGACAGATTAATCAAGCCTCCAACCAACATTGCCTGACCCAACGGCTCATCCACGATGAAATCGATTTCGTAACGGTTCCCAGCGAGTACCACATCAGGTATGTTCAAGGTCACTTTCAATAGTCTTTTACCGCTACGCAACAACGACTGCTGGGATAGAACTTCCTGTGAGCTAAGCTTTCCCTTCTCCAAGCGTATAGCCATTTGCTTCTGAGCTTTAAGCTGATACTTCAGACTGCCGATAGTGACCGTACCGGTCACATGCACTAACAGAGTGGGACGACCATCCGCCAGAGGTTCGGCCGGTTCTACAGCCCACTTTGCATTAGGGAAGTCGACCCTAAACGACTCGTAACGAGGTTCTAAATCAGATAATACGTCTTGGGCTACCAATGAATTGAGATCGGCTTTAGATTCCCTGTTCAGCGCACTCTCTAAGCGCTCACAGAATCGTGCCAGGGGAAGAGTTTGTAACCCTGCCAGAGCAGGGTTATGCGTTGGGGCAGCACACACACAGAAAACTGTGACAAAAGCGGCCCGCCAAAAACTACCCACGGGTCTGTCGTATTAGTTGAACTAAGATTAAAGTACGCACGTGGGGAAGTCCGAAGCTGTGACTCGGCTTCTAATTGCTGCCAGTGGCACTGGCGGTCATTTATTTCCGGCTCTCGCTGTTGCCGAAGCTCTTGACAAGCATTGGCACGTGCGCTGGCTTGGGGTTCCTGATCGACTTGAAACCAAGCTAGTTCCAGCTCAATATGACTTAATCACCGTGCGTGCTGCAGGTCTGCAGGGCCAGGGTATCGACAAATTGCTACAGCTGTTTCGACTAGTGACGGCTAGCTTTACCGTGCGTAGCCTAATTCGGCGACATCAGATCGAAGCCGTATTCACTACAGGTGGATATATCTCAGCACCAGCTATTCTCGGGGCCCGCTGGTGCTGCGTCCCCGTTGTCTTGCACGAATCCAATGCCATCCCCGGCCGGGTGACCCGTCTGCTGGGGCGTTTGAGCTCCACTGTTGCTGTCGGATTGCCCGTAGCTGCCGGACGTATTCCAGGCTGCCGCCCAGTGCTTACAGGTACACCAGTGCGCTCCGCGTTTCTCACTCCTCAACCCCTACCAGCCTGGGTCCCTACCGGATCGGGACCCTTGCTTGTGGTGATGGGCGGTAGCCAAGGCGCCGTTAACCTGAATCGCATGGTTCAAGCTGTGCTTCCAAGTCTTTTACAGCAGGGTTGTCGAGTGGTACATCTCACCGGCAGCAACGAGTCTGATATGAACCAGCTTCAGCATCCTCAATTGGTGGAACGCCGCTTCAGTGACGAGATTCCTGGCTTACTGCAACACGCTGATCTCGCGATTAGCCGCGCTGGCGCCGGTAGCCTGAGTGAACTTGCGGTGTGTGGTACTCCTACAATTTTAGTGCCTTTTCCACAGGCGGTAGATCAGCACCAAGACGCAAATGCTGCCTGTGCTGCTGAATTCGGCGGTGCGGTAATTGTGCATCAACACGCTCCGGATCATCCTGCACTAGACAACACCATCCGACGGTTGCTGGGACACCGACTGGGACAAGTGAATGCAGTACCTGGATGGCTTGATAGAATGCGCATCGGCATGGAGAAATTAGCCGAACGAGATGCAAATATACGGATGGCCATGTTGCTCCAAGACCTGATTAATGACCTAAGTTCAAACCAAGGGCAGTTGTTTTAACTCTTGTTGAAGGGCGCGGGTAATGCGGCGATTGCCTAGAGGGCTTTGAAAACCGATCCGTAGCCAGCACTCCCCTAATCCATCAAAGGAGCGACAGTCTCGAAGCAAGATCCGGTGGCGCTGCTCAAGTGCTTCTCTCAATGGGACAAGGGATTGTTTTGCACGGATTAACAGAAAGTTGGCTGCCGAAGGCATCGGCCTGATTCCTGGCAACTCAGCTAGGTGTCGCAACAACCAGGCACCCTCTTGTGCCGTCCATTGCTGAACTTTGTGGCACCAAGATCGATGACGGCGGCGGTCGGTGATGAGCTTCACTCCCATGGCGGAAGCTATACCATTCACAGGCCAGGGATCACGCCATTCCGCCCAACGTCGAAGACGTTCGGGCTGGCTAACGGCGTAGCCCAGTCTCACCCCGGCAATGCCAAATAACTTAGTAAGACTGCGTATTACGACAAGATTAGGATATTCAGGTACCAGCTGAATTAGCGACTGACTATCACCGTCAGCGACAAGAGGAAGAAAAGCCTCATCACAAATTACCAGTGCGAATTTCTGCAGCAACACCTTTAAAGATGCTCGACTCCAAAGCTGCCCCGTGGGGTTATGGGGATTACAGATCCATAGGACGTCACCATTGCCAGGGCTTGGAAGGATCTGAGGAAACTGAGCTGACCAATCCAATGGCATTGGTCGCTGAATAATTGTGGCACCCCAACATCGCAAGGCGCGACCATAGTCGGCAAAGCAAGGGGTGGGCAGCACATTGGAACCGGCGGCAGCTGCATCCCGAGCAGCCCAGGTAAACAATTCAGCTGCACCATTCCCTGGAAGAACTAATGCTGCATCAAGACAGTGATGCGTTGCAATAGCAGTTCTCAGGGCTTGGTATTGACGGTCTGGATAGTCGCGTAGCGTTTCAACCGACCATGTGTCGTATAATGGTGTCCAGGGAACTAACGATGCGCTCGCATCTAGCAGCGCGGATGATTGACAACCCAAGGCTTCCCCCAATGTCACCCGGTTACCGCCATGGCGCTCGACAGCCATCTGAACCTTTAAATAGAACTCAAGAACATCTCCAGCGGGACTTCCGCTCTACCTCACTCCAACCCGCTACCGTTGACACCTTATAAGAAACTCAGAGTGTAAGCAGATCAAGAAGCTTTCACGCTTGGCTGCGCATACTTGCTTAATAGGAATCTTGCCAAGATCAACAGATATATGGTTGCAAAGTCAATTTGCAAATGAATGCAACCTGCAGATAAATTATGTTCGAACGCTGGTTACAGTCAGGTTTTCCAGGGAAGATTAGAACCCACAGCCTCAGTGATCGACTGCATACCATAGTGGTCAAGTTGCTCCTTTAACCCCTCAAGAATCCGCGGCACGAGATCTGGGCCCTTAAAGATCCAACCGGTGTAGAGCTGTACTAGAGAAGCTCCAGCAGTAATTCGCTCCCAGGCAGCCTCTGGGGAATCAATACCACCAACCCCAACTAGCGTGAGCGCAGGGCCAGCCACCGCACGCAAGCGGCGAATCACTTCTAGAGCTCGGCCACGCAGGGGCACGCCACTTAGCCCTCCTGCTTCTTCAATCAGAATCCGGCCAGTTTGGGACAAACGACGCTCAGCCAAGTCGAACCGATCGAGCGAGGTATTCACCGCAACCACGCCGGCCAGACCTTCTTCAAACGCAAGCCGGGCAATCGTGTCAATAGCCTCATCATCAAGATCAGGGTCGATTTTCACTAGCAATGGTGGACAGATTGCTAATCGACGGAAGCGCTCAACTAGTCGCTTAAGCTGAGCAGAATCTTGCAAATCACGTAGTCCGGGTGTGTTAGGGGAGCTGATGTTAATCACAGCGTAATCCGCCAATGGAGCTAACAGTTCCAGCGATGCAGCGTAATCTTCTGGAGCCTGCTCTAACGTCGCGATCTTCGACTTACCCACATTGATCCCCAACACCGCGGGACGTTGTCCAGGGGATTTGAGGTACTGACGCACCAAGGTTTTTGACAATGCCCGTGCACCATTATTGTTAAATCCCATACGATTCAATGCTGCTTGCTCTGCCGTGAGGCGAAATAACCTTGGCTTAGGGTTCCCGGTTTGACTATGCCAAGTAACGGTACCTACTTCCGCGAATCCAAATCCGAAGGAATCCCAGATCCCAGCAGCGACGCCGTTCTTGTCAAAGCCCGCCGCTAAGCCGACAGGGTTTGGAAATCGGCAACCAAATAATATTTGTTCCAAACGGGTATCTTGGCGCTGCAGATTCGCCGCCATGCCATTAAGAACTGACGAAACCCCTGGCCAATAACGTCGCAAGCTGGCCTGTTGGAGAGCAGCTAGGGCCAACCGCGATAATTGCTCAGCATCTATTCTTTCGTTGTGCAAGAGAAATGAACTAAGCAAACGTCGGCAGAAAACTCGACTACCAAACGGATCAACCAAAAAAGATGGCGATACATGGAGCCTCACGACTTACCTGAATTTGTATTGCGACGACGCAAACGCCAGTAACCGTTCTGATCAGGAACAATCAACCAATCACGCCATTCCCAGCTTCCATCTTTAGTCACCAGTTGTTTTAAGGGCTCCCCAACCAAGTGCTCCAACTCAGCCGTCGTGATGCTACACCCTCTCTCTGCCACTCGGTCAGCTAGCTCCAGGCGTGTCAGTGACTGATGTAGTTGAGCGGAGACCATATCGAGTTCTGTAGCAAGGGCGGGAACCGTGACTTTGTCATTAAAATTCAGCTTTGGGGCATAGCCATGTGAAAAAGCCACAGCAATGCGGTCTACTCGCTCGTTATCTGGATCACCGCTATGACCTTTCACGTGGGTAAATTGAGCATCGTCGAGACGCGCAGCGTCCAACGCTTTCCACAAATCTTGATTGAGCACAGGACTGCCGGCGGCCGTCCGCCAGCCTTTGCGTTTCCAACCTTTGATCCAAGACCCCAACCCATCAACTAAATACCTACTGTCAGTCCGTAACCTGAGGTCAGGATGGCGCGCGAGTTGTCTGAGACGCTCCAGTAACTTTAGGGCAGCCTGAAGCTCCATCCGGTTGTTTGTAGTGGCAGGGTTATAGCCACCGAACTCTTCAACGCTTCCATCTTCAAACCGTAACAGTACCCCCCAGCCGCCAGGGCCCGGGTTGCCGCGGCATGCACCATCTGCCGCAGCTGCTACCACTCGACCCCGTACATCAGCCATTGGTTTTCTCCTGCAAAATTCAGTAGAACACAGGTTCTCTCTGAGCCGCGCATGCGGAAAACCTACCCCCAGACTGTTATAGGACTGCTCTTTGTATTCCTGCCCAGTGAGCTCGCGGCCCAAGGTTTATTTAAGAGCCAGCCCTTGGCTCAAGAACGTTTCGCTGTTTTGGCACAGCCCATTAACAAAACTGGTTGGAAGTTGTTGGTACTTGAACAGATCAAACGTGAGCCCTTGTGCTGGGAGTTGCGGACAGATGGTCTAATCGAACCTACCCTGAACAATTTTAACTTTACTGGCATTTGCAGTCGCTATCTCGACAGCAATAACTATTCCCTTCGCAATAAGGGCACTGATCTTGGAACACACTTTCGATTACGCTTAAAACAGAGAGGTTCTACGTTAAACCTACATGTCATCGACCCAAGTCGGAGAAGACCGACCCTGATTGCCCGAGCTACTGTGCCTCACAGACGCCGCAATGGTCTCGTGCCCCTAAAGCTGATCGATGGCTGGCAGCTTGAGCGACGCGTCTATCAAGGGCGAACTCTTAACCATCTTTACTTTTCTAATCCTGGCCCTGTACAGACACTCATGACGAGTTCTATGCACAGAGGTGAGAGTTTAAGCTTCTTGAAGTCCGGCCTGTCATCAGTTCCAAGTATGCCGCCACCTGTCTTATCGGCTCCGCGTCAGGTAACTGCTTCTCGACACCATAGTCAATGGCTCGGCTTGTCATCAGTTCCAAGCATGCCGCCACCTGTCTTATCGGCCCCGCGTCAGGTAACTGCTTCTCGACAACGCAATCAACGTCTTTTTAGCACAGAGCCAATACCCATTGAGGTGATTCCTTACAACCGCCAACGCTGATTATTGGCATCGTGCCAGTTGACAGAGAGAACAGCCAAGGCCAGCTCAACATCTTTGGCAGTCTACCTTTGGCTCGTGTGAGGAGTGCAAATCGCCTTCTAGGGTCGAAACAAGGACAGACTCCTGGAAGCGTTTCATACAAAGCCTTGCCTTCGGCAGGCTTTTTTGTTGAGTGCGGCATTTTGATTAAAAAGCGATCATCCATAGACGATCGCCTTATCTAACAGGCTAATCAGGTGCAAGTTAATTGTCGGCTAGCCAGTTCAGCGGGAGCTACTTGATAGTTACCTTACCGCCCAGTTCTTGGATAGTACTTTTGAGAGCCTCGGCATCTTCCTTAGATATGCCTTCTTTAATGGCTTTGGGAGCTGCTTCAACCAAAGCCTTGGCTTCTCCAAGACCCAAACCAGTGGCTTCGCGCACGGCTTTGAGAACTTTAATTTTGGCAGAAGTTTCAAAGCCTTCCAGAATCACATCGAACTCGGTTTTTTCCTCAGCAACTTCACCACCACTGCCGGCAACGCCAGGGGCGGCCATTACAACACCGGGAGAAGCAGCGGCAGAGACATCGAAAGCTTCTTCGATTTGCTTAACAAGTTCGGAAGCCTCAAGCAAAGAAAGTGACTTCAACGATTCAAGGATTTCGTCAGTTTTTGTAGACATGATTAAAAATCAACAACAGATCAGTTAATAGAGTGGCGGCGTGGTCAGTTCAGCCTCCGTCGCTTTCAGCATGTTGTTTGAGAGCCCTTGCCATACCAGAGGGAACTTCGTTGATACCAACGGCGACTCTGGTGGTCACAGTATTTATTGCACTAGCGATCTGAGCCATGAGTTCCTCCCTAGAGGGAATCTCAGCTATGGCCTTGATCTCGTCTTGAGTAAGAAGCCTGCCCTCGAAAAGGCCGCCCTTAGTCTTGGACTTTTTGAGCTCGTTTTGAAAGGACTGAACAGCCTTTACACCAGCACCGACATCACCTCTGACAAGGATAAATGCATTAGTACCCGTCAGAAGAGAGTCAAGGTTGGCCCAAGGACCGTCACTATCAATAGCACGGCGCATCAAAGTATTTTTGGTTACTTTGCAAACGCTGTTAGTGGCTTGCAGACGATCCCGCAAGTCACACATCTCCTTGATAGACAAGCCTTTAAAATCGATCACTAGTGCCAGCTCCGCCTCGGCGAGGAGTTTTTTGAGCTCTACGACGATCTGTTGCTTGCTCTCCAGAGTGCGGCCCATAATGATTGGATGCGGATTGAAGGAACAAGCAGGACATGCGATCGGCTGAGTCTCAAAGTGAGACGAGGCCGCGATTCCGATTCAATCCCGGGGGGAGAGAAAAACGTTACGCATTTGCCTCGGCAGGAATTACACGATCAGGCAAAATCAACTTTTGCCTGATCGTGGCCTACTGTCTCAGGCCGGGCACGTACCCGAATTGGCTTTCGCCAGTTCACGATTGTAAATCAATTTTGTCTCAACCTTCTCGACCGATATCCTGCAAAGCAGATAAGTCAACCTCCACAGATGGTCCCATGGTGGACGTGACGTACAAGCTCTTCCAGTAGCGGCCTTTAGCACCACTGGGTTTGTTGCGATCGATAGTCTCCTGCAAAGTCTTGAGGTTGTCCAACAGATCTTCGGTGGCGAAACTAGCCTTGCCAAAACGAACATGCACGATACCGGTGCGATCCGCGCGGAATTCGAGTTTGCCAGCCTTGAAATCCTTAATTGCCGAAACGAGATCTGTGTTGACTGTTCCCGCTTTTGGATTCGGCATTAAACCGCGTGGTCCAAGCACCCGGCCCAGTTTGGCGACCCTGGGCATCATGTCGGGGGTGGCGATGAGAAGGTCGAAATTTATCTCTCCCTTGCCGATAGCCTCCACCAGATCCTCATCACCTGCTAACTCCGCGCCAGCAGCTTTTGCTTCTGCCACTTTCTCGCCACGTGTAACCACGGCAATACGCACGTCCTGGCCTGTGCCATGAGGCAGCTTAACCGTGGTGCGCAGTTGCTGGTCGGTGTATTTGGGATCAATGCCAAGCCGAGCATGGGCTTCTATTGTCTCGTCGAATTTAGCATTGGCGTTGTCTTTGACCAGGGCAATCGCTTCGAATGGCACGTAAACGCGGTCTTCGATCTTTTTAGCCAAACTGGTCAAGCGCTTAGTTAGTCGAGGCATAACCTAATCAATTGAGTACGGGCGACATCAACAATGTCTTCCCCGGTAGAGGTCGAAAACCAAGTTACAGCGGAGCTAACTGCTGACGTCCACACCCATATTTCTTGCAGTCCCTTTGATAATCCGCATCGCGGAATCAACGGTGGAACAATTGAGGTCGGGAAGTTTAGTCCTTGCAATCTCCTCGAGTTGGGCGCAACTTATGGAGCCGACATTGCCTTTGGCAGATTTACCGGAGCCCTGCTCGATACCGGCGGCCTTCGCAATCAGCACAGACGCAGGGGGCGTCTTTAGGACGAAAGTAAAGCTGCGGTCTTCGAAAACCGAAATCTCCACCGGAATCACTAATCCGATTTTGTCCTGCGTTCGGGCATTGTACTCTTTGCAGAACATCATGATGTTCACGCCGTGCTGACCGAGAGCAGGGCCTACGGGCGGTGCTGGGTTAGCTTTGCCGGCCTGGAGGGCCAGCTTAATCACAGCTACAATCTTCTTGGCCATCGGCTGAGGGGTTTAGGCAGCTGTGGATCATCAAGCCCTTGAGCTAGATATCGCGGCGGGATGGAAACTACCCCAAAGGCCGCCTGCCCTCCACAGGAAAGCGGCCACCACTGTATCAGTTTTGTTTACTGATCTGAGAGAATTCCAACTCAACTGGGGTTTCCCGACCGAAAATGGAAAGCAAGGCTTTCAGTTTGTTGCGCTCGCCAGAAACTTCGATTACTTCGCCTTGAAAGTCTTTGAATGGGCCGGCAGTCACCAAGATTTGATCGCCTTCGGCAAGATCCACTTTGACGACTGTCTTCTTCTCGGCAGCGCGCTTAAAAATACGATTGACTTCTGCACGACTTAACGGACGTGGCCTGATATGACCGCGAGCTTTACCTGTAGCACGGCGATCTTCCGCGCCAACGAAATTAATCACGTTAGGAGTGCTACGCACCGCCATCATCGTGTCCTCGTCTAGAACCATACGGACGAGCACATATCCAGGAAATACTTTTTCTTCAGTAGACTGACGAGTACCGTCTTTTTTAAGTTTGATGGCAGGGGTTTGAGGAATTTCAATATCGATAATCCTATTGCTCACTCCTAGCGTGACCGCACGTTGTTCTAGGGTGGCTTTGACTTTTTTCTCACAACTCGAAGCTACTTGAACTGCGTACCAGCGCGCAACGGCTGTATTAGCTACGAATTCCATGGCAGGGGTTTTGTTTTTCCCATTGTTTGGGGCTGGTAAAGGGAGCGCTTCAGGGTCGTGCGGTGTAATCAAATCGTTGGACACGGAGCAAGAGAGGAACGAATCAACGAAATACCTGAGATGAAACCCAACCAAAGAAGCGACTTACAGCTGCAATGGTAGCCGCCGATAGGCTGACCATCAAAATCACAGCGACGGATTCGCTGAATAGTTGTTGCCGGCTTGGCCAAACCACCAATTTCAACTCTCGAATCGTGGCCTTGAGCAAACCACCTGGATGGGCAGAATCCCCAGAAGGCTTAGAATCTTTGTCGGTGGTGTGCTCTTGGGTGGGGCTGGTCACGAGAGTGGGACCTAGAATTGACAATGGCGCTACGGAACACTTCTCCGAGCGGATAGCCTACTCGATACTCTTACAGACATTGCGGCTCGAATTGTAAGGGTTCGCTGTCCGAAATTCCAATACCAACCTTGATCCTACTAACTCCACTAAAGCGTTCTTCCAGTAACTGAGTTGCTAAAGGATTCTCCAACTGACGTCGCAGAACTCTTTGCAAGGGCCTGGCACCATACTCAGGTTCATGGCCAAGACGGACTAAAGCTTCTGCAACACCCTCACCGATCTCCAGAGTCAAACCCTGTTCGGCCAAAAGGTTTTGCAAACCCTGGAGTTGTAATTGTGCGATTCGCACAAGATCAGCCACCCGCAGAGGACTGAATCGAATCACCTCATCGATTCGATTCAGGAACTCTGGTCGGAAATAACCGGCCAAAGCCTCATCCAGCTTGCTTTGAAGCTGATTGCTGTCGGAATCTATCTGACGAGCGTGCTCAAGAATTGCCGGACTGGCAAGGTTACTGGTCATCACCACGACTGTATGTCGAAAGTCAACGGTGCGTCCTTGAGAATCCGTGAGACGACCATCGTCAAGCACCTGCAGCAACAGGTTGAACACATCCGGATGCGCTTTCTCTACCTCATCGAGTAAAAGAACTGCATAAGGACGGCGTCGCACTGCTTCAGTCAGTTGACCACCTTCTTCGTAGCCCACATACCCCGGAGGAGCACCAATCAAGCGAGCAACGGCGTTGCGCTCCATAAATTCGCTCATATCGAGGCGCACTAGGGCATCCTCTTCATCAAACAAAGAGGCAGCCAATGCCTTGGCTAATTCTGTTTTCCCTACACCTGTAGGGCCAAGGAATAGGAAGGAACCCACTGGTCGACGTGGATCTTTCATGCCCGCACGGGCACGACGAATAGCTGCTGCTACGGCTGTGACAGCTTCTGCTTGTCCAATCACCCGTTTGCCAAGGTGATCTTCCAACGCCAGGAGCTTGCGCCGCTCTCCAGCCAACAATCTTTGCACGGGTATACCGGTCCATCGGGCTACAAGATCAGCGATGTCTCCCGCCTCAACCCGTTCTCTCAACAACGCTGTGCCGGCAGCCTGCGCCTTCAACTGACAAGCCTCCAGCTCCTCTCTCCGCTGTTGAACAGTCTGCAGTCGACCATACCGCAAACGCGCTGCCTCCTCCAGGCGACCTTCACACTCGGCCTCAGCAATAGCGCGGCGAAGATTTTTGTCTTGACGTAGTAGCTGACTGAGTTCCTCAAGCCGATCCCGCTCCTTCTGCCAACGACAACGAAGATCATCAAAACGCTCCGCCATAGCCAAACGATTTCGTTGTAACTGAGTTTTTTCAGTATCCGAGGCCTGTTCTGCCGCCAATAGTGCTAACTCTACCTGTCTAAGATCTGTTTCGGCTTCCTCAATCACCCGGGGCTTGGATGTGACTTCCATTTTTAGCTGAGCAGCCGCCTCATCGATCAAATCAATAGCTTTATCTGGCAAACAACGATCGCTGATATAGCGATCTGCTAATCGGTTAGCCGCTTGAATCGCCTCATCCGTAATGGAGACGCCGTGATGCAGCTCATAGCGTTCCTTGAGACCACGCAAAATTTCAAGGCTTAAGAGTAAATCAGGTTCGCGAATTAGAACCTGCTGAAAGCGGCGGTTCAAAGCTGGATCCTTCTCTACCGTACGACGGTAGTCTTCTGGAGTCGTAGCGCCAATGCAACGCAGATCGCCTCGGGCCAAGGCCGGTTTTAACAGGCTGCCAGCATCCGCGGTGCTGCGATCACTCCCCACCATAGTGTGCAGTTCATCCATGAAGAGAACTACACCTGAGTGAGATTGGCTTACCTCCTTTAGTACAGAGCGAAGTCGCTCCTCAAATTGGCCGCGGAATTTGGCTCCCGCAATCAGGGCGCCAAGATCTAGGGCGATCAGTCGCATTCCTTGGAGCGATTCCGGCACTTCACCAGACACAATGCGTTGGGCCAGTAGTTCTGCTATAGCTGTTTTGCCAACACCTGGGGCTCCAATCAATACCGGATTATTCTTGCTGCGACGCGACAACACCTTGATCAGATTACGGATTTCATTATCACGACCAATCACGGGATCGAGACGACCGGCCTCAGCCTCCGTCGTGAGATCACGGCCAAAAGATTGAAGAGCGGTGGGCTCACTCTGAGCATTAAGCTCCATACATAAGGGAGTCGCTGTCTGATCCAGTGATTTGACAGCAACCGCTCCAGCTCTGTTGCCAGGCGATAACTGGGTTTCTTGAGAAGGATGTGATGCACGAACAATCCGGGAACTACACCTAGATGGTGGCCTGATCGGCGAAGATGGGGCCTGTAGCAGCTCCCCCAAGCGATCGGCTGAGAGCCCTAACCCGGCGAATAGCTTGGCCCCTAGACGTGGATCAGTGCTAATCGCCATGAGCAGCTGAGGTATATCAATCTGTTCGCTCTTCCATTGCCGACACACTGCATCAGCAGACTCAAGCAATCGCTCTAAGTCCTCACCAATAAAAAGATCCGTCCCTTGCCCTGGAGGCTGATCAGCCAGCATGTTTTCCAGACGATCCAATAAAGCGTCAGCGTCTAGCGGTAAATCACCCACCCAGTGCCGACAAGTTGGATCTGTAAATAAGACCTGAATCAGGTGTTCAACATCGAGTTGCTCATGGTGCCAGCGACGGGCAACGTCTTGGGCACTGAGTAGAAGATCCCATGCTGCATGACTAAAGCGATCAGGCTCGTGAGTAAGGCTGCCGTTAAAAGAAGGGGACACAATCATCCAAGGTCACACGGGGGGTTCAGAGGAGATCTCGATCAACTCAACCTTGTAACCATCAGGATCCTCCACGAAGGCAATCACACTGGTTCCGTGCTTCATAGGACCTGGTTCACGTACTACACGACCACCCTTTTCCGAAATCCCTGCACAGGTTTTCCGAATATCATCAACCCCAAGAGCAATGTGCCCATAGGCATCACCAAGTTTGTAAGTGTCTATGTCCCAGTTGTGGGTGAGCTCCAAAACCGTTTGCTCTGTTTCAGGGCCATACCCAACAAAGGCCAGAGTGAACCGCCCACCAGGATAATCCTTGCAGCGTAGGAGCTGCATCCCCAACACTTCTGTATAAAAAGCTAGCGAACGCTCTAGATCAGCAACCCGCAGCATAGTGTGCAGCATCCTCATGGCGTCTAAATCGGGTGCATCAAAGTTCTTGCATTCTGGTCACCGATGTCCTATTCACGACGAGTTTGGAATGGGTGGCCCATAGGATCCAATAGTTAACCACTTAGTCACAACGTGATCGATTCCCTCGACCTCGTCATCGACACCATTGTGGCCCGGGAGGTGCTTGATTCCCGTGGCAATCCAACTGTGGAAGCTGAAGTACTGCTAGAGGGTGGGGCCATGGGACGGGCCATCGTGCCAAGCGGTGCCAGTACCGGCGCCCATGAGGCGCATGAATTGCGCGACGGTGATGCTCGCTATATGGGAAAGGGGGTCAGTCAGGCCGTCACCCATATCGAAGAACGCATCGCCCCTACCCTTTGTGGACTATCCGCCTTAGGTCAAGCTGCTGCGGATACCGCAATGCTTCAACTAGACAACAGCGAGAACAAGTCGAACCTTGGTGCCAACTCAATCCTGGCGGTGAGTATGGCCACAGCCCGAGCAGCCGCTAACGGTCTCGGTCTCCCTCTCTACCGCTATCTGGGCGGCCCGATGGCCAACCTACTGCCAGTTCCGCTGATGAACGTGATCAATGGCGGAGCCCATGCTGCAAATAGTCTCGACTTTCAAGAATTCATGCTTGTTCCTCATGGAGCTCCCAGCTTTCGTGAAGCATTGAGGATGGGCGCTGAGGTATTTCATACGCTCAAGAACCTACTAAATGCCAAAGGTATGAGTACCTCGGTTGGTGACGAGGGCGGTTTCGCACCCAACTTGGGGAACATGGAAGCCGGAGAAGTCCTCGTTGAAGCGATTCAGAAGGCCGGTTATAAGCCCGGAGAGCATATCTCCCTGGCACTGGATGTCGCTAGTACGGAATTCTTTAAAAATAATCGTTATGCTTTTGACGGCGGTAGCTACACCAGCGCCAAGATGGTCGACGAAATTGAGAAACTGGTGAATTTATTCCCGATTGTTTCAGTCGAAGATGGCCTAGCCGAAGACGACTGGGACGGCTGGAAGCTTCTGACTGAACGGCTCGGCAGTAGGGTACAACTCGTGGGTGACGACCTGTTCGTAACCAATACTAAGCGGCTTCAACGTGGTATTAGCAGCTCCACCGCTAACTCGATCCTGATTAAGGTAAACCAGATTGGTTCGCTCACTGAAACCATGCAAGCCATTGATTTGGCCAGCCGCTCCGGTTATACTAGCGTGATAAGCCATCGAAGTGGTGAAACCGAAGACACAACAATCGCTGACCTGTCTGTTGCAACACGAGCTGGGCAAATTAAAACCGGCTCATTGAGCCGCAGTGAGCGTGTTGCTAAGTACAACCAACTGTTAAGAATCGAGGATGAGCTGGGTAGTCAAGCTGTTTACGCAGGAACAGTCGACCAGGGACCTCGAGGTAAGACTTGATCCGGGTCCAAGTCTCTAGAAAATCAACGGTTTGAGTTAGGCACTTGCTCCAACCGTTGATCGTGGTGCATCCGCATTTTCATGCGGAGCCAGTCCCATCCTACTAGGACCGTCGCTACAGCAGGCAACGCCGTCCAAACCGGTCGGTTGCTGGCACTAACAATCGCCGTCGCCAGGGCTAAGCATCCCAATAGAATGGCTTGGCCAATTGCTTGCTGCGCAACGATCATCCGACGGAACTGACGGTCAGAATCTCCCAACCGCACTTGGAGTTGTAAATCTCCCTGTTCAAGTCGCTCTAGACTTTCGTCAAGACGCTTGGGAATGCCGACAGCTTTGCTACTCAGAGCACCCACCTGACGGCCCAGTGCATTGAAAAGGTCATTGGTTCCAGATCCACTAGAAGTCATTAAAGGTAATAAGTAGGGCTTGGCGATCGAGACCAAGCTAAAAGTAGGGTCCAAGCTCCGGCCGACGCCCTCAAAGGTGGAGAGGGCCCTAATCACAAAGATCAATTCGGCTGGCAAACGGAAGGGCTGACCATAAACGAGATCGTAAAGGTCGCCGGACAGCTTGTCGATCATATTGGGACTAAACGGGGGTGTCAGCGCGTCTTGAAGCATCACACGAACAAGACGACGCACCGGACCAACATCAATCCCTGTATCAATTACTCCTGCCGCCTGCAACTCGTCCACCAACGCCGCTGAATCTCTTATTGCAGCTGCTCTCGCCATGGACCCAAGTCGACGACGTAAACCATCTGACAACAACCCCATCATCCCGAAGTCGTAGTAAATCAGGGCGCCATCACTGGCTACCGCAAGATTTCCCGGATGAGGATCGGCATGGAAGAAGCCAAAACGCACTAGCTGCTTGAGGTAACTGGCTGCACCAATTTCCGCCACGGCAGATGGGTCAATCCCTGCTTTTACGAGCGCTTGACGATCGTTTACTTTAATTCCGGGTAAAAAATCCAGGCAGAGTACACGTCGCGTACTTAGCTCCCAAATCACGCTAGGGATACGAATCTGATCATCGTCGAGGAACTGTTGTCGGAAACGGGCTGCATATTGGGCTTCAATATGGAAATCTAACTCACGTAACAACACCCTTCGACACTCCCGAGCCATCGCTGGCCAGTTGCGACCACGTCCCCAGTTTGGGTGACATTGCAGCACAGTAGAAACATGCTGCATCACGTCAAGGTCAAGACGAAATCGTTGATCAAGACCAGGCCGTTGCACTTTGAGCACTACTTGCCGACCGCTACGTAAGCTGGCGCGGTGCACCTGGGCTAAAGAAGCAGCACCTAGCGGCTCAGGGTCAAGATCAATGATCTCCACACAGCGCCGACCCAGCTCTTTTTCCAATACCGTCTGAACCTGATCAAAATCGAAGGCCGGCACGCTGTCCTGAAGAGCAGCTAACTCAGTGACCCATCCCGCTGGGAGAATGTCTGGCCTAGAAGATAACAGTTGACCAAGTTTGATAAACGCCGGACCCAGTTGCAAGAGCTGCCGCGTTAGCCACTGGGCTCGCTGCCGCTGCCGTTCGGCACGACGCTGCGGTGTTGTATCACCGCGGTACGTCCAAGACTGTCCATCCCACCAGAGCAGTACTAAAAGCGTCAATACTGCATGCCAAATCACAAGCGCACGCAAACCTCTTTGCAGCAGCAAGGAGGCGACATTAAAGGGGATCATTAGTAACCAGCCTCGATCCGCCGGCTGAGTTCAGCTACACGAGCTCTCAAGCGATCGATTACCTGTTGCGGGGTATCACTGGTGGGATTTTGAATCTCAACGCCGTCTGATGCTACCGGTGATGCGTCGCCCCGTTCCAACCGCTCAGCTTCTTTGCGCACCTCCTCTTGAAACAAATCCCATTCTTGTCGCAGACGTTCAGGAGCATTTCTTGCCAACATCACTAGTTCGGCAGCTGTATCGGCTAGACCATGACCAATACGGGCTCCGATTCGATTAACAGTTGCGCGAATCAAGGCGTCCGGAGAGCCCATAAACCATTGGCGTATCCATGGAACTGTGGCAGATCTTAGCTGCGACTGACCAATCAGGGCTGCATGGGAAGCATTGGTGGTTGCGTCAGCTTAGAGGGCACAAAGACAGGTTTTGGTTTCCGAACTAGAGACTCGGATTCCGTTAATAGTAATGAAGTGTCGATGGCTGGTACAACGTTCGCTGAGGGAGTGAAAACAATCGCTGCAGAGTTCTGCTGGTTCTCTTGTCCTTGAATCGACTCGACAGAGATATCGTCCTGCTTAGCATTCCAAGCGGAATCTGACCATGTCGGCACTATTCGATCGGATTCGGTAGGCATTCTTAGTGCGAAGCCTGTTTGTGGAGAAACTACCTTTTGCCGAACGGTGTCACCACCTGGCACAATCTCCTTCACGGTTGCTAAATCTATTTGTAAGGCGTCATTATTACCCCGATAGACTGGACGTAAGGCCTGACGAGTATCACTAGGGAATCCAGAGGGAGCAAATGGCTGGGACGGAGGCGGTTCGGTGACGTTCTGCAAAATCAGCACACGATGTGTGATGCCATGCCCTACAGCGAAACAGCAGCCCGCCAACAGGTGACTAACCCAGAAGTGAGGCCATCGAGCAACTGACGCATCAACGGACTGAGATTGATTCATGAAGATAAGCCTCTTCTTAACAAAGTAACTACTATGACAGAAATCTCTCTTGAATGTTACATCAAGATGCATTAGATTAAACATAACTCAGTTCACATCCTTATGACCGACAACTCTTTACAAATAAATTTTGGTTGATTTTGTAGCCAAAATAAATATCTGATGTCGTTGGAACAGAGATATAAAAGAACTAAATCGCAATTCCTTGGTTATACTAAGGAACGGAAATGTGAAAATTTCTACCCAGTCAGCAAAATAAATACCTGGCCATAAAAGCTACGTCGTATAATGGGCATTAATATCAACATATTGTTCTGATAAGTCGCATCCCCAGGCATAACCCTGGCCTACTCCACTTCCCAAGCTGAGGCGGATTTGAACAGTGTCTTGGCGAAGGGCATCACTAGCTGCAGACCGATCAAACATCAACGGCTGGCCACGATCCATGAGTTGATGTGGTCCGATCCAAAGCTCTAAGGCTTCGGGGTCAAAGGCAACATTTGCTCTACCGACGGCCGCAACAATACGACCCCAATTAGGGTCGCGACCATGTACCGCTGTTTTCACCAGGGATGAGCCACAAACGGTGCGGGCGACACTTAATGCTGAAGCCTCATCAACGGCGCCTTCCACTTGGACCTCCATCAGACATGTTGCCCCTTCACCGTCCCGGGCGATCGCCTTTGCCAGATGCTGCATGACCTGGGTAAGACCTAACTCGAGGGTGGCATGGTGCTCTATGGCTAGAGATGAGCCGGCCGCAAAGGCCAGCACCGTATCGTTAGTGCTGGTATCACCATCTACCGTGATTGCATTGAAAGAGCGCTGGACAGACCGAGCTACCATTGCTCGCCACACGCTAGGATCCACACCGGCGTCGCAACTGAAAAATGCGAGCATGGTGGCCATGTTCGGGTGAATCATTCCCGAGCCTTTTGCCATGCCTCCGATCCTCACTATTCGTCCACTTAAATTTGCTTGAACAGCAACCTCTTTGTGCACAAGATCTGTAGTAAGGATGGCGTTAGCAGCGGCGCCTCCGCCGGAGTGAGACAAGGCGGCAACCAGTGGATTCAAACCGGCTAGAAGTGTCTGCATGGGAATCGGCACACCGATTACACCGGTCGAGCACATCATTATCGCATCGGCCGACTGTCCCAATTGATGAGCTAGTGCTTGGGTGGCACGTTTACTATCAATCAAGCCACGGTCACCGGTGCAAGCATTGGCCTGGCCAGAGTTAATCAATACAGCTCGGGTTCTGCCTCCCGTTGCCTGTAAACGCTCTAGACAAAGGTCCACACAGGCCGCCCGCACAACAGATGTGGTGAAGGTACCCGCACAGGATGCATGTTCTGGGGCAAGGATTAAGGCTAAATCTGGACGGCCAGATGACTTAAGGCCCGACGCGATCCCCGAGGCCTGAAACCCCTGCGGTGCCGTAATGCCACCTTCGAGAGGAAACCACATAGAGGCGATGGCTGCAACCACATCGTCGAGAAAGACTTCTCATATTTTCCTCCGCCGCTATGACATCTAATGGTCAATTACCCCAACGACGTATCGGGCTCACTGGCGGAATTGCTAGCGGAAAAAGTAGCGTGGGGACCTGGCTAAAACAGCAGGGTATCTCTGTCTTGGATGCTGATCGATATGCTCATGAAGTCCTGGCGCCTAGAACAGACGCAACCCGTGCTGTTATTGAGCGGTATGGGTTACAGGTTCAAATCGATACGACAGATTGGATCGACCGCGCCGCCTTGGGGCAAATCGTGTTTCACAACCAATCGGAACTGCGTTGGCTCGAGCAACTGATCCATCCGCTGGTGCGTCAACGCTTCACCAAAGAACTTGAAGCCCATAAGGATGAGCCACTGGTGGTGCTGATGATTCCTTTGCTATTTGAAAACGGCTTCGAACAGCTCTGCAACGAAACCTGGGTTGTGAGCTGTCGGCCAGATCAACAGTTGACACGTCTTATTAGGCGCAATAACTTAGACGAAATGGAAGCCAAGGCAAGAATTTCAGCTCAAATGCCCCTGACGCGTAAATGTGAGCTCGCTGACCACGTCATCGATAATACTCGAGATATAGAAGATTTACCAACGATTTTAGCGGAGTTGATCTAAGGGCTAGCCATTGCCACCATACTCGGCCCAAAACTATTTTTTAATCATTTACTTGCCATCAGCTTTTACTGTCATCGCCCCACACAACATCTGCTGGTCTGAGCTCTATCGATTCAACAGCTGTCCTAAAGTCGATGCCAATCCTGAAGTTAGGATAAAGCTATGGTCGAAACGTTAACCGTCTAAGTACACCAGCTGTCATCTTTAACGCTTCATGTAAACCCTTTGCTCTTGGGACCAAACTAATCCACAATCTCTTTATAGGAGTTCGTCTATGTCGTGGCATTAACCCTGGATTGTCTCAAGGAATTGCAGATCGGCCTTTGGCGAGCTAATAAGGTGATCGATCCTGACTGGTGAGAAACTCTTACCAGTCTTCATTATAGCCTGGGCAGTTTGTGGTGAGGTTAAGCCGCTCTCCCGGGTGGCGATGGGCGATAGCAACGTCACATCGGTAGCCTTGATCAGCTCTAGCATTTCTAAAAACATTGAAGAGATATGGCCTCAATAAGGTGAGCTAGTGGCGTATTAGTTTGCCAGATAAGGGACTGAATACTGACTGAGGTTTTGTAATCAGGTACCGCTAGACTAGTTTGATGGTACGAATTTATTGAATTAGGATTAGTTAAGAGAGGCTGGCCGTTAGACTCACGCGCGAGGGTAATAAGTCGAGGCTTTAGTTCTTTATGAACTCGGCAGTAATCACAGTTATCTATCAAGTTCAAGTACGCGAAGCCTGCGGCATAGCAGCGGTGAGGATCATTCACCCTTGAGCTTCTGGCTAATAATCTGATTGGCTAGCTTAGGATCAGCTTTACCTCCAGTCTTTTTCATTACTTGACCTACAAAAAACCCCTGTAGTTTGATCTTTCCACTGCGGAAGGCAGACACCTCTTTAGGGTTGGTTGCAAGTAAATCACTAACAATCGTTTCAATAGCGGCCGGATCACTGATCATTCCCAAACCACGCTGATTGATGATCACCCTAGGCGAACCACCTTTTTCAAGCAGCTCCGGCAGAATCTTTTTGGCGATTTTGCCGCTAATCTCGCCGTCATCAATTAACCGTAACATCTCTGACAGCTGCTCCGGCTGAAATGACAATTCCGCAAAACCAATCCGATTGCTATTCACATAAGCTGCAATATCGCCGGTGATCCAATTAGCTGCAAGCTTGGCGTTGGCTCCAGCTGCCACCACTGCTTCGAAGTAATTCGACATTTGCTGCTCATCGGTTAGTACTCGTGCGTCGTACCGAGAGAGTCCCATACTACCAGCGTAACGATGACGCTTCGCTGCAGGCAGCTCAGGTAGCTGGGCACGCCATTTATCGAGTTGATCTGCACTCACCTCAATTGGGCCCAGATCAGGATCAGGAAAATAGCGGTAGTCGCTGGACCCTTCTTTGCTGCGCATACTCTTAGTAAGCTGCTTACTTTCATCCCAAAGGCGAGTTTCCTGAGCAACAGGTTCTCCTGTTTCGTACGCCTTAACCTGGCGTCTGATTTCATAATCACAAGCCTTCTGAATAGCAGAAAACGAATTCATATTCTTGATCTCGACTTTTGTACCGAAGGGGGCATCCGGACCACGACGCACCGAGATGTTGACATCACAACGCAAGGATCCCTCTTGCATGTTTCCATCGCTCACTCCCAAATAACGCATGATTCTTCGGATCTCAGAGGCATATTCCGCTGCTTCACGACCCGTGCGTAAATCTGGTTTGCTAACAATTTCCGCCAGGGCAACACCGGCACGATTGTAATCCACTAAAGAATGCGTAGAGCCTGCTAAGCGATCGCTGCCAGCATGCACAAGCTTGCCAGCGTCTTCTTCCATATGCAGACGCTCGATCCCGATGGTTTTGAGATAGGTGTCTTTCCCTTTCTCAGCTACCTCCACCTCAATCCATCCCTCTTTCGCAATCGGTTCGTCAAACTGAGAAATCTGGTAGTTCTTCGGCAGGTCTGGATAGAAATATTGTTTACGATCAAATTTGCTGTACTCAGCAATATTTAAATTGAGCGCCATCGCAGCCTTAACCGCGTATTCGAGCACCTTATGATTAAGCACTGGTAGGGTGCCCGGAAAGCCACACACCACGGGGTCAATATGTGTGTTGGGCTCGTCCCCAAAGGTTGTAGACACAGGAGCAAAGATCTTGCTTTCTGTACCCAACTGAACGTGAATCTCCAGGCCGATTACGGCCTCCCATGTCGGTTGGGTTGCTGCGTCGGCCATACGTCCGTTACGTGAAACTACTATCTGAAATCTTATGGAATCATTCTCGACTCTATCGGGATAGCATTATTGAATGAACAGTAGGACGCTTAATAACAATATCTGCGTTCTGAACCCACCAGCAGTAAGCACAGCCTGCATCTGAACAACGATCTTTTGACTCTAAACCCTGGCCATGACCGCCACAAGTCAAACACCACTGATCGTGCTAGGCGGCGGACTGATGGGGCTTGCCATTGCCCATCAACTTGCACGCCGAGGCCAGACTGTTCAAGTCATCAGCCGCCGCCGTGGTGAAGCAGCGGGATTTGTAGCTGCCGGTATGCTCGCCCCTCATGCAGAAGGTCTGAGCAACGCTCTTCTAAAGCTGGGTCAGTTAAGTCTCGAACGCATACCACTTTGGGTGGCTCAGATTGAGATGGATAGCGGACTGAGCTGTGGACTTCGTAAAAGTGGAATCGTAGTGCCGTTCCTCACAGCGACCGAAAGAGACGCTTATCCAACTGCTGCCCTTGGCCAAGCGCTAGATCGTCGTCAACTAGAACAGGAAATACCAGAGCTTGGGGATACTTGGCAAACGGGGCTTCTGTTTGAACAAGACGGTCAGATCGATAACCGTCGACGACTAATGAAGGCATTGGAGCGAGCTTGTGTGTTGCTTGGCGTTCAGTTTTTAGAGGGCGTAGAAGTATTGAACCTAGAGTGCGACCATCAGGGTCAACTAGACCGAATCAACTGTGGTGTCGCAAAAGGCGAAACCAAGCGATTCCTATGTAAACAGGCTGTGCTTTGCAGTGGAGCGTGGAGCCAACAATTGGTACCACAGTTGCAAATATCTCCGGTCAAAGGACAAATGCTCTCTCTACAGGGACCAAGAGAAGCCCTAAAACGAGTCATTTTCCGACCGGATATCTATCTAGTTCCCAGAGAGGATGGATTAATAGTAGTAGGAGCCACAAATGAAGCAGAGGTAGGTTTCTCTGAGGGTCTGACACCCGATGGCCAGCGACGTCTTTACAATGGTATCGAGTCCTTGCTGCCAATTGCCGTCCAATGGCCACTAATAGAACGCTGGTGGGGATTCCGACCATGTACTCCTGATGAAGGACCTTTGCTAGGCGCCGGACCGATACCAGGTTTATGGCTTGCCTGTGGCCACCACCGGAATGGTGTTTTGCTCGCAGCAATCACGGCCGAATTAACCGCTGATGTAATCAGTGGAGTAACCCCTGATAGAACAATGATTTCCCACTTAAGCGCATTTAGATGGGATCGGTTTACATGCGAACTACCAGTGAAGTAGAATCTAGATTAATTTTACTAATTTTATATAAATTATAAATATGCTTGAATTAGTTTAACAATTTTTTCAATAAATATAAATTTATGCTATCAAATAAGTAACTTAAGACATAACAAAAATAAAAACAAAGGCACAGACAATTAAGAAACTATTTAATCAAAAATTAATAATAAGTATATAAAATAAATAGAACTGTAATAACTTTACAAATCTATAGAGCAGATTTAGTATAGTTACTACTAACACAGAAACAACAGAAATTTTAAATATACTAAGGTTATATAGAATACAAGACTAATATTCTTTGATCTTAATAGATAAAAGTCAAAGCTTAGTATATCAGTAATTATCGGAAAAAGATCAGATATTTAGCTCAGAAGCTTTAAACCAAAGATTGATTTCAAATTCAGCTGTTTCTACAGCATCAGACCCATGAATTACGTTACGACTAATATTAATAGCCAAGTCTCCGCGAATAGTGCCAGGTTCAGCTTCTAAAGGTTTAGTAGCACCAATAATTTTACGAGCACTAGAAATTATGCAATCACCCTCCCAAACCATCGCCACAACAGGACCAGAAGTAATTAAATCTACTAAACCAGCAAAAAAAGGGCGCCCTCTATGAACTTTATAATGGTTTTCCGCTAATTCTCGCGTAGGTATAAGTTGTTTTATGCCAACTAATTTAAAACCCTTACGTTCAAAACGTCCAATAATCTCACCAATTAAGCCCCTTTGAACCCCATCAGGTTTAATTGCGATAAATGTGCGTTCAGAAGTCATTAAAAAGCCTGAACTATATCATTACTCAGGCGTTATCTAGTCTTTAACAAATATTAAAATTAAGGATTATTACAGAATTGAATCAAATATCATATGAAAGTGTGCGCAATCAAAATATTCAGCTAACCTGTTCAGACACTCTTTTATGATAAAAACTGAATAGAAAGTCAAGTTATTTAGTAGCTAAAGTTCAACGATTTGATCTTAGCAATTAAACAAAAGTCATCATACATATAGTTAGGTTTTATGATATCTTTTGGTACATCAAATTTAATTATTCAATAAATTAAACCTTCATAAATTAGTTACGATATAAACTAATTAAATATTTCAAGCTAAGTATAAAAATACACTTACTTAACAACAATAAATAAATTTTCAAAGTAAGACACGAATTTTTAACTTTAAAGAATGAAAGTATATAAAGACTATCTGATAATTGAAAAGATACAATAATAACTATTTATATATCAACTTTTACAATGTGGTTAAAACATTACTATTTTATTTAAATAAAATTTAACCAATTTTAGAAAAATATTTAGATATTAAGATTAGTCAACTAATTTTTCTATAAACTAACTATAACTGTACTTATATGTGAAGTAAAATTAATACTATTAAAATAAATATTTGTCTCGCCAGAAGTTAATCATATAACTGGTTAACCTTGATTTCCTAGAATCGGATTAACTTGCCTTTAAAATTCGTAATTATGGTCTTAGCTAATTCCAATCTGCTAATAAATAAAATGACATCATAAGCAAAGATGGCTGATTCACAGTGGAATGCAGAAAAAAGCTCAGAGCTTTATGGACTTGGACGATGGGGAAGTCCTTATTTTTTTATCAATATACTTGGTCATGTAAGTGTGCGACCACGCGGAAGACAAGGGGAATGTATCGATTTGGTCAAGCTGGTCAATGAATTACAAGATAGAAATCTTAACCTTCCTCTTCTCATCCGATTCGATAATATTTTAGAGAGCCAATTGGAAAGTCTGCACACAGCATTTAAACGTGCTATTACTCGCTATAATTATAATGGTCGCTACCAAGGGGTTTTCCCAGTTAAATGTAATCAACAGCGACATGTCGTAGAAAAACTGATTTGTTGTGGAAGACGATGGAATTTTGGGCTCGAAGCTGGTAGCAAAGCAGAACTATTAATTGCTCTTTCACTGATAGAAAATCGAGATGCTTTATTAATTTGTAATGGATATAAAGATCGACGATATATCGAAACAGCAATTCTAGCTAAGCGATTAGGACGGCGATCAATAATTGTGATCGAACAAATAGGTGAGGTTCAACACATTATCGATGCGAGTAACCAACTAGGAACCAAGCCATTAATTGGGATTAGGGCTCGTTTATCAAGCCGCAGCACTGGTCGGTGGAGAAATTCAGTTGGAGAAAAAGCTAAATTTGGATTATCTGTACCTGAAATTTTATCAACACTAAAAATACTTAAAGATGCAAATCTTTTAGAAGAATTGCGATTATTACATTTTCATATAGGAAGTCAAATAAATGATATTGCTATTGTTAAAAATGCACTTCAAGAAATATCCCGGATTTATGTGGAGCTTCATAAACTTGGCGCACCAATGGGGTATCTAAATGTTGGAGGTGGTTTGGGTGTCGATTACGATGGAAGCAAAACAGCGACAGTAGCGTCCACAAATTACTCTCTCCAAAACTATGCTAATGACGTTGTGGCTACAATAAAAGAAGAGTGCGACTCACAATTAGTTGATGTTCCTACACTTATCAGCGAAAGTGGCAGAGCAATCGCCAGTCATTTTTCCGTGCTTATATTTAATATCTTAAGAGTAGGTAATTTACCGGAAGCTATTCCTTCAGAGGGTGAAAATGAACCACTAGTTATACATAATCTTCGTAACACTCTAAGAGATATTCAAATACTTCCTTACGAAACAGATTTTAATATTAATAAACTGCAAGAGGCTTGGAACGATGCACTTAAATTTAAAGATGATGCTTTAGATGCATTCCGCTTAGGCTATCTAAGTCTCACCGATCGAAGTTTATCAGAACAGCTTACGTGGGCTTGTGCTCGTTTGATTCATGAACGGCTTTCAACAAAGAACGACTTACCAAAAGACTTACAAGATTTATCATCTGTTCTATCTAATTCCTATTATGCAAACCTATCAATCTTTCGTTCAGCACCAGACACCTGGGCTATCCAACAGTTATTTCCATTGATGCCACTACAAAGACTACAAGAAAAACCTAGCGAATTAGGACATTTTGTTGATCTAACTTGTGATTCTGATGGTCAGATTAACAGATTTATATCAAATGGACAAAGTAAACCATTGTTAGAGTTACACAAGTTTAATCCAAATGAACCATATCTAATTGGTATGTTTTTAGGAGGTGCATATCAGGAAGCAATGGGTAACTTGCATAATCTATTCGGCACAACAGATGTTATTCATATTAGAATGATATCAGGTAATAATTATCAGATAAGCCATGTTATAAAAGGTGATACGAATGCAGATGTTCTTCAAGCAATGGGACATGATCCAGAACAATTAATTGAACGTCTTCGTATTGCAAGTGAACAATCAATCCGAGATAATAAACTAGATATACTTAGTGCACAGCGATTAATGAATCATTTAGCAAGTAGCATGCGACAGAGCACTTATCTAGAGAGCAAAAATTCATGATATTATTTAATATCTACTAGTTAAGACAACATTATTAATGTATATATTAATTTTATAGTCTTTTATTACAAGAGAAATTGTTGAGTTTATAATGCTTTAGAGAATAACTTACTTAATAAATCTCTATCAATTTTTATTGAACTTCTTTAGATAGCTAGGAGAATTTAGACAATTAGCTAGGCGACTCTGAAGATACTTACTAATTTTAGTTGGCAGAAATTAATTATTATAACTATCGAAGGTTTACTTAACCTTATAATAGTTAAAGCTTGACTTAATAGCGATTGATCATTATCACAATACAAGTTTTGTAATAATGATATTATTTTAAGAATTTTAACTACGGTAACTAAACTTGTTAAATAGAATACATGTGAAATTTTTATTAGTATTCTCTTAATAACTACTATTAAAGTTAGCTTCATTTGATAGCAAATCTTTAATTTTATACTAAATCCTATAAATTTTAATCTAGATAATCATGCAAACTTGATAGAATAGTCAAATTTTTTTCTAATAAATGATTGCCTTAGTTTGTCAAATAGAGTTTAGTTTAATTAGATACTTTAGTTTAATAATTAGAATCTTTTATAAATTTTTATATTTACTAAAATAAGTTAAATTTAAAGTATATAGTATAATTAGGTATTAATAACTTAATCAGAAACAGCTGCTTACCTGTTAGACTAAAACTTAGAAAGACATTAACAAATAGAGCTCAATAAATCGATCAGTTTTTATACTGATGAAAATCTTAAATGTGGAAATACCTTGTCATGGAAAATTCAAGTATACGGATATATAGAATATATATTCTAAATATAATTATAAAAACTTATACTTACTTAATTGAAGATAGATTTTAATCATAATTACATAAACTTATCTATAGATTAATGTTTGACTTTTATATAAAAAATCTAAATAGTTTTGCGAATTATAATCTAATTTAATCTCAAAAAAGATGTAGGCTGCTTTTTAGTTAAGCTAAGAAATAGATAAAGTATTTTTTAGAGTCAACAAAGTCAAACCGCATTTACAGAAGCATAAATAACAAGCCACTAATAAAAACTTTAATAATATTTATCTTTGTTTTTAATGGCCCTTATCTAGTCAAACTATAAAATAAAATCTTAGATAGAAGAAGCTAATATTGGCTACATTACATGAATCTAATGTGATAATGAAATATTAAAATAAATTTTTTTGCACTTTAAGCTTGATTTATATAATTAATCTAAGCTACTTGTAGCTTAGAAATTTTAAAAACTAACCATTGAATCATGTTAGAGCTATAAAAGAAAAGTTTTTAAACTATTTCATGATTATGATGCATTAAAAATAATTATTAGATCAAGTTATCTTAAACAGAAATAAGGCGAATAGCAATTAGATAGGTTTATCAAACAGATTATATTGTATTGCTAAAAAGTGAGCTATTTGTAGCGAGTCTGAGAATAAGAATAAAAGTTCATAATAAATTATGGTAGTGGAGTTAGATATAACCTTAGGGAAGATAGAAATGCTTAGTAAAAACTATTATTTCATATTCATTTCTATTAAAGAAATTCTGCATAATTCTCGCTTCTCGAAATACAAGACTTTTATAAGATTCTTCACTACATGACATGATAACAAACTAATCATGCAAATTCTTAACTCTCTCTTATCAGCGTTTACTGAATATGCTAGAAATAATCTGATATTGATTAACCCTTTACTGAGGATACAAGTTTTTAGCGATGAAGATTAAAAAATTGATAATACTTATTAACCTTAAAGTTTAAGAATTAGAAGACTTTAAATACCTTTCGATTTTTGTTTGAAAATTAAATCAGGCCTAGGAATTAACAGGGGACATATCCTAACCTATCGCAGCAATCATTCTTTTCTTGAAGCGAATTAGACACCGACGCCAGCATGTGCTAATGGCTTTTTAAGATAAGTTTGGAATTTAGCTCTTGGCGTGCTGTATCAAGAGCAGCATCCAAAGCCATCCCATCTCGACCTCCTGCTTGAGCAAGGTGGGGGTGACCGCCGCCACCGCCGTCACAAAGTTTTGCAATAGAACCAATGAATTCACCAGCCTGCTGCTGAGCGGCAACCACCTGCCGACCAAAAGCTGCTACTAGGATTACCTTTCCTTGATTTTTAGAATCCGGCAATCCACCAAGCACTACCGCAGCCCCTTCACCCAATTGTGCAACCAGGTTCTGAGCAGCCCCTTGTAAACCAGCACCGTCCACACCATCTAGGCGTTCTACCAATACTTGGAAGACGCCAACAACAGTTGCTTTTAAAGCCAACGCCGCAGACTTGGCCACCGCCAGTTCAGCCCGTGCAGTAACCAGCGCTTTACTCGTATTTCTTAGCTCATCTCGCATGTTTAGCACACGCCCAACAATTTCGTTGGGCTGCGTCTTCAAGCATTCCCCCAACTGCTTGACTACCAAATCACGCTCGTTGAAATATGCCAATACCGAGGAACCAGCAACCGCTTCAATCCTGCGGATACCGGCAGCAACACTACTTTCAGCAACAATCTTGAACAAACTAATTTCAGCGGTATTCACCACGTGAGTTCCACTGCAAAGTTCCATCGATACACCGGGTACATCGACAACGCGCACAACATCATCGTACTTATCTCCAAACATTGCGATTGCACCGGCAGCTTTTGCCTGATCGATCGCCATCTCCTCTACTATCAAGCTATGAGCTTCGGCGATCCAGTCATTGATCAATGTTTCGATTCGTTCTAACTGCTTGACTGTTACTGCTTTCGGGGCATGAAAGTCAAACCGCAGCCGATCGAAATCAACTAGAGAGCCGGCCTGGCTGATATCTGGATCCACCACTTGCTTAAGGGCCGCTTGGAGCAAGTGCGTGGCAGTGTGATTCGCTTGAATCCGACGGCGACAGACTTGATCAACCTGAGCTCTGACGACGTCACCGACCGCTAGTTCACCCCACCTGATCAAGCCAGCATGGACAAACACGTCACGAACGCGACTCACGTACTTAATAGACACGCTCACGTCGGCACCAGACAGCAGCCCGCGATCACCCACCTGGCCACCGCCCTCGCCATAGAAGGGAGTGGTGTCGAGGATGATTTGCACCTGATCTCCCGCCGATGCAGAAACGGCTGGTCTTCCATTCACCGCCATTGCTTGCACGCAGCTGGATTGTTCTAGGAGCTGATATCCCTCAAATGCAGTTGCATCTTGATGTTCAACCAACTGGTCGATCGCGTCTTGCAGCGTAAGGTCGATGTTCGTCGCTGCGGCCTTAGCCCGCTGACGTTGCTGCTCCATCGCCACTGCGAAGCCCGATAGATCAACTGAAAGACCACGTTCTTCGGCGATTTCCTGAGTAAGCTCGAGCGGGAAGCCATAAGTATCGTAAAGCTCAAAAGCCTGGTCACCACTGATATGTGCAGGCTTACTATTCAGCATCTCTGCCAACAGCTTCTCACCACGTTCTAGGGTTTCTAAAAAGCGAGCCTCTTCCCGTTCTAGCTCGGCTAAAATAGCATTTTTCCGTTTAAGGATCGATGGATGGACATCCTGAAGAAGTGCGATCGAGGCTTGTCCCATTGTGACCAAGAAAGGCTTGTAAATGCCCAATAGACGACCATGCCGGACCACGCGACGCAATAAACGACGTAGGACGTATCCCCGGCCAAAGTTGCTTGCAGTGACGCCATCACAAACCAGCTGAGTGATCGCGCGACTGTGGTCGCCAATCACTTTTAGGGATGTTTTAGCTGAATTGTCTAGTTGGTAATAGTCAACTCCAGCAATGCTTGCCCCTGCTTTAATTAACGGAAAAATTAGATCTGTTTCATAGTTATTGGGTACATTTTGCAAGATCTGAGCCATCCGCTCTAGACCCATACCAGTATCAATATTACGGTCCGCTAAAGGCGTAAGAGTCCCCTCCAAGTTCCGATTATGCTGTATGAAAACCAAATTATAAAATTCGAGGAAACGGTTGTTATCTTTAAGTTCGATCTCTTCATTACCGAGTTCAGGTTTGAAGTCGTAATAAATTTCTGAGCAAGGACCGCAGGGACCAGTCGAACCTGAAGTCCAAAAGTTGTCCGCTTCATCCATACGGATGATTCGCTTTGGATTCATCCCCACCACATCGCGCCAAATCTCTTCGGCCTCTTCGTCCTCACGAAAGACACTCACTACCAAATTCTTGGAGTTAATGCCATACACCTCAGTAATCAGTTGCCACGCCCACTCAATCGCCTGCTGTTTAAAATAGTCGCCAAAAGAAAAATTGCCCAGCATCTCAAAGAATGTGTGGTGTCGCGTCGTACGGCCAACATTCTCAATGTCGTTGGTGCGGATGCAATTTTGGCTGCTGGTTACCCGCGGACATGGACGCTCCTGTTGACCAAGGAATATTGGCTTGAATGGCAGCATCCCAGCAATGGTCAGCAGTACTGTCGGATCTTCTGGAATTAGGGAAGCACTGGTTATCACTTTGTGCCCCCGTTCTTCGTAGAAACGCAGAAAAGCCTTCCGAATCTCTTGACCCGTGCGGGGTACAGACGCTGCAGAAGATGACGATGCGGCGGCGACCATGACAGGAGGAGTAGGTCCAACAGTCATGATCGCCCCTAAACCGCCAGCGCTCGTGCCTGTATCGCTTAGCAATACCCAATGTTTGCAAACTGGACCTGTTGTGGGGGCGATTTGCGGTATTCGAAACCTTCTGATGCCATTACCCCTTGACAACTGGCAGTCCAATGCTTTGGCATCGTTAGCACAAGGGCTTTTCCAAGCTTGGCTGCCGTCGGTCGGTAGTGCCCTCTCGCTCCACAGCATCCTCCGCTTCCTACTTGCGTCGCGGCTATGAGCCTGCTGCACGCCACTTGGCTTCCCGCCATCCGTACGTCTAGCAGTTCCGGACAGCCGGCACTGCTCATTTGGGCTGACGCGTGGCGTGTAGCAGCACCGGAAAGTCCTGGGCTCACACCGGCTTTACATCCCTTTACTCTTGAGTCCGATGCCCTTAAAGCCTGGCTGAGTGAGCGGGATCTTATACCTGATAGAAGTATTGAGGCCACCGCCTGCCTTACCCTCCCAAGTCGCATCGTTAAGCCCCGTAAAGGTCGGATCAACGTAAAAGCAACCGAACCATCATCATCGGACTCGGTTTGGACTGGTCTGCCCATGCAGGCAGGAGAGCCAATTCCAAAACAAACAGAATGGTGGCCTTGGCAGGTGCAGGGCCTTGCAGTGGAACCGTCCGCTGCCACGGAATGGCTAGCACGTTTACCCTTGTCGGGCCAACATCCGGATCTCGGGGATGAACTGCGTTGGTGGAGTCATTTACAACGTTGGTCCCTAAGCCTAGTGGCCCGAGGTCGTTGGATTCCCCAAATGGAATTGAGCAAAGGCGAGGGCTACCCACATCGGGCACGCTGGGTGCCTCTGCTGAACGGCGAAGAAGATCGGCGCCGACTAGAAGACCTTGCAGCAACACTTCCCCTCGTAGCGACTTGTGCCTTGCCCTGGCGCGAACCTCTAGGTCGCCGCAGCAACCGCACTACTCGACTGCGTCCGGAAGCCATGCGAGCCGCTAATCCAGTTGCCTGCTACCGCCCTCGGAGCGGGCGCCTACGTGTAGCCACGTTACTGGAAGATTTACTAGATGCAGAGCTGCGGAAGAACTTTAAACCCGCTACAGGAGAACTAGATCCACTACTCACCTTGTGGCAGGACGCCCTGGCCTCGGAAACTGGTGTTGTGAACTTGGGGAATGAAGAAGCAGAGCGCATTACTGCAGCAAGCCTTCATTGGCGGGAGGGAATCACCGGGGGTGTAACCGCTGCTCGCACCTGTCTGGAACTGAAAACTCCAAACAAAGGAGAAGAACTTTGGGAGTTGAGGTTCAGTTTGCAAGCAGAAGAGGATCCAAGCCTTAAGCTGCCCGCTGCCTCCGTCTGGGCCTCGGGTATTGACACACTCCAGCTCGGAGAGATCCAAGTCGATCAAGCTAGCGAGGTATTGTTGGAGGGCCTCGGCCGAGCTCTCACTGTATTTCCCCCGATCGAACGTGGACTGGAGAGCGCCACACCGGAGGCCATGCAACTCACTCCGGCCGAAGCATTCGTCTTAGTGCGCACGGCAACCCACCAGCTACGTAATGCTGGTATTGGCGTTGAGCTCCCCCCCAGCCTCTCAGGAGGCTTAGCCAGTCGTCTTGGACTAGCCATCAAAGCAGATCTTCCAAGTCAATCTAGCGGGTTCACACTCGGTGAATCTCTCAATTGGGGATGGGATCTTATGATTGGTGGCGTCACGCTCACCCTACGGGAACTCGAACATCTCAGCGGCAAGCGCAGCCCACTGGTCCACCACAAAGGAGCTTGGATTGAACTACGACCCAACGATCTTCGCAATGCCGAACGCTTTTGTGGGACTAATCCAGAACTGAGTCTTGACGATGCCTTACGACTGACGGCTACAGAAGGGGAACTATTGATGCGCTTACCCGTACATCGCTTTGATGCCGGGCCTCGCCTACAAAGAGTTCTTGAGCAGTACCACCAGCAAAAAGCACCGGATCCTTTGCCAGCACCGGAGGGCTTCCGCGGACAACTCCGCTCGTATCAAGAACGTGGGCTGGGCTGGCTGGCATTTCTCCACCGCTTCGACCAAGGGGCATGCCTAGCTGATGATATGGGCTTAGGTAAAACGATTCAGCTGCTGGCCTTTCTGCAACACCTCAAAGCAGAACAGGAACTCAAGCGTCCTGTATTGTTAGTGGCGCCGACATCGGTCCTCACCAATTGGCGACGTGAAACCGAAGCGTTCACGCCAGAGCTCGCGGTCAAAGAGCACTACGGCCCGCGCCGGTCTTCTAATCCAGCATCTCTGAAAGAAAACCTTAAGGATGTAGATCTTGTCCTCACCAGTTACGGTCTGATGCAACGTGACAACGAGCTATTGGGGACTATAGACTGGCAGGGCGTTGTTATCGATGAAGCCCAAGCTATTAAGAACCCCGGTGCGAAACAAAGTCAAGCCGCTCGTGACTTAGCCCGAGCTGATAGAAGTAGTAGGTTCCGTATCGCGCTCACCGGCACACCTGTGGAGAACCGGGTAAGTGAGCTATGGGCTCTAATGAATTTTCTCAACCCGAAAGTATTGGGGGAGGAGGATTTTTTCCACCAGCGCTATCGCATGCCGATTGAGCGCTATGGCGATATGTCATCATTAAGAGACCTTAAAGCCCGGGTTGGGCCTTTTATCCTGCGCCGCCTCAAAACTGATAAATCGATTATTTCTGACTTGCCAGAGAAAGTAGAATTGAGCGAATGGGTAGGCTTAAGCAAAGAACAAAAGTCCCTTTACACTAAAACCGTTGAAAATGCGCTCGACGCAATCGCACAAGCACCGCGTGGCCAGCGCCATGGTCAGATACTGGCACTATTGACCCGCTTGAAGCAGATTTGCAACCATCCAGCTCTTGCTCTCAGAGAAGGCACCATCAGCGACGGTTTTATAAGCCGTTCCGCCAAACTTCAGCGGTTAGAGGAAATTCTTGAAGAAGTGATGGAAGCGGGAGATCGCGCTTTACTTTTCACCCAATTCGCTGAATGGGGACACCTCCTACAGGCTTGGATGCAACAACGCTGGAAATTCGAGGTTCCATTTCTACACGGCGGAACTCGCAAGAGTGACCGCCAAGCCATGGTAGATCGGTTTCAGGAAGACCACCGTGGGCCTCGACTCTTTCTACTGTCGCTCAAGGCTGGTGGCGTTGGCCTCAACCTGACTCGTGCTAGCCATGTCTTCCATATCGACCGCTGGTGGAATCCAGCGGCGGAAAACCAAGCCACCGATAGGGCCTATAGAATTGGTCAGACCAACAGGGTGATGGTACATAAGTTCATCACTAGTGGATCGGTCGAAGAAAAAATCGACCGAATGATTCGTGAAAAAGCCCGCCTAGCAGAGGACGTGATTGGCTCCGGTGAAGACTGGCTGGGAAGCCTTGGTGGCGATCAGCTGCGCAATCTCGTCGCTTTGGAGGACATTTGACCATGACGGTGGTTGATAACACCAGTATCACCGCCATTGGTAGCCAAGGATTGAACCAGCAACCTTGGTGGGTTGAGCGATGGATGGAGCTAATCAATGGGTATCGCTTCAAAAAACGACTTGAACGCGCTTGGGGTTATGCCCGTGAAGGCAACGTCACTTCAATCCGGTTTGAGGGAAGACGGGTGCATGCGCGCGTTCAAGGCACTGAAGAAGAACCGTATAAAGTGAAGCTCTGGCTTGATGTGCTGAATGACGAAGACTGGAATTACGTATTGGAAGCTCTTACCCAGAAAGCCCGTTGGTCGGCTCAGCTGTTGGCGGGGATTATGCCCTCAGATATCGAACGGGCCTTCGCCGCCAGCGGCAAGCGCCTATTTCCATTTAGACTTCAAGAGGTGCGTAGCGAGTGCAGCTGTCCAGATAAAGCTAACCCTTGCAAGCATGTCAGCGCAGTTTATTTTTTAATGGGAGACCGCTTCAGCGAAGATCCTTTTGTATTGTTCCAGCTTAGAGGCCGCAATCGGACCAAACTGCTGAGGGACCTAGGTGAACAGCGTCGGAAAGCTCTAGCGGCTCTTGTGAAAACTAAGGCGATCGGCAAGCAAAAAGTCACCTTCGTCTCTGGCCAAGCCAACGAAGAGACCGCAACGCCCCCCCCTCATCCCGCTGTCCTAGATCCAGCTCTCTGGTGGCACTATAACCGTAGTCTCGATAGTGATTTAGTGGTGGTGACGGCAGCTCTTGAGGGAGAAACTGGCTTGGATGTCGCCGGCGAGCTGCCCTTGGCAGAGGATCCGCGCTTTCCAAACGCTCGCACCAAGTTCCTGAGCAGTCTGAAAGCCCATGGCCAGGCCAGTGCTCAACGCGCAGTGTTGCAAGCTATGGCAGCAGGTAGCCAGTCTACATCTTCAGGTATAACAACCGGTTGAGCCCTTAAGGGCTCAGGCATAAGACCCGTCAGGGCTCCTAGTTCGTACCTGTGCGGCGGACTGGGAAGCGCTGCTTCTCTAGGAAGTGCTGCTGAGGTAATTCATATAGGTAAGCAGTCCCACCACACCTAGTCTCGCTATTCCAACACACAGAACGCGCCGAATATGCAAGCGTCTTCGGCAGTGAACAACGGTTCATAATTTCAGCGCGTGGCCAAGTTAGATCGGTTCGGTTTTAGCTCCAACCAAGACGAAACAACCGAACTTTATCGTGCATACCGAATCAAAAAAAGCGGTTTTTACACTCCTTATTCTTGTTCAGATTATGCAGATTGCTGTGGCGGACAATTAATCAAGTCCGCAGATGTTCACCTCTTTAAATCAACAACCATGCTGACCACCCGTCGATCACCTTTCGAACTGTTTGAACGTCTTGAACAACAACTTATCACCACTGCATGGGTTCCCCCTGCTGAGATTCTCGATGCCGAATCGGCCTATACCGTGCGACTCGAACTTCCAGGAGTGGATCACGAATCAATCAACATCAAAGCCACAGATCACAACCTCGTAATCAGCGCTAAACGTCCTGATACAACCAATTACGATTCAGTATCCCCTGTGCTGAGTGAATTTCGTAGTGGCGCATGGAGCCGCAGTTTTTGCTTTCCTCACAATCTTGATCGTGAGCAGCTAAAAGCAACTTATCGCAATGGAATACTAGAAGTCATAGCAGGCAAAGCTATCATGCATACCAGCGTTACAGTGAAAATTGAAGATTGAAAGTGAACTTCACTGTTTAATCATCACTTTCTTAGAACAAGCGCCGCATTGCAGATGTAACCTACCCCCGCTCCTACGGGGGTTTTATACAGTCGGTTAGTTAGTCGCCAAAGCCCAAAACGTTATTACTTATAGGAAATAAGCTGAAGTCACTCAGAGCATAAAGCTGGCAATGAGAGATCCAGTCATATTGTTAGGGTATTGAACAACACATCCAAGAAGACCGCTGGGATAATTATCCCAGCCGCGCATCCATCCCCCTTTTGCGCAAACAATACATCATTACAAATAAGAATTCCGTCACTCGTATTGCGATATCCTGAACACCAGGCTTAATGAAAAGCCCACAATAGTCATTATGATAATTATGACTCAAATCGAAGCCAGACTATACCTTGACAGGACAAAAGCTATACACTTTCTCCTAGGCTAGGTATTCCGGATCAATATCAAGGAAATTAGAAGTACAACTATTCATTAGAATGTAAGAACTAAGGCCTAATTTAGACCTAAGCTGGGGCCAAGTATCTCATCAGCTGAACTATCACCAAAAGTTTGAATAACCATCAAGTTTTTTGTAATAGCTAAGCCAAATAGTTCAATACATCTGTTGCATGTGACCCATCATTAGACCAATCCTATGCAACAGGATTTTCGCTCCAATGTTCTAACACAGCGCCAATAACACCATAAGAAATAAGCAAGTTTTACTGTTCTGCACGTCGTTGAAACAAACATTTTCTGTAAGATTGTGTTTTGTCACGGTCGATTTCATGGTTGTTGCCCCCACCGCCCCTCACCTGAGCCTGCAGTGCAAAACTATTGCCTCGGACACAACTGCTATTCGGTCTTTGGACTGGGAACGCAACCGCTTTGACATCGAATTCGGTTTACGCAATGGCACTACTTACAACTCCTTCCTTGTAAGAGGTGAGCGCACAGCCCTCATTGACAGCACTCATACTAAATTTAGAGACAGCTGGGTTCCATTACTAAAGGGGATAATCAATCCTCTCAAGATTGATATACTAATTGTGAGTCATACTGAACCCGATCACTCCGGTCTCATTGGAGATCTAATAGATCTCAATCCTAAAATTGAAATCGTGGGATCAAAAATAGCTATTCAGTTTCTTCAAAACCAGGTGCACCGGCCATTCAGATCCCACATTGTGAAAAGTGGTGAGAAACTGGACATGGGTATCAATCCAAATAGCGGTATCCAGCACTGTTTTGAATTTCTCAGCGCTCCAAACCTACACTGGCCAGATACTATTTTCTCCTTCGATTACGGCACCGGTGTGCTTTACACCTGTGACGCCTTCGGCCTTCACTATTGCTCTGAGGAACTATTCGACAGCGATCCTGACGTTATCGCTCCTGACTTTCGATTTTATTACGACTGCTTGATGGGTCCCAATGCTCGCAGTGTTTTGCAGGCTCTCAAACGTATGGATGCTTTGCCAGAAATTAATACGGTCGCCGTTGGCCATGGTCCCTTATTACGCTACCATCTCAGTCACTGGCTTAACAGCTACCGCGAGTGGAGCAATCAGCGCAGCAAAGGCGAGAGTTGCGCCGTTATTTGTTACATCAGTCAATATGGCTTTTCAGATCGAGTTAGCCAAGCCATCGCTCATGGCATCAGCAATGCTGGCGCTCAAGTACAACTGGTGGATCTACGGGCTACTGACCCTCAGGAGATCACTGCGCTAATTGGCGATGCTAAAGCCGTGGTTGTGCCCACATGGTCTGAACAACCCGATGCCAGTGTGCGGACTGCTATCGGTACCCTTTTGGCGGCATTGCACTCCAAACAACTAGTAGGGGTATACGACGCTTTTGGTACCAACGATAAACCAATTGATGCTGTAGCAGAACAATTACTTAGCCAAGGTCAAAAACAGGCTTTTGCACCATTACGCATCCATCAAGTGCCTCGAGGAAGTGATTACCAGCGCTGCGAAGAATCGGGCACCGACTTGGGTCAACTGCTGACCAAAGAGAAAACCATTGCGGCAATGAAAAACCTCGACGGTGACCTTGACAAAGCCCTTGGACGCATCAGTAGCGGTCTTTATGTAGTTACAGCTAGTCAGGGATCGGAAGGCTCTTTGCGTCGCAGCGCCATGGTAGCTAGCTGGGTAAGCCAAGCCAGCTTTCATCCTCCAGGCATCACAGTTGCGGTTGCGAAAGACAGGGCAATTGAGGCTCTCATGCAAGTGGGAGATTACTTTGTGCTCAATGTGCTGCGTAAAAACAATCACCAGCCACTACTGCGCCATTTTCTTAAACGCTTCCCTCCCGGTGCCGATCGTTTTGCAGGCGTCGCGCTGCTGGATGGCATGGCAGAGGGTGGACCTGTACTTAGCGATGCTTTGGCTTTCCTAGACTGCTGCGTGGAACAACGGATGGAAGGACCCGACCACTGGATCGTCTACGCCACAGTAAAGCAGGGCAACGTAGCCGATGTTAACGGGAACACTGCTGTCCATCACCGCAAAGTGGGTAACCATTACTGATGCCCGCTTTTCGATTTAACCATTGAGATCAACTGATATCACTTGATACGTTAGTCTCGACGCCCAATGAAATTTGGGTTGAGGTTACTTTTAAAGGCCCTGATCAGAATGGAACGCCTTGTATTGACGGTTGAAAATAGTAAGTACATCAGATCTTAAGGTTACAGACATAGTTAAAGATCCTCCTGCAGGGTCTGCAGGGAAGAAGCACTAAGGAGAAAGTAATTGTGCTACAAGCAGCGCTGCTTGGCATACTAAATCAAAGGCATTCTTTATATGATTCCTGAGGTTAGCAGGACCTCAAAAAAATAAGGTGATTAAGAATATTTATATTTATTAATGTCATGAGCAAAAACCACTGCAGAGAAGTAGATAGAGAGAGTAGAAAGTCTCTTATTCACAGTTATAGATAATTTTCAGACCAAAAAGTGAAGATATAAGTACCACGTTAGAATAATTAATTATTTAAACGCTATGTACTCTAAATACGAAATTAAAAGAAATTTATGAATATGAAAGAGAATTGTTCTTTACCCTAAATAATCTCTCTAGTGATAAAGCGGTATTGAGTGTAACAACAAGAAATATTTATGGCACTTTTCAGGGGCGTTAAAGGAAAACCTGCTTCCAGAAAGATACTAAAGTAATTCACTACCTTCCAAAAGAGAAGGTGGTGATGGCAATTTTGAATAGAAAGATTTTATTTATAGTACGGGGTTATATCTATCCCCCAAATCTTTTAAATTACCATTACAAGGTACAAAGCAAAATTATTGCCACTACCATACACATGAATTTATTTTCGATGCTCATTACTACCTGCTTCTAGGCAAGGTTACTCTCCGGAATCGTGATGACTACGACTATACCATAAAAATGCTATGTAGCAGTACAAAGAGAAGTTATTACGTAAATCCCGATGGATCAAGATCAGTAGATATTCAACCCAATAGAATGGGTAAATGTCTATTCAGAAATAAATCAATTGATCTTGCCAATATCTATAAGTATTTGCAAACACTATTGAAAAGACCTGACTTAATCTATCCTATCAACTATCTGGCGGTAATAGAGTATTCATACCGGTAATGAATACCTACCTTGAAATCCTGAGTCAAATGAAATGGCAAAAACTTTCGAAAAAACAAAAAAAGAATCTAAATCAACAAAACATGTTGCAGAACCTGCTCCTGTTATTATAAACTCTTTTACTGGAAATAATAAATTTGACGTACTAGAGACAAAACAGATCATCAAAGACTGCTCGACCTTAATTTTGTAGTTAAAACAAAGAGCTCGATTCAAGCAAGAGAATACCTTGAGGGGGATGCTTGGATTATCTGAAGAATTCTCTTGATAAAATTTGAAAAATGTGACTTTCAGAAATAACAATTAACAAGCATAAATGTCTCCTCAGAAAAATTCTGCAGAAAACCCTTGAGTTCAAGGGATTGACTTCTATATGCGTCTGTTCTGTCCATACATGCCCCAGAGTGGTCTCTATTTCTGAGACACTTTTCAATAGAACTCAGGGTAGTATTATGTATCCATAAAGTATTGAATCCCTTGCGATAGACTAAAAAATAGCATCGCATTATATATGCATTGACACTATATTAAGTGCCGCCATACTCAATCGGAATGCTACTCTATCTGTATTCGTAACGATTATAATTATCGTTAAATGTAATGCGGCCGCGAGTGCCAAATAATCCGATTTATAAAAACGCAACTGCAGGTAACGGACCAATTCTAAATCCATCGATTTCAAAATAGATTGCTTTGAAGCCCACTGCAAACAGCGGCAAACTATAAAAACACAATTCAATTGCATCATGTGAGGATTTATCTAGTTATTGAGGTATCAGATCAGAATCTTAGCCATTTTTAAAATGAGCAGTATAGGTTCATTTATCAGCGGCAGGGCTTAAGCGACTAATGTGCAGCGATTTGTAAACAGAACATCAAAACTAACATTATAAAACACAATATAATCATATGTGAGATTTGCCTAATTGTTTTAATAATATAACTAAAAATTTTCATATCACAATGTAAATATTTACATATAAACAAGAAAGATATAAGAATTCTAATTTTGCTCTACAAAAAATAGTTTTTTAGCTGTAGAAATAATGTGGATAAATCTTACTGCTTGAGGAAAACCAAAATAATAGTCCAAAAATATTGCATAATCTATTGATTAATTTTATCATGATTGGTCTTGTTACGATAGGATTAGAAATTCTTCATCATTAACATTGAAGATACATAAATAAGTGATTATATAAAGCGCTGCATCTATCTAAAATGAAACATTGACACTCAACTATGAGATCCTTTGGTTAAGGCGTTTAGCAGAGTTTAACAAAACAACAGCAATCATTGCAGCGTAGATGCTTCAAGCAATCGTCATACTTACATTCAATAGATATGAAGGAAGCGAGCGGTGACCACTGCTGCAAAACGTCGCACTATACAGTTGCCCATCGACACCGATGTGCTTTGCTTCAGAGGATTGAGTCCAGAGCGCCATCGGTTTGAGTCGGAGTACGCTTTGGAGCGTGGGAGTACGGTTAACAGCGTTCTGTTTAAAGCTGGGAATGGAATCCCTGCGGTGCTCATACACCCTCCGGGAGCAGCCTATAAAAGCGTCTTTTTGCCAGAACTCATCAACGTTCTTGGCGGCCAAGATAAGCCTCTTTTGGTGGTGGTGGGTCATGTGAACCCGAATCGGGTCGCTCTGCTCCGCAGCCTCGCTGAGATTTATTGCAGACTTGAGCTTGTTGCTTCCAATCCTGGCGCAAAGCTCCTGAAGGAGCTTTGGAGCAGGCGTAAACCTGCCCCTACCGGCCAGGAACCCGAGCAATCCTTACCCCCACCGCTGCCGCCACTTCGGATTATTCGTAAAGAGCAAACCCTCGCTTTGAGCAGCAGCCGTAAATTACTGTTACTGCCAGCTCCAACACCACGCTGGCCTGGTGGTCTCTTGGCATTCGAGGAGAGCCTTGGCTTATTGATGAGTGGCAAACTTTTTAGTGCTCATTTATGTACAAAGACCTGGGCGGAAACAAGTCGCAACAGTACGGAGGAAGAACGTCGCCATTTTTACGATTGCTTAATAGCTCCGATGGCCCTTCAGGTAGACAGTATCATCGAACGCCTGGAAGAATTGGATATCCGCACGCTAATTCCCGGTCATGGTCCAGCAATTGAGTCGAGCTGGCGCAGCTTGTTGAATGACTACCGACGCTGGGGCGAAGGCCAACGCAGTGCCGACTTCAGGGTGGCTCTGCTTTTTGCGAGTGCTTACGGGCACACCGCAGCCATTGCAGATGCTCTGGCCCAGGGAGTTAACCGCACCGGCATTCGCGTGAATAGCCTCAATTGTGAGTTCACCTCTGCCGATGAACTAGTGAAAACTATCCAAGGAGCTGATGCAATCCTGATCGGTTCCCCTACGCTTGGAGGCCATGCACCTACCCCAATAGTGTCAGCTCTTGGCACGCTGCTGGCAGAGGGGGATCGCAGCAAACCGGTTGGTGTTTTTGGAAGCTACGGCTGGAGTGGCGAAGCAGTAGATCTTCTAGAAAGCAAACTTCGCGATGGTGGTTTCAACTTTGGATTCGATCCGATTCGAATCAAATTCAGTCCCGATAAAGCAAAAGTCAGGGAGTTAGAGGAAACCGGCACTCGGTTTGGTCGACAGTTACTTCAAGCGCAAAATCGCTCTCAACGACGCAGTACCGGAGGCCTTAGCGAAAGCCGCAGCGACCCTGCGATACTTGCTCTCGGACGCGTTCTCGGATCACTGTGCGTGCTGACCACAAAAAAAGATGGTCTCAGTGGGGCCATGGTCGCCAGTTGGGTCAGTCAAGCCAGCTTTACACCGCCGGGAATCACCGTAGCAGTAGCTAAAGATCGAGCCGTAGAATCGATGCTGCATAGAGAGGATTGTTTCGCGCTTAATGTACTGGCAGAGGGTCGAGAAATCGGCTTGATAAAGCAGTTCTTGCAACCGTTTAAGCCTGGTGCGGATCGATTCGCGGGCTTGAAGCTCAAGATTAGCCCTAGCGGACAGCCCTTACTACCAGACGCTTTGGCTTGGCTAGAGGTTTGCGTAAAACAACGTATGGAATGTGGAGACCATTGGCTCATTTACGCCGAAGCCCTGCATGGTGGCCTGTTCGATGCCAAGGGCAGCACAGCCATTCATCAACGACGCAGCGGAGCTAATTACTAGCCTCAGGGGTTAGTCAATCCGAAAGAACATACTCATAGCGAGAGTGATTTCAGCCCAATCAAGAAAGACACACAAAAACTGTTAATCTCTTCCAGCTTAGTCTAGAAGATATTAGAGAGTTATCTCACAGTGGAGGTTTTGGGCTTCTTTTATCCACTCGACGACATTATTTTGAGAACCACAGGGTTGACCCTCAAAGATGAGACCATGGCGCTAAACCTAAACTAAATTCAAATTAAGTCATTGTTACTTCGATTCGTGGTCTTCCCACTTGACAAATTTATCGGGCAGTAAGCAGTCTAACCTTCATCAACTAGATTAACTTTTGAGAGAATTAAGTTAAGTGATTTGCTTTTTGATGTGAAATCCACTCTCTTAAAGAAGGCGACCAATTATACAGCGGTTGCAATCGCTTCCACAGGAGGACAAGTACACACTAGGTTTCTGTCGCCAAAAGCGTTATCAATGCGGGCGACCACCGGCCAGACCTTATTTTGCGCTTGATTTGGCAAGGGGAATGCCGCCTGTTGCCGGCTGTAGGGACGCTCCCAAACCTCTACCATTAGAGCAGTCATCGTATGCGGAGATTGCTTGAGGGGGTTATTTAGCGCATCGATTTCACCTGTCTCAATAGTCCTTATTTCTTCACGTATAGCTATCAATGCATCTACGAAACGATTTAATTCTGACAAGCTCTCACTTTCCGTAGGCTCCACCATAAGGGTACCAGCTACGGGCCAGCTCACCGTTGGAGCATGGAAGCCATAATCCATCAGACGCTTTGCTATATCATCAACATCAATTCCAGCATCGCGTTTTATTGGACGCAGATCAAGGATGCATTCATGGGCCACTCGACCAGTAGAGCCACGGAACAACACCGGAAAGTGGTCATCGAGGCGACAGGCCAAGTAATTAGCCGATAGAAGCGCTACGGAACTGGCTTGACGGAGTGCATCCGCACCCATCATTCGCAAATACATCCAGCTAATTGGCAGAATGCTGGCGTTGCCCAGAACGGCTGCAGAGACCGGACCAATGGCCAAAGCAACTTGGTCTTGGAACGGATGGCCCGGTAGGAAGGGTGCTAGGTGAGCCGCCACGCCTATCGGACCCACCCCTGGACCACCTCCACCATGAGGGATGCAGAAGGTCTTGTGTAGATTTATATGGCACACATCAGCTCCAAAGGCCCCTGGTCGGGAGAGGCCCACCTGGGCGTTGAGATTGGCACCATCGAGATACACTTGGCCCCCATGGTTATGGATTACTTCACAGATATTGCGGATGCCGGTTTCAAAAACACCGTGGGTTGATGGATATGTTACCATTAAGGCGGCTAGACGGTCGGTGTGCTTCATCGCAAGAGCCACTAGGTTTTCTTGATCAATATTCCCTTCGGCATCGCAGGCTACCGCGACCACTTTGAGCCCAGCCATTACGGCACTGGCGGGATTTGTGCCGTGGGCACTCGTCGGAATTAAGCAGATATCACGCCGGTCTTCCCCACAAAAGCGGTGCCAAGCACGGATTACCAATAGACCAGCGTATTCACCTTGAGAACCGGCATTAGGCTGCAGCGAGACGGCAGAGAAACCCGTTAGGGCTGCCAGCCAGCGCTCTAAGTCATCAACCAATTGAAGATAACCCGATGCCTGATCTAAAGGGGCAAAAGGGTGCAGACAAGCGAAAGCCGGCCAACTAACAGGAAATAATTCCGCTGCAGCATTCAACTTCATCGTGCAACTTCCCAGCGGGATCATCCCATGCACCAGCGATAGATCACGACTAACTAAGCGCTGGATGTATCGCATCAGTTCAGTTTCACTGCGATAGCAATGGAACACACTCTGCGTCAGCCAAGGGCGAGTCCGCGATGGAAGCGATTGCAACGTAGTGTTGGTTGGAGTTGTAGTGGGCAAAGCTGGAGCCGGCTTATTAGTGACATGGGCAATAACTTCCAAAAGTTGGTTTACTTCTTTTTCATCACTCAACTCGTCCAGGGTGATGCCAAATCCAGTGGCCTGGGCGACAGGTGCGCCGTTGGGGAGGACCCGTAGGTTGAAGCCAGCCGCCAGTGCTGCAGCATGTACAGCTGGGGCGTAAGAGGTGGTGACGGTGACCGTGTCAAAGCGTTCTCCCGGATCTAACGGGAAGTTCAGACTTTGTAAACCGTTCTCCAAACGAAGACGCAGTGCAACGAGCCGACGGGCAATGTCATGAAGACCATCAGGTCCGTGATACACGGCATAAAACGACGCGATAACCGCTAGGAGGACCTGAGCAGTACAAATATTGCTTGTAGCTTTATCCCGACGAATATGTTGTTCTCGAGTTTGCAGAGCTAAACGTAGCGCGGGATTTCCTTCTACATCCTTCGACTCACCTACCAAACGTCCAGGAATTTGGCGCTTATAGATTTCCCTTGTGGCAAAAAACGCAGCATGAGGCCCCCCAAATCCCATCGGGACACCGAACCGTTGAGCACTACCAACGGCGATATCAGCTCCAAAGTCAGCCACTGGAGCAAAAAGGGTCTGCGCTAATGGATCAACTGCTACCGTAACAAGTGCGTTCGCCCTATGCGCTTTCTCGATTGTAGCAGTGGGGTTCCAAACTATTCCATCAACACCGGGCAGCTGTAACAGAATCCCAAAGACGTTGGCATCAAACGTCACATGTTCAGGATCAGTCCATTTAAGCTCAATGCCTAGCGGCTCAGCCCGGGTTTGCAGCACGGCCCAAGTTTGCGGTAACACCTTGTGATCAACGAGGAAGAACTTGGCGTTTGGCCGAGAACGGACGCCAAAACTTAAGCCCATTGCTTCAGCGGCTGCAGTAGCCTCGTCTAGTAGCGAGGCGTTCGCGATTGGCAAGCCGGTGAGTTCGCTGATAAGCGTCTGAAAATTTAATAACGCCTCAAGGCGCCCTTGCGCGATTTCGGCCTGGTAAGGAGTATAGGCAGTGTACCAGGCAGGATTCTCAAATACGTGACGCTGGATCAATGCTGGCATTGCGGTGCCATGATACCCAAGGCCAATCAATGATCGTTGCACCTGGTTCTTTGCAGCGATTCTGCCGAGATCCGCTAAGGCCTCTGTCTCCCCACAACCAGTAGGAAGAATGTCGCGAGGTGGAATCGCATCAAGAATGTCTTTAGGAACTACATCAGAGATGAAATCCTCCATGCACTGATAGCCCAGTACCCGCAGCATTTGATCTTGCTCCACGTCACTTGGACCTAAATGCCGCTGCAGGAAAGGAGAGGTCACAGATTGCAGGGGCGAAAGCTGTCGATCGTAAATAAAGCTGACTGCTTTTTGATGTCAGTTCGCGTTTATTCTGGCGGAATAGGTTGAAGAATCTAACAAGTTCTCCAGCTGGGTCGGATTACTTGGGCGCACCAAGAGCAGCCATCCCTCGCCATGGGGGTCATTCTGAAGTTCTTCAGGGCTGACTAATACAGCTTCATTCCGCTGGACTACCTCCCCATCAACTGGAGCATACATTTCCTCGACGGCTTTTACCGATTCCACAGAACCGAAGCTAGAGCCCCTATCAAGAGTAGAGCCAACTTGAGGTAGATCAACAAAAACAATGTCACCGAGCTGATCAACAGCGAAAGCACTGATACCAACCTTCATCAGCTCCCCATCAAAATGAGCGTACTCATGGCTATCGGCGAAGCGATAAGAGGCGGGAAATTCAAACGCCATTAATCTAAATAAAAGTGAATTTAGATGCTTTCAATTTGTAGGAGATTAATCAGACCTGCTCCATCAAGCGCGGTTAGGGCTTCACCCAGAGCCAAGCGTATATGGCTGCGGTGGGTACCTCCCTGTACAAATAGGTTAAATGGTTCTCTTAACGGCGCATCTGCTGAGAATTCGCTAGTCGATCCATTAATAAATGTGCCACCTGCCATCACCAAATCGCTAGCGTAACCGGGCATTGCAGCTGGGATAGGATTGAGGTATGACCCCACTGGGGAGCAGGCCTGGAACGCCCGGCACACTTCTTGCAAAGCTTCTGGACTACCCAGACAGACAGCCTGAATGAGATCGCTTCGTGCGGTATTTGGCCGAGGTTGTACAGAGAAACCTAGCCGTTCAAACACGCCAGCTACAAGATTTGCACCAATTAAAGACTCAGTCACCATTTGAGGTGCCAAGAACAATCCCTGCAAGACTAAGCGCTGGAGGTTAAAATTTGCGCCGCCCTCGCGACCAATGCCAGGTGCCGTCAACCGACAGCAAGCCTGCTCAACCAGATCAGCTCTGCCCGCGACGTAACCACCGGTAGGCGTGATCGTACCCCCAAGATTTTTAATCAAAGAACCAGCTACTAAATCGGCCCCCACCTCCGGCGGCTCACAGTCTTGAACCAGCTCGCCATAGCAGTTGTCGACAAAACAAATGCAATCAGGCTGGCGGGTATGAATGAGCTCACAAAGATCACCGATTTCCTTTACTGGCAAGGACGGACGCCAACTGTATCCGCAACTACGCTGAATCAATACCACCCGGCAAGGCGAAGCCAAAGCCCAACTAAGGCCGTTTCGATCGACAGTTCCGTCTGCTGTCAACGCTACTTCGTCGTACTCAACCCCGAAATCAGCTAGCGAGCCTTGGCCACATCCTCTTAAGCCAATTACTTCCTCGAGTGTGTCATAAGGACGCCCCGTAATCGAAAGCAAGCGATCACCAGGTCGCAATACACCAAACAGCGCAGCTGTAATGGCATGGGTGCCACTTACGAACTGCATTCGTACCGCTGCCGCTTCAGCACCGAGAACCCTTGCAAACACACGATCAACTACATCCCGGCTCTGATCGCCATGGCCATATCCAGTGAAGGAGGTGAAATGGTGGGCTCCCACTCGCTCCGCAATAAAAGCCCCAAGAACACGCTGAAATTTTTCTTCGACAGCAGCCGTACGTGCAGCAGCCCACGATGCCTGCTGCTGCACCACAGAGTCAATCAGCTGCTTTGCAATTGCACTAGTCACCAAATCCCCCTTGCTTTTAAACCGTTTTGGGACTCCACGCTGATTCTCTACTCTATGGATAATCAACCGCCGCGAGTCAAAAACTCCTTTAGATTTCCGTTATCAACGGCACCATCCGCTCCCTGGTTTTCCTTTTTGAGCGGTACCGTCAATTCCAGGAGATTCCGATTGGTTCCCTCGCAAACAGCTGGCAACCGCGACCTTCGTCTACGGGCGGCGGTAACCGCTCCCCGCGAGCCGCTCCCCGCACGTCAGCGGCGCGTGAAAACGGGGACAGCCGGTTTCATGCTGGTTAATCATATTTTGGCAACCGTGGCGCTACTGCCCCAGTTCTGGAGCTGGCAAGCCATCGTCGCCTTCGGCATTCTCTACTGGATGACGGTTCTCGGCGTTACCCTCGGTTTGCACCGTTTAGTCGCTCACCGCAGTCTTGTGGTGCCCGTATGGCTTGAGCGCGTTTTAGTTGTCATGGGAACTTTGGCATGCCAAAGCGGACCTATCGAATGGGTGGGACTTCACCGCCATCACCATCGGTTTTCAGACCAACCAGCTGATCACCACGATGCCGGGCGCGGTTTGTGGTGGAGTCATAGCGAGTGGATGCTACATGATATCCCCGCTCTTAAGGAGTTGGATCGGTATGCTGGAGACCTCCAGTGTGATCCCTTCTATCGTTGGCTTGACCGCTGGTTTTTATTGTTACAAATCCCCTTAGGACTTTGCTTATATTGGTACGGAGAAACTGCTCTTGTGCATGGTGGCGGTCTAGGTCTGGTCCTCTGGGGAATTCCGCTTCGTCTGGTGGTTGTGTACCACGTCACGTGGTTGGTGAATTCTGCAACGCATGCATTCGGTTATCGCAACTTTGACTGCCCGGATCTTTCGCGTAATTGTTGGTGGGTGGCTATCCTATCTTTTGGGGAAGGTTGGCACAATAATCACCATGCGCATCCTGCCAGCGCACGCCATGGTCTTCGCTGGTTCGAATTCGATATGACTTGGCAACACGTTCGTTTTTTAAAGCATCTTGGCCTTGCTAAATGTATACGCGAAGCCAGATATAGGCTCTAACTATTTTGCTCAAGGATACTTAAGACCTTGGTTAGAATCAAATTCCTAACTCTAGTCACTCATTTATATTCAATGCTTCATGCTGATTTAGAGAATCAATAGATTCGTCGTAACTTTACGATAACAGCCGATTTAAAAGGTATAATAATTAAAACATATATTCTGCCAAAGCCGAAAAGTTAACCCTATAAAGTCATCCCTTCGCAGACAACTTTATAGCAAAGATAGCTTTTTCATCGAGAAATTTTATTGAATATAAATCATGAAAGGTGATTGATCGCAATAATACTCAACGTGAACACGGTAGATATTACGTTTGCCGAGCTGGCCGATTGTATCCTACAAGATCTCAGAAGCATTTCTCACTCTATATTCAAGATAAGGACAAGGAAAAATCTACAACTTAAGTTTTAGTCAAAACTGATATTATGATCGTGTGATGCTTGACTTATGTTACCTATTCGTTTTTATTGTTACAAATTTCTAAAGTTGCTCTGATAATACCATTATGATATAGGAGTTTCCAAATATTTATTTTTTAGGAAAAATCCATGAGTTAGGTATTAAAATTTTGTCATGAATGAGATTTCAGCTGAGTGTTACCTTCAAGAGCGATTTCTGTGGCGCTTTTGGTTTAATCGATATAAATTAGTTATGAAAACATTTACTTTCGATCAATCATCCGATTAGGCTGCTGAGTATTTATAATTTAACAAATCTATGAAACTTTCATTTCGTCAGTTTATTTGAATAAGTGGAACCCTATTTAAAAAAATAATGTTAACGTTCACCTTACAAAATTTTTTAACTATACTTCTGCAGGCGATTTTAATCAGATGAGAGATTTGTTTTGCCAGTGGCTTATGCCGTCCGCTATAGCCGCAATTGTCTAATTCCTCTGATCAGTTAGGCTAGGGCCATAGTATCGCTGATCGCACCGTTGTTGTTTTTAGTCGAATTCTCATGACTAAGCGTGTACAAATCGTTTTGAGCGAGGACATTCTGAGTCTCGGCAGGACTGGAGATCTGGTGGATGTTGCCCCCGGTTATGCCCGCAACTTCTTACTGCCTTTCGGCAAGGCTACTCCGGTCACTCCTGCAGTGATGAAACAGGTGGAGCATCGCCGTGCCAAGGAGATAGAGCGTCAAGTCACCATCAAGCAAGAAGCCTTGGACTTCAAGATAGCTCTCAACACCATTGGCCGCTTCACCGTAAAAAAGCAAACCGGTGAAGATAATGTGTTGTTTGGCACGGTCACCAACGGCGACGTAGCCCAGGTAATCGAAAAGTCCACCAAGAAGGAAATTGATCGTCGAAATATTCTGGTTCCTGAGATCCATCGTACCGGTAAGTACACTGTACAAATCAAACTGCACAGTGAAGTAACCGCAGAGATCAATCTCGAAGTTGTGAGCTACTGATTTGCAGCACAACGATTTGATTCAGTCAGAGTGTGAAACCGAATAGCTATACCCCGTCGCCATGGTGAGTGTCCCCCTTCCAGGCAACGGCGATCAAGCTGAAGGGGGGCGGCCTGGCTATGCTCGAGGACGCCGAAATCAAGAGCCCGGTTTCGAAATACTGCCTGATTCCATTCCACCTCAGAACTTGGAAGCAGAGGAGGCGGTACTGGGAGGAATTCTATTGGACCCGGACGCGATCAGTCGTGTCGCCGACGTGCTACAGCCGGAAGCCTTTTATCTCAATGCCCACCAAGAAATCTTTCGCACCGCCTTGATGCTCTATAGCCAAGGAAAGCCCACCGATCTCACCTCGATAGCAGCCTGGCTAGCAGACACGGGTTCCTTAGACAGGGTCGGCGGAAACGGACGCTTAATTGAACTTGTGGAACGGGTAAGCTCTACAGCATCGATCGAGCAGGTGGCGCGGCTTGTGATGGACAAGTTTTTGCGTCGCCGGTTGATTCGTTCTGGCAACGAAGTGATCAAGCTTGGCTTTGATCAGAATCTGTCACTGGAACAGGTACTAGATCAAGCCGAACAAACAATCTTTGCAATTAGCCAGGAAAAGCCATCCAAGGGTCTTACCCCTACAGCAGAAATACTGACTCAAACTTTTGAAGAGATTGAAAGTCGCTCTCTTGGGACGTCAGTGGCTGGCATCCCGGTGAACTTTTACGATCTCGATGCGATGACTCAGGGACTCCAACGCAGTGATCTAATCATTGTGGCTGGACGGCCTGCTATGGGGAAAACCTCAATTGTGCTCAACCTGGCAAAAAATGTAGCCCAATTGCACAACTTACCGGTTTGTGTATTCAGCTTAGAAATGAGCAAAAAACAACTTACCTATCGATTGTTGTCAATGGAGGTAGGAATTGAAGCCGGACGTTTACGCACCGGCCGATTGCATCAGGAGGAATGGCCACTACTGGGACAGGGCATCAATAGCTTGGGACAATTGCCAATCTACATCGACGACAAGCCAAGCTCTGGCGTACTGGAAATGCGCTCTCTTTGTAGGCGACTGATGGCTGAACAAGGCAAAGAGTTAGGACTTGTAGTGATTGATTATCTGCAATTAATGGAAGGTTCTAGCTCGGATAATCGGGTACAGGAGATCTCACGCATTACAAGAGCTCTTAAGGCGATGGCACGAGAACTGAATGTACCAGTGATTGCGCTTTCTCAGCTAAGTCGTGGCGTGGAATCGCGGACCAACAAACGGCCGATGCTGAGCGATCTTCGAGAATCAGGTTCAATTGAACAAGATGCTGACCTTGTATTAATGGTCTATCGCGATGAATACTATAATCCTGAAACGCTTGATCGTGGTATTACCGAAATCATTTTAACCAAACACCGCAATGGCCCGGTTGGCATGGTAAAACTACTATTCGAACCTCAGTTCACTCGGTTTCGTAACCTGGCGATGTAACCAATGAAATATTAAACAAGGCTACTGGAGACAGAATACTTGAAATTCTATATATGACCAACAATTATCGCAAATTAATCACACACCTCTCTAAATCGAAAAGCATTTCAAAACAAGAGATAAACTTAGAGTATGATAAGTAATCGAATTACTAGTTGTTTTTACTTCTATAACAACGATTAATACAATTGTATATATTACTAACAGATTAATTAATTGACTCATAACTAAGTATGATGCTTTCGCTATCAATGACAACTAGCTTCTGTCGTTAAGATCAATTAACTAGTGGCCTTAATAGTGACATTATATAGCTCTAATTAGGAGTAAAAAGAAATGCAATTTACTTAGAATAAACTGTTAATGTAGGAATACTAAGTTTTAGAATAGAAATTTAACCATTCACTTTTTTTACTTTCTTACAAAGATAATCTTAAATATTTAATAAGTCGCTACAGATTTTAATAACGCGCTGTCATTATTAAGCATAGTGCTAATACAAATTAACTAAACCCCCATCGATAATAGCAATAAAGTATTGATCTTTCAGGATTTTTTAATAGCTATTTTTAAATAATTACCATAATCATCAGAATTTTAACTAAATTTGACATTATTAAGAGGTTAAAAGTAACGGATATATAGAAAAAATAGAAATCACATGAGTCTAGGCTTTTAAAGACGACTAATCATCCAGTTCAATAATTTTATATTAGAGATTTGTACGGTTACTCACAATTTATTGAAGTAAAATGTGATGATCTTATCTACAAGATAACTATAATAGTTTTCTTAATTATAACGAGCAGTATCGATAGATTAATAGATTTCTAATCGTCAGTTATACTATAGACATCAATTATAAACTTAATGAAATTAAACTCATAACGGATATAATTAAAGCAATGATAATCTATATCATAAAATTATTTACAATACACTATCAATAATAAATATTACAAAATTTACTAGAATTAAATCACAAGGTACGAATAATCAAAAAAATAATTCACAATTAGCAATTGTCAATAGAGCAGAAATAATTATAGTTTTTATTATTATTATTATTTTAGTTATTAATTTTAGTACCAATTATTTTTTATTTTCTAATAAGGTAATAAAATTAACCACTACTTGAGCTTTATTAACTTTATTACCACCACAAATTTAGATCATATAAAACTTAATTACTTTCAACTTTATATTTTTAGTAATTAGATCACACTTTGAAATAAAGCTTTCAATAAGATAATAACTAATTAACTATAAATTCTAATAAAATAGTTTTGTTGATAACTATCATATCTGTAGCAGAATTAATGCTATCGATAAAAGTTTATTTAGCAGAAAATTAATAAAAACTTTTTAGTTATTTTATAACTACTTAAATAAACCTAATATTCTTATATTAATATAACAGTAATAATTGTTTTTGCCGTTAGTAAACTCTCTAACTATAAGTATATTCAAATCCATATTTTATATCAGAGCTAATAATAGCAAAAATACGTAAAATATAGATCTCATAATGGAAATCATTAATATTAATAAGTCAGGATTTAGTTTAGTTCTAATTTTAGTAGAGAAGGTCAATCAAAATGTTGAAAACAATAATACCTAAAATTTTGGTATAAATATGTTCTTAGCAGTTTTATATTTATTCTAGAATTGATATCTAATTAAGTTAATATTCTAGTTATTTAGAGGTTTTGATTATATATAGTACTATGTCAGATTTTTTTAATTAATATAATAATTGATTGAAAATATAAACGTAATTTTAGTCAAAAAACTATTAAACTGACTTGTTACTTAATAACAAATTAATAAAAAAATTAAAAAGTTTAATTAATTATTATTAACTTAGCTAATTTTAAAGATATAAAAAATAGACATTTAAGTTTGCATAAAAGCATTAAATTTTTTCACTTTTAAAAGATTAAGATCATTTTTTTGAAATAAAAATCATTATTTAACGTATGTTTTTATAACTAAAAGATTATAATAACCTAATTAATAGAATCAGTTCAAATGCTTTTGCATGTAATTTTAATCATATATAAAATAGTATTTCAGCTTTGAAGAGATAAAAGATTACTACATTTCATATGTTTTAGGATAGTTACAGGAACTTATATTTTATAGAAATTAATAATAGAAAACTATAATAGAATATATAATAAGATTAGATCATATTTTTAACTAATAAAATCATCAGGATTTGAAGACTATAATTGTTAAACAAATAATTAACTTTTGTAAATTATTCTATGTCAAATTTTATCGAAGAATAAATCTCAAAACTATTTAGGATAAATCTAATTAGATATAATTATAAATATCGATTCATTAACATATGTTTGAAATTAATTGACTAGCCAATTTATATTCTTGATTGAGTAGAAAAAGTTCCTACATTGATATGCTTATCTTTTTGGTCAGAGTTTTAACGCAGAGAATTTAAGTAAAATGCACTTTTACTATATCCAGTTGGATAGTTGATAATGAATCTATGAGCTCTACTATCGTTCCCACTGAATCCTTCGATGTGATCGTCGTCGGGGCTGGACATGCCGGTTGTGAAGCAGCTATCACTACAGGGCGGCTTGGACTCAACACAGCGTTGTTTACCCTCAACCTTGATCGTGTCGCATGGCAACCCTGTAACCCATCGGTCGGTGGTCCAGCCAAAAGTCAGCTGGTGCACGAGGTCGATGCTCTTGGTGGCGTGATTGGCCGCCTTGCTGATGCCACCGCCATCCAAAAGCGCATTCTTAACGCCAGTCGCGGCCCAGCCGTTTGGGCATTACGCGCTCAAACTGATAAACGCCTGTATTCCCATCAAATGCTGCAATTGCTGCAGCGCACTCCGAATCTTGCTCTGCGTGAAGCGATGATCACTGGCCTTGAAATCCAGAGCACAGGTGATCGGCTACGTGTTTCCGGCGTCCACACCTATTTCGGCAGTGTTTATAAAGCCGAAGCCGTAGTCCTCACCGCAGGCACATTCCTCGGTGGTCGCATCTGGGTAGGCCACCAATCCATGTCTGCAGGTCGTGCGGGAGAACAAGCAGCAGAAGGTTTAACAACGGCCCTACAACAGCTGGGCTTCCACACCGACCGGCTCAAAACTGGTACCCCAGCTCGTGTTGACCACCGTAGCATCGCCTTCGATCGGCTAGAAGAACAGGCCAGCGATGCCGCCGACCGTTTCTTCTCCTTCGATCCGGCTGCCTGGGTAAGTGGCAAGCAAACAAGATGCCATATTACCCACACCACAGAAGCAACTCATCAGCTTATCCGCGATAATTTGCACCTCACTGCTATCTATGGAGGTGTAATCGACAGCAAGGGGCCGCGTTACTGCCCCTCGATCGAAGACAAGATCGTGCGCTTTGCCGCTAAGGATAGCCATCAAATCTTCTTGGAACCAGAGGGCCGCGATACCCCGGAGATCTATGTACAGGGCCTTTCGACCGGCCTGCCGGAACCGATCCAACTGCAGTTGCTACGTACCCTTCCGGGGTTAGAGCAATGTGTGATGCTTAGACCGGGCTATTCTGTTGATTATGATTACTTACCTGCCACCCAACTCAAGCCATCTTTAGAAACCAAACGGGTGCGGGGGTTATTCAGCGCGGGCCAACTTAATGGCACTACTGGCTATGAGGAAGCTGCAGCTCAAGGACTCGTGGCCGGCATCAACTCTGCCCGCCTGATCGGCGGTGAGGAACCAGTGCATTTCCCTCGCGAGAGTAGTTACATCGGCACCATGATAGACGATCTCGTGAACCAAGACCTACGCGAGCCCTATCGGGTACTTACCAGTCGTAGTGAATACCGATTAACCTTGCGTGGAGACAATGCTGACCGTCGTCTCACTCCTTTAGGCAATAGATTAGGTCTGATTGACGACCGACGCTGGCAGTTGTTTAAAAACAAGCTGCAAGCTATAGAGGCTGAAAAGCAACGGCTTGCAACGACGCGGCTCAAGGTAAGTGATCAAGCAGCGTCGGCTGTGGAGCAGGAAACGGGCGCCTCAATCAAAGGTTCAGTTACTCTAGCGGATCTTTTACGCCGACCGGGTGTCCATGCTGCCGATCTTGTGCGCCATGGTTTGGCTGACGCAAATCTATCTCTTCCCATAAGAGAAGGTGCCGAAATCGACATCAAGTACAGCGGTTATCTACGACGCCAACAACAACAAATTGAACGGGTACAACGCCAAAGTCAACGTAAACTTCCTACTGATTTAGACTACGAAAATATCAGCACTCTATCCCGCGAAGCACGGGAAAAACTTGCTTGCATTCAGCCTAGCACCCTGGGACAAGCATCGCATATTCCAGGAGTCAGCCAGGCTGACATCACAGCTCTGTTGATGTGGCTAGAGCTTCAGAAACGCCGGACCCTTGCCCCCACTGCACATTTCGATAGCGTTGCTTAGCATTGCGTGAGGAACAAATGGTCATGGGTTGCGTTTCCAGTAATGAGCAAATGGAATCAAGTCACTACATGGCGAAAACCAGCCGCTCTATACCGATTGGGTTGACGGCGGGCAGATCTAGCCCAGCAACAGCGACGCAACTGGGGTCAGAAATATTCGCTTATGAAATTCCCTAGCCAATGCCTTTTATGAAACAGCTAACACTCCCTCATAATACTGCTTTATGACGGCAGTAGAACCTGATGCTTTCCAAGTAAACGAGCTTAACTCCAAAACCGATTCTGTTCTTTTTGTCAACAGTGTGCACCGGGCGATTTGAACATTTCATACCGTCGAGGTTAAGACTATTCCATCAATAGCCATAGAGACTTTATTGGTTGAAAAGACATCATCTTGGCCCCAGGATATAGAGATGCTTCCAGCTCAACCGCATCATTCAAAGATTCAGACAAACAACTCAACAAAGTAATTCTAAAAATCGACCGGACTTTATGTTTCCGCTAGCACGAACAAAAGCTTTGAGAAAAGTCGAAAACTGTAAACTCACCGAGGAATCCAATGCCGCTACCCGCTAAAACGACCAGCGTTTTGCTTCAGCTCACTGGGGGAGTATTCTGAGTAGAATATCTAAGTTATTGCTCTCGCCCCGTCCTCTTTGGCAGGCTTCCACAGCAACGTTATTAGACGCTAGTGGGCCGCGGCAACTGCCGGGAGGTTGGCGGCTCATGTTACTGGGGGATGGCAGCCCAACGCGTCATCTCCGTCTTCTCACAGGTCAACCGGTCACCGTTGATCTGATTGCCATGGAAACAGAGCAAAATGGTCATCCTTATACTCCCGTTGAGGTGCATGAATTACAGGCCCCTTTATTGCGCCGCCAGGTGTGGCTTGTTTGCGGAGGAATACCACTGGCTTGGGCTGAAAGCTGGTGGAATCAAACTGAAGCAGAATTGCACTTGCAAGACCGTAACCAACCAATTTGGTCAAATCTCACCCGAGGAAGATCAGAACTGTTTCGCCAAGTAGATGGACTTGCTCTTGTGGAAGCGGATTGGCTACAACAGACGTTTGGCCGCTGCGGTCCATTTTGGAGTCGCCACTATCGCTTCTTTCGAAGCGGAGTAGCCCTCACGGTAATCCGTGAGGTTTTTAGTCCACAACTAGAAAACTGGCTAGGCTCAACCTTAGCCCTTCGCCAAAAGCTGGCTACAAAGTAATTAATTTATTAATAAATCCTCAGCCATGTAAAATAGCTTTTGACAGTCTATATTAGCTTAAAAAGATATTAAAAACATTTTTTATTTGCAATTTATGCAGGCGAACTTCCTTCAAACTTCCTTTATTTCTAATTCATAAAAGCAAATGACTAAAAGGCTACACAGATATCTTGAATCATTGACTCACTGTGATCGATAATTACACAATGACTACAGATAGCTGCAACTGATTGTCTTTCGAGATCTACAACAATGACAAGAATAGAATCGCGATCTAGTCATCGGAATCGACAGCAAATTTTAGCTAGTAAAATTAACCAAATCTAGTGAGGCACTGATCTAGGAATTACGGCGCAGGCAAGTGACTAACTATTCAAATACGAGGATAATTATAGAGACGAATTAGGGTAGACTAGGAATATCTTGAAAGATAGTTAGTAAATAAAAATAATCTCAGAGTAGATCTATCCATAATTTTATTAAATCTTTTATCTTTTCTCTAGAGACAAGAAAGAAAAGCCCAATTACCTTGGGATTATTTATTTTAGGTATCTTGGCAAAGATACTATAAATAAAGTCAGCGCAAATTTAGAATAAAGATAAAGTACGAAGTTTTCAGATAAAGTCTGGAACTAAAATTTTTCCTAAAAATTAAACAAGGGAAGAAACTTTATAAAACACTATGAACAAACTTTTAGATGTTGACTAAATTATATCAAGCAAACTTAAATATATAATCTTTTGCAATTTTGATAAGTTCTGGATATATAAACTAAACCAGTAATTAAAAGAATCGATCGATAAAGTAAGAGCCTTAACTTTAGGAAATAAGACTTTAGATTTTAGTTTCTTATACCTAGAAAATGAACATTTTATATTTAAAAATAATGTTATCTACATTACGAAGGATTGAAAATAAAATAATTAAAATGTATAATAATTTTGCTCGGCAAAAAAGACAAAAAATCTAATTAAAGATCTATATCATAGTATATAATTTTATTATTTTAGAAAGTACAAGTTTTTCCCTAAAAATTTCTTAACTCTCTCCCATATAAATGCTGACCTGAAAAAAACTTGTACAACTTGATTCTAAATTTATTTGAATAAATAGGATTTTTAAAAATAACATTAAGCAGTATAAATACTCTAGTATTTTGTATTTTAATAGCGATTTTTTGGTAAAATTAAAAAATATTAGATTAATTAAATAAGTACCGAATTATAATTTAAAGTCTCCAAGAAAAGTGATTTGAGATAACTAAATGATATTAGAGGTCTTATTTCTAGAAGGCTCATAAATAATAACAAATAATATGGGCTAAAAACTTGCTATAAAGGTTAAATAAATATTCTTGAAATAAGAGGACTAATGCTAATAAAATAATCTCTAACAAAGATAAGTACAATTAAAGATACTTAGCAGATTAGTTGTAACCAAACATAATTCCGTGAATTACTAAATTTTTAGTCTAACTTATATTAGTGGAAACTTTTTTCCTAACCTATTGAGAAATGAAGTATTTAAAAGTGATTTTATTCTCAATATTGTCTGAAAAATTAAAGGAAAAGCAAGCAAAATTAGTTGGAAGTACATCACTTTTACAAATAATCTGATTTAGTAGAATAGAGATTACAATTCTTGTAATTAGACTCATTAAAATAGTCCTAATTTTTGATAAAAAACTTACAATTAATGAAGAGTTAAATAATGTATAAATGGATAACCAAGTCTCCCAATTCCATTTGAGCTAACCCTGCTTTTAAGTAATCTTAATCAAAATATTAGGCACAAAGATACATTATCTGCTAACTAAAACAATCTAGATATAATTAGTATTAATTTAACTTATCGAACAAAAAATAAAATGCAGGAAGAACTTAGCATAAGTAACTTAGGTTAAACTCGATCTGCACATTCTAACATTCTCTGGAATAACTAATTCTAATGTCTATTAGTTTGAATTTATGTATGGTAAACCAAGAATCTATGGATACGCTAGATCTGTAGAGTAAATATAATACCAATATTTTAGATCAAAAGCCTTTCAAGCTATAGGAATTTTGAGAGAAAATGAGAGAAGAAAAGTACTTTTCTTTAGTCATTTGACTTCAATTAAGTTACTGTATTAAAAAGTCAAAAGGTAATTTACATCAAAAGAGATACCTAACTTATTCAAAGTAGTTATAAAAAAACTAGTACTAGTAAGCTGCATCAAAATAAAACTTAATTATTAAGACATCCTTTTCCAGATTAAGGCTAAAAGGAATTAAGTTTTTGTGCTTATCAAGGATGATAGCTTTAGCAAATTTTTCAATATCATAATATTTTTGCTCCTTTATTCTAGATTTTTTTCAGCATCTGTAGCTCAATATAATGTAAATATGCAGTAATATGTTTGTGGCAATGTTTCTATGCTTTGAATCTTCTTTAGGATCATACTTCGTTAAAAAATAGAGATATTGAAATATTTACTTCCTTTGAGTTCAGCTAAAGTATCAAATAAATACTTCCGCTAATATTCTGAACAAGTAATTGCTATTATCTCAGCCTCACAATCTTCCCTTTGAAAAAATTGCTATTGAAACTATCAAATGCCATAAGGTTAAAATCCGTTTGCCTACTTAAGCATCATAAAATTTCTTTAGATTTTCAGGAAATAAGTTAATGCATTAAATATCTACACTTTTCTATTCTAACATTGCTTTGAACTTCTTGGGCAATAACTATCTAAATAGCAGATTTATTATCTTCTAACTATTTAGCTTTTCTAACAGAATTTCTGTAACTAGATGACTATAAAACTGCCCTATTGTGAGATACAACACCTCATTATTATTAATACCTTAAAATAAGCAAATGCTTTTGATTTTTTGATGAAATAGTCTGAATTCTTATAACTTATTCATTTAAGCTGATTTTTTAGATCAGCTATATCTTTGACTATTTGACTTTCATTAGTTTTACTATTATTCAATTTCAAGTCGATGAATTCCAGTGATTTATCTCTTCCTGAAATCACTTCTAAATCAAGTTATTTACATTACTATTGACAACCTTAGTGTATTTAATCTCATCCGTTTTCATCAAACTATTTGATATTTATCAATCAATTCTCCTTATTATATTATGTTCATCTATATCTCGTTAAATAGTAAGGCATCTATTTAGTATTGATTTGAATGATTTTTAATCCACCGGGTGGTCTAAATGAACGCTGGCATTATTTATATGACTTCTGAGTAAAATAGAGCTAATCACTTAGAATTGCTAAAAAATTTGCTTTCAACATGCTTGGACTAAAATGATTAATACATCACAAAACTTTATTAAAAGAGCCATTACTTATCGATACACTCACCTTTGCAGCCTCTCTCCCTACCTTATTTTTTGATCATGCTAACTGCTAGCAAAATAAAATTTGACTCATCATATCGATTTAGCATAGGTTTCCAATAATTTCTATGTTCTCTAGATTACAGTTAGATAAGGAAGGATGTGATCTATAGTAATAGCATTACTTAAGAACGAATGTTTCTAGACGTATATCTAGTTGAGAAATGAACCAACGCGACTCTGGCTCCTCCTCAAATACCCGCTCCAAACTGCTGTTATGAATATTATTGTCAGTATTTTAGCATCAGAAACACTGATGCTGTTTTTGTATTCAGCCTTAATCCAGCCAATTACTGCTGATATTTCCTCAACGTCTATACAAACTCTTGTTCGATTAGCATTACTCTATCTCTACTTGGCTTGGTATTTAATCCACCACTTGATAGCTTTCATGGCATCCTAATTCAAACTTTTGGTGATTACTAGATCACGGTTATCCAATCAAACATAATGCCGAGCTAAATCAATTAGCTCTGTTTTGCGTAAGTTCATATTTAGCAATAGGGGAAACGGAAACAGTGCTTAGGTCTGGTATTGTGCTAGATCAGCCAGCGTCTATTTGATATTTTCTCTATTAAGAAACTATTCTTGGATACTCCTGACGAGCATCTTAATTACTATAGTGGCTAACGCTTAACCCTTCTCGATGGTTAAATCAATTAGATGCTACTTGAAAACTGCAATTTGTGTAGACTCCGTTAACCCCTCATGCCACATCTAGTTTACAAAAGATTTAACCTCAACTGTTGTTTAGATAATTACCCACAATGCTGCGCCACTTGATGGATACGAATGATTTTATGCTGATAAATGCCTTTAATCACCTGATTAAAGGCATTTATCAGCTCTGGATTTCTGTTTTCCCACTAGCAACTGGTACCTCGACAAGCTCTACCCAAACTGCTCTTGTTTTACGACTGTTTTAAATCCTCTCTAGAAATAGTTAAGGCTTTTACTCTAGCAACGAAATCTAGGAGATATGTTAAGTAGAGCGGCGGCTAGACCGAGGTAAGCCCCGCTGAAAGAAAGGTGGGAGGACTTGAGACTTCACACCAGAAGGCGATCGTTGACCTAATGCACGCTGTTGACGCTGCAACCTAAAGAGTTCTTCATCGGGCCAGTCGTCAAATGACAATGACGTTGATGGTGCCAGTAGGACCGAGGAATCCGATTTTCGTCGTTGAGATCGACGAGAGATGGCCTGGAGCGGGCGTTTCGCTCTGCTAAGTGGTCGCGGCGAAGCCTCTTGCCAAGGTTCACGCCAACCGTCCTCTTCTTCTAATAGCCAATCAACCTTGCCCCCAACCCACCGGCCAAAAGAGTCGAGATTCAATCTCGGGCGTCGTTGCCCTGGACGCCGACCGGCAAATCCATCGATTAATTGACGGCCTGTCCCTAACCAGCGATGCAAAAAACGATCTCTAAGATCATGGGGTCGTTCTGGACGGTATCGTTCGTATCGTTCCTCCATTTGAAGAGGCTCTGTTTTAGAATAAAATTAGGAATACTAGCTAGGTATGACGGCTCCACAGAGCTAGGATAATGACCAAAGAGCTTAGACACCGAAGTCCCCACAGTAGGTGTTTAATTGCGACAAAAGCAGTGACTGATCACATCGCGAGTGCGATGGCAGCAAGGGGACCGTTGTTTGCACAATATTGAGTCCGGTTGTCCGGGATGTAGATGGAACGCTGCGGCCTTGCGTATCGTCATCATAATAAATCCGCCTAAGCTACAGACCGTAACGATTCCGATATTGATCGACTTTGCCGTTACAATTCTTACTCGGCGAAAACCGGATGGTACTCAATTCATCCGTTGTGCTCTTCACCCCAACGTAACTATACGTTACAGACTAAACCTATGTACGGCGTTATGAACGATTCGCCTAATGAAGCAGTGACAGTAAGGACCGCAAGAGCTCACGAGAAAGGTAAATTCACGGCGCCCTATGGCGGTCAGGCAGACTCGTCCATGCTCTGAAAGCTGGTGATGGCGCTCAGTCTAGTTCGCGACATTGGTGTTAAGGCTCTACTTGCAGGCGGTGGCGCCTTACTACTTTTCTGGATCTATACCGCGGTGAAGCTAGTGCTTAGTGCTCGCGGCATTAACCCGCTCATCAAACAGTTTTTCACTCAAGTGGCTGCCGGCCGCATTGACGCGGCCTATTTACTCACCACCAAAACCTACCGCCAACACGTAACACGCCAACAATTCATCCGTTTCCTGGCTGATCTAAAACTGAACAAGTTTAGAAACCTCAAATCGGGACGTCCCCGTATCCAAGAAGGTGACTTGACCCTTGTGGTGAAGCTTAAGGCAGAAAACAGCAGCAACGAACTACCGCTCGATTTCACCTTCACCAAGGTTGACGACAATTGGCGCATTGCCCGCATCAACCGGGTCAATGCTTAATCAGAGCAAACGGGCTGCGGAACTGCGCAGCCTGCTCAACCAGGCCGCTCACGCGTACTACGTTCTCGATGCTCCGACTATGGAGAATACAGTCTATGACTGCCTGTACCGAGAACTGCTGAACCTTGAACAAAATGATTCAAGTCTGCTAAGCCCAGATAGCCCTACGCAACGAGTGGGGGGGTCTCCAGCCGAGAGATTCACAAGTGTCAAGCACCGGATTGGGCTACTCAGCCTCGATAATGCCTTCAACTATGACGACCTTAAAGCGTGGAATCAAAGATTGTTGCGTGCGCTTAATCTTCCCCTGGGCAGTCCCTTAGAGGTGGTAAGCGAGTTAAAAATCGACGGCAACGCCCTCGCTCTCAGCTATCGCCAAGGGGTAATTGAACGAGCAGCGACCCGAGGAGATGGTCAGCAAGGCGAGGAGATCACCGCTAATGTATGTACGATTAGTTCGATCCCCCTGCGCCTTCAAATCGACCAGCCACCAGATTGGGTCGAGGTGCGTGGCGAAGCGTTTATCCCAGATGCTGCTTTCACCGCGATCAATGCAGAGCGCGAAGCCCGTGGTGAAGCTCTGTTTGCAAACCCCCGCAACGCCTGCGCCGGTACCCTGCGCCAACTCGACCCAAAGGTGGTTTCAGCACGTCGGCTAGATTTCTTTGCATACACTTTGCACCTGCCTTCCTCCCAGAGACTAGCGAGCCAATGGGAGGCTCTAAACTGGCTCGAGCGAGCCGGCTTCCGCGTAAATCCCAATCGAGCACTTTGTCCGGACCTTATGAGCATCAACAGCTTTTCGGTCCAATGGGAACAGAAACGTCATGTGCTTCCCTATGCCACCGACGGCGTGGTGGCGAAGCTGAATAGTTTAGCGCTTCAGGATAAGGCAGGTTGCACCCAGAAATCACCACGCTGGGCCATTGCTCTAAAATTCCCGGCACAGGAAGTTCCGAGTCGCCTGCTTCGAATAGCCGTACAAGTTGGCCGAACTGGCGTTATTACCCCTGTCGCTGAATTTGAACCAGTCAACCTCGCTGGTACCAACGTCAGCCGCGCCACTCTTCATAACGCTAACCGACTAGCTGAGCTCGACCTGCACATTAATGACACAGTTGTAGTTCGCAAAGCTGGGGAAATCATTCCCGAAGTCGTGACTGTCCTTGCGAAGTTGCGCCCTCCCAATGCTGAGATTGCCTGCCTTCCCAATAGCTGCCCGGAATGCGGGTCACTTCTGGTCCGGGGAAAAAATGAGGCGGCGACGCGATGTGTCAATAATAGCTGCCCAGCAATTTTACGGGGTGCCCTAATCCACTGGGTGAGTAAAAGCGCACTTGATGTTGATGGACTTGGTATCAAACTGATCGAACAACTCGTGTACCAAGGACTAGCTCATTCCGTTGCTGATTTGTATCGACTCAACAGCACCCTTCTATCCGGCTTAGAGCACATAGGGAAAAGGTCCGCCATTAATCTCATCAAGGCTCTAGAGAAATCAAAACAACAGCCCTGGCATCGGCAGCTCTATGGACTTGGAATCCACCACATTGGTGAGGTGAATGCCAAAGTCCTGGCTGCAGAATTCCCTAGCATTGAGGAACTCCAAACAGCGGCGATTACTGATCCAGAACGTATTTTAAACCTGCGCGGCATCGGCAGCGAAATTAGTGAGGATCTTCGCCAATGGCTCAAAAATCCAAACAATCAAAGGCTTCTCAATGAGCTTAAAAGTGTCGGATTGACACTGCGAGTGACAGATAAGGAAAAAATAAACGACCTTAACCATTCTATAAGTAATGGTCCGCTGCTATCTAAAACATTTGCCATTACAGGCACCCTGCCGAGCCTTAGTCGCAGTGCAGCCAAAGAACTAATCCAAGCAGCAGGCGGAAAAGTATCTAGCTCTATCAACAAAACAACCAACTACCTCGTGGCGGGCAAGGAAGCCGGAAAAAAACTCTCAAAGGCTAAAAACCTTGGGATCACAGTTCTGGATGAAGCATCACTGCAGGATCTTCTTAACAAGCCACACTCAATAAATGAACATCCTGATTTATGAACCAGATGCTTACCCACCCATCCCAATCTTTCAACAACGCACAGATCACTTCATCTAAGCTTGCCTTAGTTCTTATGTTAATCTGCTTAGCAGCGACTAGTTACTCATTCAAGTCTAGTGAAACCACAACCAAACATGTTAATCAAATCTTAATGAATATGTGAACGATTTAACCAGGTGATGGGTTTCAATCAGATTCAAAAATGGACATAGCCAACAAAAGGATTGGTTACAGCATCGAGCGGTTTGTATTCACATCGGGAATACTCTCAACTCAGATTTCACTATGAAATTAACGGCGTCACTGAAACCATGGTTCAGCTCAAGATACATCATTGGATCAAAACCGACTGCGGTCGTGCCAAACTGGCTGAACTTCAGCGACGCCGAGGCGCCGGTGCTCGATTTCACCTGATTTGGTTTATCCTGATTGCGTCAGCTAGGGATTGGTCTCTTCCCAGTCCGAATCGCTTCCCCTAACGGGTTAGTTAGAGATCAACCTCCTCGTTAATTAATGCTTTCTGAGCCGCTCGACCCACAAGCCAGACTGCTGTTACTGTGGCCATTACCCCCACAATTCTGAAAGTCCACGCCCACGCTGACACTTCTGGGGCCAGCATCTCGCTAGGGCTGGTTCTTCCTCCTGTCAAGGCGCCTAAAGTGCAAAACATCACCGTGCTAGGTAAAATTGCTACTAAGCTCAGGTTGTAGTCACGTAGGCTGACATTACTAAGGCCATAAGCTAGGTTTAGCAAAGAGAAGGAAAATGCTGGCGACAATCGCGTTAGCACGACGAGCCTGAGTCCTTCGCTACTTACCGCTTTTTCGACAGCTTGTAACTTGGGAAAATGCTTCAAACGTTCATTTGCCCAACCTTTCAACCAACAGCGACTTAAAAAGAAGGAGGCCTCAGCCCCTAAGCAGGCGCCGATAAACACAATTAGACTACCCCACCAGGTGCCATAAAGCACTCCCGCAAGTATAGAGGCCCAGACCCCTGGTAGGAGTAGTGTTACCCACAAGGCGTAGAGTGGAATGAATATGGCCACTCCTAAGGGAGAATGTAGAAACGGTAAGGCTGCGTCAAGCCAATGGGACCAATCAAGCATCTCAGCTGGAAGCAGAAGTGTAATGGCGCAAAGCAAACAGCCAGAACGCTCGCGTTGAAAGGAAAAAGATACAAGCTAGGGCCAAACTTAGTAGCAGCATCGGTGTTGCTACAACGCGACCGAGTAGCACCTCCGCTGGCACCGTGGTAAGAAAAGCCACCGGCAGCACAAACGTAAACAGCAAACGTAGTGAAACCGGATACGCACTAATTGGGTAACGCCCAGACGCCAAGAGCGTCCTTAGAACTTCAGTAGCATTCCACATTTTTACAAACCAAATGCTGGTGGCCGCAACTAAAAACCAAATTGAGTACAGTATTGTCGTGCCAGATAACAGCATCAGGACTACAGTTAGCAACTCCTGTACCGACGCTTCTGCGCCTGACTGGAGTCCGCCCCAGCCGACTAATAACAAGCCTAAGGCAATTTCAGGAAACCCGCTAAGTGCCATCAAACGGAGAGATAGCCACAGCTGGCTATCAACTGGCTTCAATAAAACAAAATCTAGTGTACCTTCCCTTACATAAGTGACAATTGAACCGAGGTTGGGACGTAACCAGGCGTTTGCTATACCATCAAGGGTTGTGTAGAAACCCTGCACCACCAGTGCTTCGGACCAATTCCAACCGCCTAGAGAATACCCAGGTCCAAAAAACAGCGACAACGTAAACAAGCTGCCCCCAAGGCTCAGGGCAATCGCCACAAGCTCAATCAACAGATTAACCTGATATTCTGCTTGCATCGCTAAAGCTGTACCCCAGAAACAAATTAGCGTTTGCCAATAACGCCTCATTACGCCCCCATCGCGCTGTAGCGGCGCACACCAGCCCGCCAAAGGCATAACGCCAACGGTAGGAGTAGTGTAATCCAAATCAGCTGAGCACAAAATCCGGCCATCCAATCCACTGGTCGCTGAGCCAAAACACGCGCTGGAAAGTCGATCAGATAGGGGAATGGCGTCCACCGCGCTACTGCTTGCATTGCAGGGGGGAAAGCGGTCAATGGCGTTAATAAGCCTGATAGAAACACAAACGGAATAAACAACAGCCGCTCTAGAGCACTAGCTTTCTCGCTCCAGAAACAAAGTGCCGCAATCAGGCTCTGCAGCAGAAAAGCAATTGCAAAAGCCATCCATGTTGCCAACCAGGCGAGAAGAAGTGTTCCTGGTCCAGGCAGCCATAATACTTTTGGCTGAATTAATAAGAACAACGCAGCAATTGCTGCCGCAAATGGTAATCTAGTGAACTGCTCACTAAGATGAGCTGCCACATAACGCCAAAGCGGATGTAAGGGTTGCAAAAGATAGGGCGATAAGCGTCCTAATAAGACATCCTCTTCAAAGGCGTAAACCACCCAAACAACGGAAAACTGGCGTACCAAAAAAGCACTGAGAAAATATCGATCTAGGGCTACGTCATTCATATCAAGTGTGGTGCGGATGCCACTGCTACTCCAAACGCTGAGCATGATCAATGGCAATACACCAGATAGCGACCACAACGCAATCTCAGCGCGATACTCGAGCATGTGAGCATACTGTGATCCCAGTATTGCCGCTACAATTCGACAGTTGAGGCCAAACAAACGCATTACAGCTTCCCTTGGCGGAACAGTTTGCCAATTAAGGTTTCAATCGGCGGATCGTGGACCTCCAGATCAAGAACGGGGAGGCGTTCCAGCAATGCAGCCACCACCGTGGTGAGCTGCGTTCTAGGCACCCGCAGGTGAACAACAGCCCCCTGTAGGCTTTCCACCAAGCCCAAGCCGGCGAACGCATCAGCTGAAACAGGAGACTCCAGCTCGAGCCGCACCTCTCGATCCGGGGAAAGCGCAAGAATTAACTGATCAAGAGGGCCATCATGAAATAAACAGCCCTGGTGGATCATTAACACCCTAGGGCACAGCGCGGTGATATCAGCCATGTAGTGACTGGTCAGCAGCACCGTAGCACCAGTCCTCCGATTGTACTCAGACAGGAACTGACGTATGCGGGCCTGTGCATTTACATCTAAACCCAATGTCGGTTCATCCAAGAACAACACCTCAGGCTTATGCAATAAGGCGGCTAAAAGTTCCGCCTTCATACGTTGACCTAAGGATAGCTTGCGCATCGGACGGGTAAGCTCCTCCCCAAGCTCCAGCAAGTCGGCCAGATCATCAATGCGACGTTTAGCGACATGGTCATTGATTCCGTACACCGCGGCATTGACATATAATGAATCCAGTGGTGGTAAATCCCATATCAACTGCTGTTTCTGGCCCATCACCAAAGTGATACGTTGCAAGAAATCTCGATGACGACACTGCGGCTTGTGTCCAGCTACCCTCGCCCAGCCAGCGCTGGGGTGTATTAAACCGCAAAGCATTTTCAGTAAAGTGGTTTTTCCGGCACCATTGGCACCCAAAAAACCCACCATTTCACCCGGTTCAACCCGAAATGAAACATCGTGAACCGCCACAATATTTCGATACCTTCGTCGAAAGAGATGGCCAAGAGTTCCTGCTAGACCAGGTTGCTTATCAGCCACTCGATAGATTTTGCTGAGCCCTTCTACCTCGATCACAATAGAATCGCCTCTGTCATCGCTGTATCGATGCAACTGACGCTAAGGGAAGCCGACGTAAGACCAACTTTCTAAGCTGACAACTGCACAGTTGGGCCAGAACCCCGGACGTCTACACCGCCTCTTTGCTTAAACCAAATCAGCCAGTCGTTTACGCGCGAGTGCGGCTTGGGTTTCTGCTTCCGCCAGGTTGGCCTGACATTGCGCCACCACCGCCGGCGGAGCCTTATCAACGAAGTTTGGATTGCCGAGGCGTTCAGCGAGATTGTTGATTTCTCTCTCAGCCTTGACAAGGTCCTTGTCCAAACGTCCTTTTAGCACCTCAAGATTCACCAGCCCTTCAACTGGAAGCAGCACTTGTAATTCACCGCTCACTGATGCCAGGACTTTGGCGACCGGCATTGCTTCAGCCTCCGCAGGCGTCATCAATACAACAGATTCAGCTCGGGTCAAGGCGATGATATCGGCAATGCCCTGCCTTAAAATGCTCGTCAGGTCAGCGCGTTCGGTAACAAAACGCACTGGTACGGATTGAGACGGCTTGAGCCCAGCGATGGCCCGCAAATTACGCACCACGCGAATTGCAGTAATTAACTCTTCAAACGCCCCCTCAAGAGCATCATCAAGCGATGCGTTATCAACCACTGGCCAAGGCTGCAATGCGAGCAAATTGGTCTCAGACTCCGCCGTGATGCTGTGCCAAAGCTCTTCTGTTAGGTGGGGCATCAGCGGATGTAGCATCAGGTTTATCTGGCTAATCAACTTGGCCAGCACTTGCTTAGCGGTGCGCTGATCAGCCAAGGCTACAGCACTAGGGTTTTTTCCTGGGTTTAAGCGACGCTTACTCAGCTCAAGGTACCAATCGCAGACATCGTTCCAGGCAAACTCATACAAACCCTTCGCTGCCTCACCAAGGCTATAATGGTCGTAGCGTAACGAAGTTTCTCGGTTAACTCGTGCCAAGCGCGATAAGATCCAGCGATCAGCCCGCTGCAGCGCTGAGGGGTCCGGGTCGCCTAGTTGCGCCGGTGTATCACCTCCCAAGCTCATTAAGGCGAATCGGGTAGCGTTCCAAAGTTTGTTGGCAAAATTCCGAGAGGCTGCTAGAGTGAGAGAAGATTTCTTTTTGCGATCATAATCGAGACGAATGTCTTGACCGGTACCAGCAACCTCGCGTACGAGAGCAAAACGAACAGCATCAGTGCCATAGCGCTCGGTCAGTAGCAGTGGGTCGATACCGTTGCCAAGACTCTTACTCATCTTGCGGTTCTGCTCATCCCGTACCAGTCCGTGAACGTACACATCCTTGAAAGGCATCTTGCCGGTAAAGGCACCGGCCATCATTGTCATTCGAGCCACCCAAAAAAAGATAATGTCAAATCCCGTCACCAAAGTACTGGTGGGATACCAGCGCTTAAAGTCAGGAGCGTCAGTATCAGGCCAGCCGAGCGTTGAGAACGGCCAAAGCCCACTAGAAAACCAAGTATCGAGCACATCTTCGTCTTGTTTGACACGTGCCTCGGCGCCAAACCGTACTTTGGCCTCTGCTAATGCGTCCGTCTCATTTCTTGCCACAATATATGGCGTACTGTCAGTGTGTCGAAAGTCAGTTTCGCTTATTACAAACCAAGCGGGAATGCGATGACCCCACCACAATTGGCGACTGATGCACCAGTCACGGATATCGGTGAGCCAGTCGCTATAAACTTTGTTCCAGCGTTTTGGTACGAAGTGAGGACCTTGCTGATCGAAAACTTCTCTGCAACGGGCGGCTAGAGGCTCGATTTTGATGAACCACTGGGTAGAAAGCAAGGGTTCTACTGGGACCTTGCCTCGTTCGGAGTAGGGTACGCTGTGGCGATAATTCTCCACCTTCACCAATAACCCTTCTGCCTCTAGCTCTGCTACAACGGCACTGCGGGCCTCGAAGCGGTCCAATCCTTCAAATCGGCCGGCAGCCGAACTCATTGTGCCGTCCTTGCATATCGCTGTGACCTGCGGCAATCCATGTCGCTGACCAATCACAAAGTCATTGGGGTCGTGAGCCGGTGTCACTTTGACGCAGCCAGTTCCAAATTCTTTCTCAACGTGGTCATCAGAAACGATTGGGATCTGACGCCCGGTAAACGGCAAGTTAAGCGTAGCACCAACAAGGTGAGCAAAGCGCTCATCAGTGGGGTTCACTGCTACCGCCGTGTCGCCGAACATTGTTTCTGGCCGGGTGGTCGCTACCTCAAGATACCCTTCACCATTGCTAAGTGGATAACGAAAATGCCAAAGGTGACCATCCACTTCTTTCATCTCCACCTCTAAATCACTTACAGCCGAACCAGAAGCCGGGCACCAGTTAACTAAGTATTCACCGCGGTAAATGAGACCTTGTTCGTGCAAGCGCACGAAAGCTTCCTTCACCGCTTCACTCAGCCCCTCATCAAGGGTAAAGCGCTGGCGCTGCCAGTCGACCGAAGACCCTAGACGGCGCAATTGACTAACTATACGTTCACCGTTTTCAGCCTTCCAGCGCCAGGCCAGTTCAAGAAATGCTTCACGACCAATATCATGACGGGTCTTGCCTTCTTTTTTTAACTGCTTCTCGAGAATACTCTGAACCGCAATTGATGCATGGTCGGTGCCAGGAAGACAGAGAACATTTTTGCCGACTAAACGTTGATAGCGAACTATCGTGTCAATTAATACGGTATTAAAGGCGTGGCCTATATGGAGGCTGCCAGTGACATTCGGCGGCGGAATCACCACAGCAAACGGTTCGCCCTTTCCGGTTGGGTCTGGATGAAATGCCCCATACTTTTCCCAAACCTGTTGCCATCGGGCTTCTATGCCTACCGGGTCATACGTCTTAGCTAGTTCGGACACAACTAACGGCGCAATATTTCGACCATGCTCGCAAAGAATCAGCACACCTAAACAAAATAACCAAGACTGAATTAAAGAGTCTTAGCCTAAATACAGACAACTTAGATAAAAAGACTAATAATGCTCACCAATATTCCAATGTTGTCTGGATACAACGATAATACTAGGCTAAGCCTGCTATTACAATACAGACTATGCTAAACTCCATAGATTAATGCAAGCAATAACTAGTCAAATCAAGAGTATTCGACATTTTATTTAAACTGTGTCTTTCTCTATTGTTACAGAATACCTACATTCATTGAGTCGAAAACAAGTAATATTAATTTTAAAGCAAGCTTAAATCATTCTAGGCAATAAATCGGATCAGGTTGATTCAAATTTTACAAAAAGTTGATTAATTTCTTTATAAAAGCTGACACTTCCAATCTCTTAACTCCAACAGTCATAAAAGATAGATAATTAACAGAAAGATTAGTAAATAAATTTATCCAACTATTGTACTAAAATAAAAATTGCACTAACAGGCGATTGCTAATTTTGGAAGAGAGAAAAGCCTTTAGCAGTAATAATAGTTTCATAATAACCTGACAACTTAATAGATACACTTCGAGGTAAATATAAGTTTTCGATAATTTTGACTAAATTCTAACTAAAATAATATTTTTACTACTTTAATACCAGACTATTCTTTAACAACTTGCGTTGATTTAGACGGTAATGATTAGTTTACTTTGATTTTCACTAGCTCATTCGTGATAAGAGCAAGAAAGCTGTGCAGGAGGAGATATGAATCACTCATCTTGTGCAATTGACCCAACGTTAATCCTATTAGCAGAATTGTGTATCCACTTCATCAACATTGTTACGATGCAATAACATGTAATACAGCTAGCCTCACCACATCATTGCCAATGATGTTAGTAGTGTGCACTACCCAATGCTTCTTCTCTCTTGAGCTGTGGTTTAGTCATAATCTTGCAGAATTAAGAATATAATTTACAAATATAACTGTATATTTTAAGTTCTAAATCCATGGTCAAGTTAGATTCTTGCTAAAGAAATCGGAGCTCATAATCTAACAAGGCGACTCACCACTTGCAAATCTAAAGTCTTTGGTTTTCCGTTTGAAAACTGCGGCGTATTCGTCTCGTTACTGCAGAGTCCTTGGCTTTTGCGCAGCATCTCCGGTCTGCTTTGACCACCACAGGGGGTAAAATTAAGGGAGAATTAGATCAAAAGCTTTGGTCAAATATTAACAGTTCAGGACTGCTGCAAGTCGTTATGATACGACCAAATAAACTCGGCAATGGCGAAATTGAACAACATGGTTTGCACACAGGCCAGTGGTATCCGCAAAATTCATGGTTTTCATTCTTTCCTATAGGACGCCAGACTGGTAAAACCGGTTGCTCATACCATGGCCTTGGATCTCAACGATCCCGAACTCGAGTTCTCCAACCTGGTCTACGCCTATCAGAGCTGGGTAATGGCCATGATCAACGATGAAAAGCTTGAGGGCGACGACAAGCTGCTCACTGATGACATCACAGAAGATGCGCTCAATGCGATGCGCTTCTTGTCGGGAGAAGTGACCAGCGCTATCGAAACCAGCCTCGCTCGCGTTTACGACGTGGATCCCGACGAGTTAGCTGAGCTGCTTTTCCCCGAAGAATGACCGCATATGGGATGGACAATCAACGACATTCCCTGTCAAGAGGGCCGACTTGCTCTAGTCACCGGTGCCAACATCGGCCTCGGTCTCGAGACCACCCGCTCTCTAGCTCAAAAAGGAGCAACGGTTATTATGGCTTGTCGAAACCGTAAGAAGGGCGAAGCTGCTCGCCGTCAATTGCTTACCGAAGGCCTTAGTGGTCTGGATTTACTTGAACTGGATTTGGCTGATCTGGATTCCGTTGGTCGTGCTGCCGCTTCCCTAAACGAGCAATATGGCCATCTTAATTTGCTGGTTAACAATGCTGGCATTATGGCACCACCGCGCCAGTTGAGTGCCCAGGGTTATGAGTTGCAGTTTGCCGTGAATCATTTAGGCCATATGGCTTTAACTCAGCGCTTGTTGCCACTGATGGCATCACAAGCGGACGCTCGCGTAGTGACTGTCACATCAGGTGCGCAGTACTTTGGACGGATTCGATGGGATGACTTGAACTGGACCAAGCGCTACGACCGTTATGGAGCCTATGGGCAAAGCAAGCTAGCCAATGTGATGTTTGCATTGGAATTGCAAAGCCGTCTGCAAAGCAAGAACAGTTCAGTGCAATCTTTTGCGGCCCATCCAGGCATCGCACGAACCAACCTCCAGCCAGCGGCCTTGGCCAGCGGTGGTAACCACTGGGAGGCCTTAGTCTATCGACTGATGGATCCGCTGTTCCAAAGCTCTAGTATGGGTGTTTTACCACAGCTCTACGCTGCCACTGCCCCGAACGCGCAGGGTGGTGAACATTATGGACCAGCTCAGCTAGGAGGCCTGCGCGGCTCACCTACCCAATGCCGTATTGCACCAGCTGCTTTGGATCCACAACAACGTCAGCGACTATGGATATTGAGTGAGAAACTCATCAATACCCATACCTAGGCTCTTCAATTCATTTGGATCTACTGGTTCCGCATACGATGAAGGAATTGTCCCTGCCGTAACACTGTTGACTCGAGTTATTTTTTGATTGCTCGCGTTAGATTATTTTCATTACGGCAACTATTTTAAGGAGTAGCGTCTCTATCCCTGAACAGCAAACAACGCGACAAGTCTAACTGTCGTTTAACTTCCCAAATTGAAAACAACCATTATTGCAGATGAAACGCCGATCCCTCAAGCAGTGGCTGCTGCCAAATCGTAGCAATAGCAGTGGGTTGGACTGAATGCTAACTGCACGCTATAGCTTCTAGGCAGCATGGCGCTGCTCTTGCTGAGCCTCAGCAGTCGCTAATTAGTGGCAGCGTAACGACATGGCTGATTCATCTCACTCCATAAATGCCCGTCAGAAATTGCTATTGCAAGCACTGCAAGCCAGCCATGACGAAATGAGCGGCCAACAGTTGCATCGCAGCCTAGACGCCAAAAATGCTATGGGACTAGCAACCGTCTATCGCAACCTGCGCCAATTACATCAACGTGGCCTGGTGCGCTGCCGTCATTTGCCTAGCGGTGAGGCTCTCTACGCACCTGTAGAACGGGACCGTCACCATCTCACCTGTGTGGATTGCGGCCTAACCCAAGCTTTGGAACACTGCCCAATTCGAGATATTGCAGTCCCGAAAGACAGTCAAGGCGACTTCGATCTTCTATTTCACACACTTGAATTTTTTGGTCTTTGTAGTGCCTGCCGCACTCGGCAAAATCCCTCATCATGACCTTGGCCGCAACCCATTTTTAAAGTTAACTTATGGTTATTTGAACTTTATGATTACGGATGTTGATAGATCCCTGGCTGTGAGGAATTCTAGACTTTCCTTCAGCCCCTTGCCTACTGAAGAGGGAACCTCCTCAGCAGTGATCTGTACCGTGTGGAGATCTTGACTTATTGTTGCTAACCCCAAGGTCTTACCGCTGATCGTATCCATCATCCTGCCACATCGGGATTACTACCCTGTGATCTACGGTTAATTGGTTCACTTGCCGCAACTAAAGTAATCAAACAATTAGAACTTCAGATCGTACAAGCCCTAAAACCAGGCAAGTGCATGACCTACTTAAGGATCAGCCGTACCCACGACAACTGATGCCCCTGTAACGATGGTAGGCAGCAACGATTACCTGCTTGAACACTCCTCAGGGAGTCTTTATTTGAAACCTAACGGCTTTCTGAATCCTGAATTAGCTCCTAAAGCCTTATTAGGTGCCGTTGTCATGCCAGCGGTGGATCTTGGGCTGCCTATCTCAAGAACATTATTAAGGGCTATAGAATGGTGCTTCAGGTGATAGGATGGTATCCTGCCCTTCCGCTGTGCTAGTTAGCATCTCATACGGCAATAGTGCTCTGAATTAAGTACCTGACCATGTAAGGGTTGTTTGCCAGCACCGGCGCTAAGCTACTGGAAGATGACCGCTGGATGGATTCCAATTCTGTTGGACAGGTTCATTGCTAGGAGCTAAAAGAAAAAGGGACCACAAAGGTCTCGAGCTTCATTTATAATTCTTTACATAATTCTTGTCATCATGAAGCAATCTCAAATTAGTGACACATGGCTCCAAGGTGTTGCAGCCCGTAAAATCCATATGGAGCAACTCAAGAGCGTTGAACTTTTCAATGGTCGTGCCGCTATGATCGGCATTCTAATTGGCATAATTATCGAAGGATTAACTGGTGCTGGCATTGCTCACCAAATTGGTCTTGGAGCTCTGATCGATGGCTATACCTCATGCCACACCCAGTATTTGCCATTCTGTTTTTGAATTAGCCATACCTTCAGATTCTAATTAGATGCTAATCGAGAGGTTAGAACAAGTAACAGCTGTTGTGGTAACTGCCGGCTTAGTTGCCGGCAACCTTCTCCTATTTACACCCTTTAGAAAAGGTTATGACTCTCAGGAATACCACAATCAACCGATTCATTCCCGATCCGTCGAACCATCGCAGACTACTACTACACCTTCACAATAAAAAGAAAAGTATGCAAATCAAAGATATATCCGACGAATAGTCCTATTAATCCCTAGATCGCTACTGTATAGTACACGGTATAACATAGTACTGTACCTGGTAAACTTTACTCAGTTGCTTTGCTCATTCGTTTATGTATCTAGCGGTGGTTGTCAAGGTTTTAATTAATAGTCTGCACTAGCTGACTAAAGCAACTTATAAAGAGCTAAGCTGGTACTTAATAACCAATTATCAAGATTTTGTAAATAATTTCGATTATAACAAGAATATTTGACCTTTTAGTTAGACTTTGGATGTAATCGCTAAATGAACTAGGATTACACATATTGCAACCAAACCAAATTTCTAGTGCATTAATAAATGCTGAAGACTATAAATAAATTTAATGAAATTTTAAACTATATCTACCAACTCAACGTCATTGATCAGCACTAATACTGTGACAAAGAAGCCGTCTCCCTCAAATAGAGGAGACGGCCCAATTGCCTGATTTGTCTATGTCGCCGATTAGTCTGTTTAATGCAGCCAAACCTGTGAAGCCCGAGGCTATTCGAGCAAAAGCTGGCTATAGAAAACGAAAGAAGTGACCGACCGACGGCAGACCTTGGGGTCAGGTGTGAAACCTTCCTCTCCCACAAGGGCACCTGCAGCGACGTAGGGGAGAAGCGATTGGATTGACGCGCACTTAATGTCGCACCAAACGCGAGCTCACGGTTGAACTGAAAGCTGGAGCAGGGGCCGAACAGCTCAGGCTACTTCTAATAATTGCTCAGGTGGAGTTTCGGCTATCACAAGCACCTCCTATCTCTATAGGCTTTATTCTCGTCGACCAGGGCATATTAAGCAATCAGCTCTTTTACTCATTTAGCATTTCATTGCTAAAAATTAATTGATTTACCCACCTTGGAAGTGATTTATCCACTGATTTTTACTGTTTCCAGAATTTTGGGGAATAATCGACCATAGTGAAATTTATAGATTCTGGATATTAATCAATGCATCCTTATACAACCAAAGAGGCTTTGCTCTAGGCGCTATCAGTGGCCAGCGTACCTATTATGAAGTTATGGCAAACGCGTCACACAAAGCCAAGTTTTAACTCCGCAGTACACTCAATTGTAGAGCTCTGACCTAGTTAGTCCATAGCCAACAATCGCCTTCGGAGAACGTCAAGGAAGTTACTGGCAAGGTAGCCAGGTATCAGCATCTATTAAATCATATTAAACGAACATTAAAAACTTGTTATCTAGTAACGTGGGAAGGCCATTTTTACTGAGTAGCTTTCTGTGTCAAAGACAGTAAAAGGCTTGGGTTTGCTGTGGGAATCAAGGAGAGCCGGACACAGCTAGTCCGAATACGTGAGGATCGCAGTCAACCGTAGCTTTTCAACTTTCATAAAATTATGCGTAGCTATGCAAAACCGCGTTTTGCAAATTGTTCACTCTGTCGAAACGGCCGCAAAAAGCAACTATGAGACTTCTCTTGATTTTCTGGGTTTAACTGCGAGGAATTAGGCTTTCCCGTATGACGAAAGCAGACACTAACAGACAAGCATCGAGACTTAGTTGGTTTTTGCCTAATCCCAACCGATAAGCTCACGCAGAAGGTTATGCCGCTGATGCCAGATGACTTCGAGTGGCTGTGAAGCGGGGATGCCCGAAGATAAGAGACATGAAGCGGTTGCGGCTGACAATGGCGGCAGCGTAATGTTTCAGATTAAGGAAAGGGGAATTCGGAGGAAAGCGGCTACGCCTAGGTTGAAGGAGATTTTAAGAGGGATACTGCAGTAACCGAAAAGCAGCCAATAGAAGAGCACTTACAAAAAATCAGAGTAGCCTTTTTTCAAATTCTGCAAAGATACAAACTCTGATAAGAATTGGTTAAACTTAATCTCGGATCAAGGCGGTATAGAATTAGCCACGGCTTGGGCGTAGAAGTCTCATAAATATTCTGCTCGACCTCTAGGGCAGGGGCTTGTATGGGACACAACGTCAAAACGCGTCTAAAGCATTAATTCAATTCAGCTAGGCGGATTAAAAGAGCCGGTTGAGGCGGGCTACAAATACAATGAAGCCCTGTAATACGCTTGAAATAGCTAGGACAACAAAGCTTTCAAAGTGATTACCATGCTTTGCGATTCTTATCTTCTGGAGTGACATGCTTTAGACAAATCACATGCAATCACTGCAGCCGGCCTTCGGGTTAAGAGTCGTTAATTGGAATGATCATGCTTTTGCTCGACCGTGAGCACGACATTGCTCGCCAAGCTCCACGAGGGTACAGGTTGACTCACTAGCGACGTTGTGTAGATTGTGTTCCCGCTTCATAACCTCAATAACGTTGTTTATAAGCTCCTAAATTTGTGCAGCGACTTTGTTCTTCTTCCCGTTAGTAAGCATCGCTTAACCCGGATGTTGACCCAAGGATGCCAACAAAAGGCGAGACCTCACACTCGCCCCACCCGTCTGCGTCTCTCTGAGACGTGACATACGGGGAATTTCGCATCTGCAGAGGGAAAAGCTAGCCAGTACGGGTAGGCTTTGCTTCCGCGGTCGCTGTTGAGCCCCACTCCAGTCATCCAATCGAGCTAGCAAAGGCCACCACCGCTCCAATGATCTTCTATTTCATCGCCTGACTGGTAGCCAATTACAAGCGTCTAGACCGAATAGTTCAGAGGCTTCTACTGTAGCCGATCAGCCAGTGAAAACCACTGGCGCAACCAGCTTTTAGACATACCCAACACTAAGACTATACCGAAAGACGGGCTCCCCTGCCGAAGCAGAAAATCGATTATCTAGCAAGGGACTTGGCGGAATGGGCGATACTGGGATCGAACCAGTGACAATCTCCTTGTAAGGGAGGTGCTCTACCGCTGAGCTAATCGCCCCCAAATTCATCCTGCCCGACTGAATACAACCAACTCAGGTAAAACCAGCCTAGCTATCCATCAACTCTATCAGCCTAAAACCGCGCGCGCAGCTATGCTGCAAATCTTTAGATATTCTTATCTGGCTTTGGTCTGATTCGAGCAACCGACTCAAATCTAAGTCTGACTGCTATTGCAACATTCAATACTTGCAGGTTACAAGTTTCGTTAATTCTGGTCACAGGCACATTGCTGCATTCAATTTTACTGGGACTCTGGCCAGTTTCTCTAATGAATTTGCTGATGACCAATCTTCTTGGCTTTATGGTCCATGACTTAAGACTGGTTTTTAACCAACGCCGTCGCTATCCTAAACAAGTTTGTTGTCTGGGGTCTTAATTCGATGCAGTAATCGAGATGGCTTAAAAACTTTAAAAAGTGACGAAATACAAACCTAAATCAGGTAATTCTACTTCTAATTTAACTTAAAATGAGCGGCTAGCAACATTTCATCTCAGGCAGCAATCCGTTGACCAACAGGTGATGCAGCAGCAGCAGCAACAAGAGAATAAAAGTAACTCTATGATCCCCCTATGTTTTTCTCTAACGCCAATGCTATTCAATATAATAGTCAAGATGGTGGCGCACCTGAAGAATTCTACACCCATATATAGTTAAAAATATCTTTTTTTCAAACTTATAATGGAAACAATTTAGCTGGCCATAACAATTGTGAGATATTTTAATTTTTTATAAAAAGAGTAAATAAATTAATTTCAAGTCTAAACATTCTTGTTATTAACTGTAAATTTAATAAATAAATTGTCGATAGTGGTTATTTAAAAGGTCATTAAGTTGCTTTTTATTCACAACGATCTCATACTTTCTAACAACAGAGCGCTGTAAATTACAATCATAGCCAAGTAGAACGTAGCACTTGCAATGTTCAGTGCCAAATTTTTAGGATTCCAAACTGAAGCAGGTAAAGCGCACAGCAGCGCGGATGGCTGGATCGATGAATACCATCAAGGCGTTCGTTACGGGCTCGCTGGTAAGGTGATAGCAGAAGACACCAGCCCATTTCAGCACATCACGGTGATTCGCAGCGAGCGCTATGGGCGAGGGCTCTTGCTCGATGGCTGCTGGATGACGGCAGAAGGACAAGAGCGCTACTACCACGAACCATTGGTTCATCCAGCCCTTTGTGGGGCAGTAAATGTGGAACGAGTATTAGTGGTCGGTGGCGGCGATGGTGGCACAGCGCGCGAATGCCTACGCCATCAAGATGTTAAACATCTGGACTTAGTGGAAATCGATGGTCGTGTTGTGGAATTAAGCCGCGAGCACCTCTCGAGCATTGGCAGCTTTGCCTGGAGCGATCCTCGCCTCCACCTTACAGTGAACGACGGAGTCCTATGGGTAGCTAATGCTCCAGCGGACAGCTACGACGTGGTGCTCGTGGATGGTTCAGATGCCGCAGGACCAGCAGAAGGATTGTTTAGTAAGCAATTCCTCGAGCATTGCCGCCGAATTCTCAGACCTGGAGGCATCTTCGCCACCCAAAGCGAGTCGCCGGAAGCCTTTCGGGCTGTTCACTGCGCCGTGGTGAACCTGTTGAGGGATATTTTTGACCACGCTGATCCTTTGTATGGCTGGGTGCCAATTTACCCAAGTGGTTGGTGGAGCTGGACATTCGCCGCTATGGAGAGTCCTAGATACCGAGAACCCAATGCCCAACGATCCAAAGCCATTGCTGATGCTTGCGACGTGTGGAGTCCCGGTTGGCAACGAGGAGCCTTTGCTGCTGTTCCAGCATTCATTGCAAGGCAACTGGACCAATGACCAAACTATTCAACACCGACGGGACTATTTACATGGGGTCTCAACGTGACCCCAAAGGTTGCTCTGTTGGCTTGTTCGGTGTGCCTTACGACGGTACGGCCTCGTTCCGCCCCGGTACCCGGTTCGGCCCGGCCGCTATTCGAGAAGTCAGCAACGGAATCGAGACATATTGTCCACAGCTCGATCGAGATCTCGATGATTTTTGCTTCGCAGACCTTGGGTCTGTGAATATCTCGTTTGGAGCCCCAGAACCCGTCATAGATACAGTTAAGCAGGCCACCGAAACAGTTCTTGATTTGGGTCTCAAACCCTTGATGCTGGGTGGTGAGCACTCAATCAGCTCCGGAGCCGTCGCGGCTATAGCGAGACGGCACCCAGATTTGGTGCTAATCCAATTAGATGCCCACGCTGATTTGCGCCATGAGTGGCTTGGCTCTCGTTACAGCCATGCATGTGCCATGCGCCGTTGCCTGGAAATCTTGCCCAGTGGCAACCTCTTTCAACTCGCCATCCGCAGTGGCACAAGAAAAGAATTTGAAGAGTTGCGAAGTAGCGGTCGCTTCACACGGACTGCAGAAGATCTGCGCCAGAGGCTTGCCCCCTTCCACGGCAATCCGATCTACATCACTGTCGATTTGGACTGGTTCGACCCAGCTATAGCCCCGGGGACTGGGACTCCAGAACCGGGCGGTTGTTTTTGGTCTGATTTCGCAGACTGCGTTAGTCGACTCCGAGGGCATCGGTTAGTAGGAGCAGACGTGGTTGAACTTGCGCCTCATCTGGACAGCAGCGGTGTCAGTGCCCTGTTGGCTGCAAAAGTGACACGTAGTTTGCTAATGCTACTTGGAGCTAACAATTTAGCGGATACAATCGGAGCTTAGCACGCTGCTGTCTCAGATGCGTGAGCTTATTCGCAAGAAATAGACTGTTAAGCGCAGAAAGTATCAAATTAGCGTGAGAATTTGATAAAGCGACTTACCAGAACCGCCACCAGTTCTACAAGTCTTCCCTAGCTACACGCATAAATGCACCATAGGCCTCCCTGGTGGAACACAAATAGACCTGTTGGCATCATATGAATCCATGAACTATTAAGTGTTTTACCGTTTACTAACGATATCCAATGACTTTAACTTTACTACGGAAGTTGATAGGTAATAGGGTCCCAGCAACCAGCTCTAAAAACAATATCTTGCAATTTAGAGCAGAGACTGATACAGAGATACAAACACCAACTCAGAATCTGCAAGTACTTACGAAATCGCTTTAGTCAGCAACTGATCCGGCTCAAACCGACGCCAATCCATACCTCGAGACGACAAAGCATGCAACTGAGACAGCTGGAGCAAACATGTTGTGTAAATCAACGACAGATAACTAGATCAGTTACTTGGGCATTGATACGAAGCCGATGCAAGCAGCACCAACCTCCCAACAGCTGCCACGTAATATCAAATTAGGTGAGATAATCTCTCCTATTAGACCAGAGGATGGTCTCGCTAATTAATAATCTTTACACTAAAGATAGCTTTAAAAATATAAATCAGCTAATACTTGCAGATTCCCTGTTTTGCCTCAATCAGCTAAAGCTCTCCATAAGATTGCGCTACGTCACTTACTTGTCTATGACCCTAATGCGCACACCTCTTTATGAGCTATGCCGAGCCAGAAGTGGTCGAATGGTGCCCTTTGCTGGTTGGGATATGCCCATGCAATTCAGTGGCGTTATCCAAGAGCATAAAGCCGTCCGCAACAGCGTAGGAATGTTTGATATTTCTCACATGGGGGTTTTGAGGTTAGAAGGAGAAAATCCAAAAGATATGCTCCAGCAACTCGTTCCGAGCGATCTGTATCGCATTGGACCCGGCGAGGCAGCCTATACCGTTCTGCTTAATGAGCGCGGCGGCATTCGCGACGATCTAATTGTTTATGACCTCGGAGCCATCGACAGTGAACGCGGTGCTTTGATCTTAGTGGTCAATGCGGCATGTACAGAAAGTGACACTGCCTGGATTCGTCAACACATGGAGCCTGCAGGTCTAACCGTGACCGACGTCAAGGCTAGTGGGGTTTTACTGGCTTTGCAAGGACATCAGGCCATCCCCCTGCTGGAACAACTTAGTGGTGTAAGTCTTAGTGGTTTACCTCGTTTCGGCCACCGTGAACTTCATTTGAAGGGCCTGAGCCATGCAATTTTCACTGCTCGGACTGGTTATACAGGAGAAGACGGTGCCGAGCTTCTGCTGTCTGCAGAAGATGGCCAACGACTATGGACTCAACTTCTTGAGAAAGGTGTAGCCCCCTGCGGTCTTGGTGCACGTGACACCCTGCGTTTAGAGGCAGCTATGCACCTCTACGGTCAAGATATGAGCGAGAACACCAACCCGTTTGAAGCAGGCCTGGGTTGGCTGGTTCATCTAGAAATGCCTGCTAACTTCATAGGCCGTCAGGCTCTGGAACAAATTGTAAAGGCTGGTCCAAACAAAAGACTAGTCGGCTTGAAATTGGAAGGGCGTGCTATCGCTCGTCACAACTACCCAGTGCTTCATGATGGCAAACGTGTGGGTGTGATCACAAGTGGAACCTGGTCCCCCACCCTGGAGAGGCCAATTGCCCTGGCTTCAATTCCAACAGCCCTTGCAAAGGTAGGCGTGACGGTAAAAGTAGAGATACGGGGTAAGGTTGAGCCAGCAATTGTGACGCGGCGCCCTTTTTATAGATGTCCACGCCTATGACAGAAGCTGAGGTTATGGGACACTCGCCTGTCACCAGCTAAGACTCCCATGCGCAGTAACAATTGCGGCAACCTGCGCGAACATGATATCAATGCGATTGTTCAGCTTTGTGGCTGGGTGGATCGCCGTCGTGATCATGGCGGTGTGATTTTTATCGATCTGCGCGACCGAAGCGGCACAGTTCAGATCACGGTGGATCCGGATCTAAGTACAGAAGCCTTTAATGTCGCTGAACACTTGCACAGCGAAACTGTGCTGCAAGTTAGTGGAAAAGTAAGAGCCCGCCCTGCTCAATCATTTAACAGCAGGCTTGCGACCGGTGCAGTGGAGATTCTCGCGAATGAGATAACTGTGCTCAACAACGTAACTAGAAATCTGCCGTTACCGATTTCTGCTCATAACGAGGAGAACACGCGCGAGGAGCTACGCCTACGTCACCGATATCTCGATTTACGCCGTAAGCGCATGAGCGATAACCTTCGACTACGGGCCCGTACGATCCAAATAGCCCGTCGCTTCCTCGAGAACGAAGGTTTTATCGAGGTGGAAACGCCAATCCTGACCCGCTCGACCCCGGAAGGTGCCCGCGACTACCTGCTTCCTAGCCGCGTCTGTGGCGGGGATTGGTTTGCTCTACCCCAGTCGCCGCAGTTGTTTAAACAGTTACTGATGGTAGGTGGTATCGAGCGTTACTACCAAGTTGCCCATTGCTTCCGAGACGAAGACCTACGTGCCGATCGCCAGCCGGAATTCACCCAATTGGACATTGAAATGAGTTTCATGGACGAAGAGCAGATCCTGCAGCTCAACGAAGCCTTGATCTGCGCGATTTGGAAGTCGGTCAAAGGAATCGAACTTTCCTGTCCATTTCCACGCATAACCTGGTCCGATGCGATGGAGAGTTATGGCACCGACCGTCCAGACACACGCTATGGCATGAAGTTAGTGACCGTCTCTGACATCGTCCAAGACGTGGGTTTCAAGGTGTTCAGCAGCGCTGTCAAGTCAGGCGGATCCGTAAAGGTGATAGCTGTACCCGGAGGCAACGATACGCTCTCCAACGTACGTATCAAACCGGGTGGAGATATATTTGGTGAAGCCCAAGCAGCTGGTGCTGGCGGTCTCGCTTTCATCCGTGTGCGTGACGGGGGAGAAATAGACACCATCGGTGCGATCAAAGATAACCTTTCCGAAAAGCAAAAATTCGAGCTACTCCATCGCACTGGCGCTACTCCTGGCACTTTGCTGTTATTCAGCGCCGGTAAAACAGCCATCGTTAACAAAGCCCTCGACCGTGTGCGCCAGTACCTCGCTCATGACATGAACCTCATCAAGCCAAATTGTGCAAATGAGACATGGAACTTCGTCTGGGTAGTGGACTTCCCAATGTTCCAATTCAATAGTGACGAGAACCGTTACGAGGCTCTGCACCATCCGTTTTGTGCTCCCAACAAGATTGACCTCGGCAGTGATCAAGCACAGTGGGAAAACACCCTCCCATCAGCTCGGGCTCAGGCTTACGATCTTGTATTGAACGGGATAGAGCTCGGTGGTGGTTCCCTGCGTATCCATAACTCCACGTTGCAACGTCAGGTATTGCAAACAGTAGGTTTGTCTCCGGAAGAGACCCAAGAACAATTCGGCTTCTTCATCGACGCCCTCGACATGGGTGCTCCCCCTCATGGCGGCCTGGCGTTCGGCATGGACCGTATGGTAATGCTACTGGCAGGCGAAGAGTCGATCCGTGACGTTATCGCCTTCCCAAAAACGCAACAATCTCGCTGCCCGATGACAAACGCTCCCAGCAGGGTGGCTTATAAGCAGCTAACAGAACTCCATGTAGCCAGCACCTGGGTGGATAGGATCGACGACTGAGTCAGATCCGGAAAGGATTCAGTATTTTCCGCCCGCAACTGGAACTACGAGGAACCCTGAAGAGGGAATTATTTATCTTCAGTCTTTGTCGCGCTTAGAACACCGCTCCGGTGGTACGACTGATTTGTTGCGGCTGTATCTGCAAGACATTAGCCGGGTAGACCTGCTTACCAGCGAAGAGGAAGTGACCCTGGCACGGCTCGTGCAGCTACGCGAAACATTGCTAAAACAGCAACAGGCACTGGCCGATATTGATCCAGTAATTGGTGAATTGCATCGCTTGGAAGAACTGCAACATCGTGAGGCTAATCACCATAGTCATTGGCCAACCAAGCAAGAGTGGGCTCGTGCTGCAGATTTAAGCCTGCAGGAGCTGAAATCACGAGTTGATTCTGGCTATACGTCTTGGGCTAAACGAGCCTCGTTAGACGTAAAAGAGCTCAAGATTGGTCTCCGAAATGGGCGCCGTGCAAAAAATCACATGATCCAGGCCAATCTTCGTCTGGTAGTGGCAGTGGCAAAGAAATATCAGCAGCGAGGCATAGAATTTCTAGACCTCGTTCAGGAAGGAACCCTTGGACTAGAACGCGCAGTCGAAAAGTTTGACCCCACCCGTGGCTTCCGGTTCAGTACCTATGCATACTGGTGGATCCGCCAAGGAATGACCCGGGCTATTGCCACCCAGAGCCGCATTATCCGGTTACCTGTCCACATTACGGAGAAACTTAGTCAGATCAAACGAATACAGCAGCAGATTGCTGTCAATGAAGGGCGTATTGCTTCGATTACAGATTTTGCAAGGGAGCTAGGCATTAATGAAGACATCGTTCGTCAAACCTTGGAACGAGTTCCACGCTCCGTTTCCCTGGATAGCCGTGTTGGAAAAGACCAAGACATCCAACTCGGTGATTTAATCGAAGACGATAAGGCTACTCCTGAGCAAACACTAACTCACGACGAACTCCACAACGATCTTGAAGAGCTTCTCAATGAGCTCACCGGTCGCGAGGCAGCTGTGATCCGCCAACGTTTCGGCCTAGAAGATGACACGCCACAAACGCTGGCTCAAATCGGAGAGCAGCTGAAGCTATCGCGGGAACGAGTAAGACAAATTGAAACCCGCGCTTTGTTTAAGTTACGCCAACCCCAGAAATGTAGCAGGATCAGAGATTATATACAAGGACTGGATTCCTGACGACTGCACCGTTCATATACCGCGATTCCCTTATGGTTTACCATAGCGATGGTCCATAACTCCAGCGCCAGTTAGTTTGAAGAATCGACAGACGGGTCATGGCCAAGTTCGTCTTCATTACCGGTGGTGTCGTTTCGAGCATCGGAAAAGGAATTGTGGCTGCCAGCTTGGGTCGACTCCTCAAGTCGCGTCGATATAGCGTTTCAATCTTGAAACTGGATCCCTACCTTAATGTAGATCCAGGGACAATGAGCCCGTACCAGCATGGAGAAGTTTTCGTCACCGAGGACGGCGCTGAAACAGACCTTGACCTTGGTCACTACGAACGCTTCACCGACACTGCAATGTCGCGCCTTAATAGCGTAACTACTGGCTCCATATACCAATCGGTAATCAACAAAGAACGACGAGGTGACTACAATGGCAGCACGGTGCAAGTGATCCCGCACATTACAGGTGAGATACGCGACAGGATCCACCGTGTGGCTGCTAACAGCGGTGCCGATGTGATCATCACAGAAATCGGTGGCACCGTTGGCGATATCGAGTCACTGCCGTTTCTCGAGGCTATTCGTGAAATCAAAGGCGATATGGGTCATCAAGACCTGGCTTACATCCACGTCACCCTACTGCCGTTTATTGGTACCTCAGGCGAACTCAAGACAAAACCCACGCAGCACTCTGTTAAAGAGCTACGTTCTATTGGTATCCAACCCGACATATTGGTATGCCGAAGCGACCGAGAAATTAGCGACGATCTCAAACGCAAAATCGGAGGCTTTTGCGGCGTCCCCAACCGGGCTGTAATCCCATCGCTTGATGCAGATACCATTTACGCGGTGCCCCTGACTCTTGAACGGGAAGGGCTTTGTCGCGAAGTCTTGGATGTCTTACAACTCGCTGATCATGAAAGCGATATGACTGCTTGGTCGCAGCTCGTATATAATCTGCGAAACCCTGGGCCATCAGTGAGAATCGCCCTGGTTGGCAAGTATGTTCAGCTGAACGATGCCTATCTTTCCGTGGTAGAAGCGCTGCGCCACGCTTGCGTCGCTCAAGACGCGTCACTTGACTTGCATTGGGTCTGTGCCGAACAAATCGAAAATAATTGTGCCGACTCTCTACTGCGCGGCATGGATGCCGTTGTCGTTCCAGGTGGATTTGGCAACCGCGGCGTGGATGGCAAGGTTGCCGCTATTCGTTGGGTTCGCGAGCAACGCATACCCTTTCTGGGCCTTTGCCTCGGCATGCAAACAGCAGTAATTGAATGGGCGCGTAATCAAGCTGAGCTAACGGAGGCGACCAGTACAGAATTGGATGCCGGCACGCCACACCCGGTGCTTCATCTTTTGCCCGAACAACAAGATGTGGCTGATCTCGGCGGCACGATGCGACTCGGCGTTTATCCTTGTCAGATTGTTCCAGGCACATTGGCAGAACGCCTTTATGGTGAACAGGTGGTGTACGAACGTCATCGCCACCGCTTCGAGTTCAATAACAAGTATCGTAAACGCTTTCTTGATTCGGGCTATGTCGTAAGCGGAACATCGCCCGACGGCCGGTTAGTGGAATTGATCGAACTCAAAGGCCACCCATTCTTCACCGCCTGCCAGTACCACCCAGAGTTTTTGTCTCGACCAGGAAGGCCCCATCCTCTTTTCCGAGGCTTGATCGAAGCCGCCCAAAAACAACTGACCGTTTCACCGACTCAAGCCATCGGTAATCAAGAAGGAGTGACCATTTAATGAATGACACAAGGTTCATCCCTGTGGTAGAAACCTTTCATTCCCTACAGGGAGAGGGTCACCACGCGGGTCGCAGTGCCTTCTTCATTCGTTTAGCAGGCTGTCATGTAGGTTGTCCCTGGTGCGATACTAAGCACTCTTGGCCCATGGCCAACCATACCCAATTGGATGTGGAAGCTTTGGCTGCAGAGGCTCATCAAGCCGGGGATGCTGGAGCAGCCTTTGTAGTAATTACCGGGGGAGAGCCCCTCCACCATAATCTACAACCATTAACCAACGCTTTAAGCTACGCCTGTGCGTTGCCGCTCCACTTGGAGACAAGCGGGGTAGATTTCCTTAGTGGACGTTTCGACTGGGTCACCCTATCCCCCAAGCGGCACCACCCTCCTAAGCGCGAGGTCCTAACACGCTGCGATGAGCTGAAGGTGGTAGTCCTTGATGTCGAGGATTTAGCTTTCGCCATGGCTTTGGCTAACGACACTTCAACGACAGCCCAACTCCTCTTACAACCCGTATGGGATAACAAAATTGCTCAAGCCATAACCGTTCACTATGTCAAACAACATCCACGCTGGCGACTGAGTCTACAAAGTCATAAATGGCTTGGGGTTCGCTGACCCGGTGTCCATTACCTTGATTCTCGAAAAGCTTTAGTTCTTGCTCAAGTTATGACATCTGTAGCTATACTAGGTACTGGTTCCCTAGGCAAAGCTATCGCCCAGCGGTATTTGAACGAAGGCGTAACCGTACAAACTTGGAATAGAACTCGAGAACGTCTCCGGCTGTTGCTCGAACTGGGGGCAATTGAGCTAAGCAATCTTTTCGAGGTCACTGCAAAATGTCAAGTAGTAATCACCGTGCTGCGGGATGGTCCGGTCACTGCGAAGGTTGTGCGTGAGCTTGGCTCTCTTCAAAACACCACACTCATCCCGATGGGAACCATGGGTGTCAGCGAAAGCAAAAATTTGGCGAAACAGGTAATCAAACAGGGTGGCAGCTATCTTGAAGCGCCGGTGCTTGGAAGCAAACCTCAGGCTCTCAGCGGAAACCTGCTGGTAATGGCCGGTGGCGATGTCACTATCTTCGAGCAGCACTATCAACTGCTTAACTATCTCTGCAAACGACCAAAGCTAGTAGGACCAGTAGGTTGCGGCGCCGCAACCAAGCTTGCCCTGAACCAGTTAATTGCCAGTCTTACCCACAGCTTTTCATTGTCGCTACGCTTGATTCAGCAGGCGGGCGTATCCGTAGAGACTTTCATGGAAATTCTGCGACCCTCAGCCCTCTACGCACCTACATTCGACAAAAAACTTGAGAGGATGCTGCACAGACACTACGCTGACCCCAACTTTAGTACCTCTTTGCTCCGCAAAGATATGACGTTATTCCTTCAAGAAACTGCTGTTAATGGACTGGAAGATCTTGGATTAAAAGGACTGGTGCAACTCTTAAATCAAGCGAAGGGAACAGAACTAGATGCACAAGACTACTGCGCTCTGCATGAGCTGACCAAAGTTTCAGAGTAACTTGGCCCAAGGCCGGGTGGTTATTTTACCGATCAAAAAAATCTTTTCAGGTTTAAGTGTATGGCCCAACGCACCGCAGTCGCTTTAATTTCCGGCGGACTTGATTCAGCGACTGCTGTTGCATTAGCTCAGGAAAATGGTGATCATGTGATTGGACTATCCTTCGACTATGGTCAACGCCATAGGCGCGAACTGAGGGCCGCTGCCAGCATAGCTACACATCTCCAGCTTACAGAGTACTACCAGATCAAAGTTAACCTTGGAGCATGGGGTGGTTCAGCACTTACAGATCCTAGCCAAATGGTTCCGACCAATGGTGTAGAAGAAGGTGTTGTACCTACGACTTATGTACCTGGCCGCAACACAGTATTCATTGCAATTGGGTTGAGTCTTGCCGAGGCTCGCGGCGCGGAACGTCTCATACTCGGGGTGAATGCCATTGACTACCCCGGCTACCCCGACTGTCGTCCGGATTACCTCGAGGCCTTCCAGCAGTTGGCCGCTTTATCCAGTCAAGCTGGACGGGAAGGGCGTGAACCTCGGCTCTGGGCACCACTTGTGGAATGGGACAAAACTAGAATCGTGAAAGAAGCACTGCGCCTTAGGCTTCCGATCGAAGAAACTTGGAGTTGCTATAGCGGTGAGGCTACTCCTTGCGGAGTGTGCGACAGCTGCCGAATTCGTGATGCAGCCCTGTGCAATGCCGGCCGATCAGATCTTTGCAGCAACGCCTCACAATGAATAGTTTCCAACGCCTTGTGATTCCTTGGCGCGCACCATCCATAGTGGCCCAACAACTCATACACCTTTATGGGGAACAGGGCCTGGTCTGGCTTGATGGAGATGGGAGCGATCTAGGGCGTTGGGTCACTCTAGGGGTTGCACCTGTCGAAACTGTACGCTGTCAAGGACGACCAGGGGAGCAGGGGGCAAGCAACCCGTTCAAGGCTTTACGAAAACTCGGCTATGGCCATTGGACTGGATGGCTCAGTTATGAAGCCGCCGCTTGGTCCGAACCGAGCAACCCCTGGTCGGATGATCCCATGCCAAGCCTTTGGATCGCGCGTCATGATCCGATTCTTCGTTTCGATCTTAAAGAGCGGATTTTTTCGATTGAAGGAACCAGTCTGAGTATGGTGATGTCGATGATGCACGCCCTAGCTGATACGCCCACGGTTCCAGAAACCAAACCTGTACCTATTCCCCTCCATGCTTGGACTCACCACACCGATCAAGCCGGATTTTCTAATGGCGTTCGGCGTATCTGTGATCTGATTGCTGCTGGTGATCTCTTCCAAGCCAATCTCAGTGTTTGCTACAGCACCACTTGGCCATCCGATACTAATGCACTGGAACTATTCCTGCGTATTCGAAAGCGTTGCCCCGCGCCGTTTGCTGGCCTAGTTATCACGGAAAAGTATGATGCTTTGATCTCCTCATCACCGGAACGATTTGTCTCTGTGGACTGCTTTGGCAGGGTTCAAACCCGACCGATCAAAGGCACTCGACCTCGTCATAGCGATCCCCTGCGCGATGCAGATCTAGCAGCTGAGCTAGTTTGCAGCGACAAAGATCGGGCTGAGAATGTGATGATCGTTGACCTTCTCCGCAATGATCTAGGCCGCGTTTGCTGTTTGGGATCAATTCAAGTACCTCAACTTGTAGGCTTGGAAAGCTATGCCTCGGTCCATCACCTCACATCCGTAGTGGAAGGGCAGTTACAGGAAGGACTGAGCTGGGTAGATCTCCTTAAGGCCTGCTGGCCTGGTGGGTCGGTAAGTGGTGCCCCGAAACTACGCGCTTGCCAGCGTTTGTATGAGTTGGAGCCCACTAGTCGAGGTCCTTACTGCGGTTCGCTAGTCCGCATCGACTGGGATGGTCGCTTTGATAGCAATATCCTGATCCGGTCACTAATCCGTACAGGTCAAACCCTGCGAGCCCATGCCGGATGTGGCATCGTTGCTGACTCAGATCCTGACGGCGAAGCAGAAGAACTGAGCTGGAAACTTCAGCCTCTGCTAGAGACCTTGGCATGCCAATAAGCGTTGCCTGGATAGATGGTTGTTGGGGTTCTCCTGACAGCCTTCAACTTCCTCTAAGTGACCGAGGCCTGCAATTGGCAGATGGTCTATTCGAAACCGTGTTGATTTTGGATGGTGTGCCGCAATTACTCACCGAGCATCTTGCGCGTTGGGTAGCAAGCGCTTCTTTACTTGGAATGGATATTCCACCGACACGACAGAAACTCACCCCTTTAATTAAGGATGCCATCAATAAAAGCGGTTTGATTAAGGGCAGTGGAGCTCTACGTCTAAATTGGAGCCGGGGTTCGGAACAACAACGGACAATCAGCTTGCCTGTCTCAAATGTGCATCGTTTCTGGCTGACCCTGACCCCTTGCCAGACGAATTTCAAACCCGTTACAGTGATAACAAGCCAATTAGAGCGCCGTAATAGCGACAGCTTAGTAAGTCGATGCAAGACTTTCGCGTACGGCGCTGCAATCCAGGCACGTCGCGAAGCCGAAGCCGCCGGCGGCGACGACGCCTTGCTTCAAAACAACCGACTCGAACTCTGTTGTGGAACAGTTGCCAACTTGTTGGTGCGTCGAGACGGTGTCTGGATTACTCCTCCTTTAAATAGCGGCTGTCTCCCTGGCGTGATGCGAGGTCGAGCCTTAGCCTCAGGGCTAGTTCAAGAAGCAAGCCTCGGGGTATCGTTGAAACAAGATGACGAATCTCTACTGATTAACAGCCTAAGTTGCCGCCCTATTCGGAAGCACAACGGTCAGCAAACTCGTGTATTTCAAGGTGTTATCGATCTATGGAAACATCTACTGACATTTTGAGGTTGACGGTATTGAACTATTCATAACATTCATATCCTAATCGATCTGCACAAGCCAAACTCAAATAAGTTAAAATTAGCTATGCTATTAACCCAACTCGACTTTGACTTAATTTATTAAGAACTACTAGATAACGAAGTGGTTAATTGATAAACTCGTTCACCAGACCGAAAGTACAGTTTATTGATGACTACTCTTCCTACTATTTATTACAAGAACAATGGTTGACTTCCCCGTCAAGCGTACCACAAAGGATATAATCAGTGCTAATCACTTAAAAGATATTTATTTTAATTATAATTGCTTAACATAATAATAAAATGAACATTATCTTTGTCAAAGAGTGTAGCCTGATTTGCGAAGAGAACAGCATTTAAATACGTAACACGGTTGACTATAAATTAATAACAACTTATTTGATCTAGAAAGAGGCTTTCTAAAAAAATTAAACTTTTGGTATATACAGATTAATTGATTATTAGACAGCAAAGTTTCCTCACCATCATCCTAATTATTATAGAGTTCCTCGATGGTAAATTAGTTATGTTTATACACCAAAAATAATTCTATACTATTTTAAGAAGCAGCCGATTGTTAATCGTATATTCATTTTATTCTAAATTTAATAATTTAATTTTTATCTTAAATAATCGGAACCAGTTAATAAGTAAAATTAATCGAAGAAATCAGCAACCTCTAATATGATCACTGATAAAATTAATAGATCAATGCTTAAAGTCTGGGACTTAATAATAACTTACCCTGTAATTTTTCGCTACTATGCTTTTACTGAGTGGTGAAGAACTGTATTCTTAGATTATTTACTTAAAAGCTTATATAAGATAAAAGTTTATATAATATATTAACAAAATGTTAGACTAACCTTAGTAGGTCAATTAACGTCGCGTTTAAACATGATCTGTTTCCAGTAAGATCTTATCAGGGAAGTAACTGTAAAAAACCTAGGTGTAAGAGATAATCAGATTTTGGATAGCGGTTGTATTATATAATTACCTTGAGCGGTAGTGCTGTACCTGACAACAAAGCCATGGTTTTATTGTGCTCCCCTTGATGGGAGCACTGAACCACGACTTCCACTAATTGATATCAGTGATAATTAAAATAATTGCAATCTAACTCATTTCATAGATAAAATTTTCCTGAAATGTAGTTAATTTTATTACCAAATTGTAAGAACCTTATACGTACATAGTAGCGTAGTTGCTACTATGTACAAAATATACGCTACTTTCATAAAGTAAGTACAACTAAATTTGGAAAAGCCACAAATAATTTATGGCTTTGTTAATAATATACTTGGTCGTAATTGTGGTAATTATTTATTATTCTGGCAAAAAATCAAAGCATTTAGTAACAAAAACTATAATTATACTAATGTTAATTATCTTTATCAAGATAAATTTAATTAATCTAGTTAAGTAAAGATTTTATCAAAATTTAAGAAAAAACTTGATGAAATTCTTACTCATTAATATAGCAAAGTATTTACTTATTGACAGAATAATAGTTATTAATGGCTATTAGCGATTAAAGTTATGGATAATTAAAAAGGTTTACAGCATAACATAAGACACAAAAAATAAAACGTTAAACAAGATAACCTTTCGATTTAAATCGAGCAAGTCAGAATTTCTAAAGAATTGTTTAGAAGAAGCAGTCTATTGATATAAATGCTAAAAATAAATACTTAATAAAAACTCATTTGTAGCAAAAACTATCAATTTTTGCTTTGCTCTATTGAGAAGCTTACCACAACTTAGGTTTAGAAAAAAGTTTAAGAATTTGTCCAAACAATCATCTTAACTCTCCTCCTCCATAAAGCATATTTAGTATGAGTGACATAACACTCTTATAGATTCAACAAACATTCAAATTATATATTTAATGCCACTTTTACAAAAAACATCAGTCTAAGCAGCAGATTCAGTCTAACTATCCTCGAAAGTTTGTATTTATAAAGAGAGTTTTACATAGATCCTAATATCTTTCTGCAGTTTCTCAACAGAATCAATCTTCTAAGGCCATGATACGGAAGCTAAAATCTAACATGTTCATAATCGAAAGAAAATCAGGTACCACTTGGCAGCCTGAGATTCAACGTAAAACCGAGTTTAAAGCCTTTATCGATGCCCGAACGAAATGTATGGCCACAGGTCAAACATATCGAATCGTAAATCATGAACGAGAAGTTGAATGCATAATTACCCTCGACGACTGTACAAGACGCTTTCATACCTTCTAAAGCTAGTCGAACTACCAGACTAAGTTGGTCGAAACGTTTTACTAGTAGAACAGATCTAAATTGAGGCTGGTGAGTACAGATGCACCGTAGACATCTACTAGAAACCTCGGCAGGCTTCATAATAACGGCTCTGGTTAGCAGACAACCTGTAGCTGCTGATGTGGCCGAATTATGCCAACCACAAGATCCACTGATGACACTGATGGAAGGCAATCGGCGCTTCGCCAAAGCATGGCGTAGAGCAGCCGATAACCCCGCCACCAACCTCGGACAAGAGTTGCAAAGCAAACGCTGTTTTAATACTCCGCAGGCCCTGATCAACGAACAACATCCATGGGCTACATTGCTAACTTGTGCTGACGCACGAGTCTCGCCTGACTGGATTTTTGACACTACTCCCGGTGAACTTTTTGTGATTCGCAGTGCGGGTAATACTGCTTTTGACGAAGCTATAGCTTCGATTGAATATAGCATTAGTGCCTTAGGGTGCCCTTTAGTTATGGTGATGGGTCACAGTAATTGCGGCGCAGTAGCAACTGCGATGAGTAATGATGTACTAACCCCTTCTCTAGAGCGACTAGTAACCCCAATCCGCAATCAGATTGCAGGCAGTGGCGACTTAACATCAGCGATTCGCAGTAATGCGTTTGAAACGGCCGCAACTCTTAAAAAGTGCAGCGCTTTGATTAGTGAAGCAGAAATTAATGGCAAAATAACTTTGCTAGCGAGTTGCTTCGACCTCGCTAGTGGCGCAGTGACGTTGATTTAAAGAAAACTAAAATTTTATACGTTCTGTCTGCGGCAAGAACTTAGGTCAATTCTAAACCAGTCACTCTTAATACTATAGGTACTCCATTGTTATTAAATGTCTATTGGCTGTTTACTGAAAAACACTAGATCAAGTATTCTTGCAAGCTCTAGTCGAAACGGTCCGGTGGTAGACTAACATGCAATCAACAGTAGCGATGTGTCTACTTACTACTGGGAAGCAGGGGGTGAAGAGTTGCTCTGAGGTTATCTCTAAAGTATCCAGATTAAATTAATATAATATGAGTCATTTCCGATAAACCAATTCTCATTTTAGCCAGCCTAACTAATAGTGACTGTTGCTATCAATTCAGATCAGGGAGAACATTAAATGCAATCATCTATATGAGGCAAATCCGTTTTATGTTTAACAAGGGTGCCGCCACGAATCAGAATAAAAGCTGAAGCAGCTCCCTGAAGCTGTCAGTATTCTCTATCATCGTATGTGTCACTATTGATTGACTACTGTGTCGTTATATCTAGTAAAAACAATCCCTAATTGTCTCAAATCTTGTTATTAAAAGCTGAAAAGCTAGTGTCATTAAATAGTAATATTTATTATCTAAATGGTTAAAAACAGTTAATACACTAAGCTCTATCATATTCTTACCAAGTGCGTTACCTTGCCAGCGGTCCTCAAAGATGTTGCGGTTTAATTTTTACTACTGATCAACCGTAGCGATTACTTTTAGAAGTTTTAGTAAGTTTAATGTTCATCTCATTGAGGTTGTAGGTATATGCTTAACAGTTATTGGATGCTTCTATATTTAGTATCAATTGAACCCATCAATTTCAGCAACATCAGTTTCAAATTACCTGAGACTTGTCACAACTTTTAAAGAATATCTGGCAGATTTAAATCTCTCATGCATAGCATGATCATCTGGGGTACGAATGATTCAATCATTTTCAAATAAGTAATTAATAAATTTGAGGTTACAGTGTTTTTTGTCTAAGCCCAAAAGACAAATGCCAAATCAATATAGATAGCTGCTAGCAAACTTTCTTTGATAGCTTCTGCTGCTTAACTTCCTTGCTATCCTAGCTTCCCCAGTCATAACAGATAATTCACCTACATAAGCAATTGTTCGATGTTATGACGACGTACAAACTTAGTAAGTAAACTAATGAACTACTGCAAGTCTAAATGACGCTAAAGACACCATGCTAGTTGCAGGTAAATCTTGCTACAAGTCACTAACAGATTTTTGATTAATCCATCACATCAGATATATATCCTTTACCTCAGAATTTTCTACAATTCTGAGCGAGATTTAAGGACTATCCTTGGTATTTGGTAAGTAAAAAGGCTTGAAGATCAACAGCAGTTGGTCGAGTGAATTAGCATAGACAGTATGGTAAGAGCTGAGAATTAGATTGGATTACAGCAGCGACCAGTTCAGTAGTGTGGAAATATTGTTAGATTACCAATGCCAACTCAATATTTTTTGCTCAATTGATACACAAATGATTATCTAGCCAAAGCCTCAAATCTATCAAATAGAATGGTAGTTCGAAAGCTTTTAAAACCGCAACTACCGTACTAGTTGAAAATAAATAACCAGGTTATTTTAATTGTATTCTGGAATATATGATGATAATTACTTAGATTTATAATCATTTATTTTCACATTCTTAAAAACTTGAACACATTAAGCATTGTTTAGAACATGCTAAGCAACAACGCAAAATCTCAAAAAGGAATTGGCATCGTAACTGCAGCAAGCTGAGGCTGACAAGCTTCCACTTGCTGATTGATCATATCTCCCACGACTACAATTGCAGGAGACTTGAAATGATGAATCTTCGCTTCTCTGGCTACGATAGATAGAGCTGTTTTGAGACAACGCTGTCCCTCGACAGTACCCTGCTGAATTATAGCCACAGGGGTTGCTGATGCAAGTCCGCCGGCCATTAGTTCTTCTGCAATTTGGGATAAATTATGTAAGCCCATATAAATTACAAGACCATCACTAGCCAATGCTAGAGCGCGCCAATCAACAGAAGAATTATGCTTGTCAATCTCTTCATGGCCTGTGACAAATGTCACCGAAGATCCAGATCGACGATGAGTTACTGGAATTCCAGCATAGGCTGGAACAGCGATTCCAGCTGTTATTCCAGGAACTACCTCCACAGGAATATTACGCTGAGCTAGATAGGCAGCCTCTTCACCGCCCCGACCAAACAAAAATGGGTCACCACCCTTTAGACGGACAACACAACTATGCCGTTGTGCCATCTCTACCAGGAGTACATTTGTGCAAGGTTGTGGTACAGAGTGATGGCCGCGGCGTTTACCGACGAACGTCCGCTCACAGTATGTAGGCACGAGATTAAGTACTTCCTTAGGTACAAGAGAGTCGTAGACTAAAGCGTCACAGTCATTCAGCAAACGCTGCGCTTTAACGGTGAGTAGCTCTGGGTCTCCTGGGCCAGCACCCACTAAATAAACAGTTCCGAACTTTAGGTTAATCACGGTAAAGCAACAAGCAGATTAAGAAGGCCCTGACTAATCAAGGAATGTTCCAGCAAAGAGGGAAGACCCTCAGTCCGGCCCAACGCTTCCGTCATCCTGTTAGGAGCCAGTGCTAACGGAAGCGGTCGGGCATGGGGATGCAGAGCTTGATGCTCTGACCAGCGATCAAATGGAAGCAAAGGGAAGTTCAATGATTCAGCCAGCATCACTAAAAAGCGATCAGCCACCCCAGAATGCAAGGGGTGATGGACTAGAACATCGCTATGCTCTAACTGATTTTGCAACGTCGACGCCACAAGCTTCCACCACAATGGCCATGCCCCTAAAAACGGAATCGTCGTGACCCGGACTCCTGCCGAACTCAGATGTTGTCGAATCGCCGGTATATCATGTCGAGTGTGTGCTCCAGGCCAAAGAAGCAAAGGAATCAACAACAAAGGACCATCTAAGAGCGGCGGGCGATGGTTAGACGTAAGTGCTTGCAGCTGAACCGGAGCCAGACGCTGCCCTTGTAAATCTGTCATTAACGAGCACAGACACTCAGGCACAACACCGTTAGAGCGCCCGTGAACAACCACGCGAAGAGCGCAATCATTCAAACCCAAAGCACTATTTCGTAATAACGGCCAAGGATCAATCAGCATGTTGTCTGATGTCATTAATTAGTTAACTCTATTTGCAAATCTATGTCGTACTATCGTTATTCCAACCATGCCCTCTTGGACGGGCCGTTCATATAAAACCTTTACGATTAAAAACCAGTGTAATAACTGTGTCTTAGAAGAAATAAGGTCTGATTTCAAATCAATCTAGATGGAGGCTATGTTGCTATGACTTGCGTGTGGCCCATGGTTAATGATTCGAACCAGAAAAAGATTAAACATGGTTAACAAAATTAGATACCGCTATTGAACTTCGGCAAACTACCTTTCATGATCCTACACACAATCTCATAATATAGTTGCAGCAACTAATTAATATTTATTCGAACAGTTTGCTTAACCAGAATAAAAATCAGTTGACATAAGTGCCTTATAGCTAAAATAGTTGGGTGTGCTTCGCTAATTTGTAAGATTTTGGGTAACTTCATACCTCATCTCTGAGCCACCACTATCATGTGATTGCCCTGATGGTTATATATTATGAAATCAATTGTTAAGTAGTACGTTGAAAGTTGCAATTATACGATTATTGTATAGCAGAAGTTCTAGCTAAAAAATATATTACTCAGAACTTATCAAAAACTTTCAAAAATTAGTTTACCTTTATTCAATTTAAATTTGCTAATTTAGTGAGTCTCGCTATCGACAAAATTTTAGCCTATAAGTATATTTTTATTATAAGGTTCCACTTTTTACCATAGCACACTTAACCACTAAATAATGTCCTAGATTAGCAATATATATTATTGCTTGGCTCTCAATAATACCAGAAACCAAATACTAAGAATAACCAATAAACTAGATATTGGGTTAAACATTCTAAGAAGAATTTAAGATATCAGACTGATGACTAGAATGTAGCTGGTCAGGTATATATGTTTATTAACATCAAAGCTAAACGTAATAACAGAATGATGCGTGAGAGACATGCTTTTTTGGCAGTTTTTAGGGAATTAATCTTTCTCTTAGCACAAGCTGTACTAGAGAATTATATTTGTCACTGAGATCAAATTAGTTTTGCAAGATAGACTGATCAAGCAATATAGTTCTCATACCAAGAGCCTGAATCAACTGATTCCAGAAACTAAGGATGCTAGGCTAATTATTTTTAACCATATAAACTAGTTCAATTAATATTCAACTTTAGCTGTTAATATAGTCAATATAAATTTCTAAAAAACTCTCCTTCTAGATTTCATTAACCAGTTAATTAATAGTAACCAGAATAGCATAAATATGTTCTTTGATTTATAAATTACATTAGTGTTAACACAAAATAATTCGGGTAAGCACATTATTTTCTGATTAATTATGCCTTGCTAAATAAACTTGTTTATAGCATAAGTATTAAAAGCAATTGTTAGTACTAGAATCTATTCGCCCAAGATTTTATTTGGTTATCACTCGCTATTTTACTTTAATCCTAGCTTTTTATTTTGCCTACTCAGCTACATTAGTATCATGCTTTTCAGCATAAAAATGATCACTGGCTAGTTTGCACTGTTTTCATTGCAACTTGAACTGGCACAAAAATTTAGGGCACAATATTTTAGAATTAAACTTGAATCTAAATCAGTAATTGTACGGAAATTGTTATAACAACCCTAATTATGGCTACTAGCCTCGCAAGTAAGAATCATAAGCCCAGTTACTTAAGATGCTATTACTCAACAGATTTTTTATATTAGTCAAATCAAAATCGGAAAATGATAGCATGCTCTTAGCAACACGGGTTTCTCAATTATCGTTTTAATAGCTAGATATCTACAAGCTAATATTAAGAAACATACATGATTCAAATCTCACTGCCATAACCTATTTGTTACAAAAACAGGATAATTTTATGATCATTCAATATTTATTCAGTTTTTATACAATTGATCTTTAAATTATATTATATAATTTTATACCTAAAAGGCTAGCAATTGTGTAAAGTTAAGCATCCTTAATTTTACCCAGTTAGTTCTAAAAAATTACTATTTCTTATACAGAAAATTGTCTACATGTTAAGTACATAATTTATGATGCTTCTAACTTTATCAAAGAAATTTTTAAATTATATTTAAAAAGTGATTTGGCTTATTTCTAGGCATAATAAACAATGATAAACCAAGTAACCTATAATGACTATTAATACTCAAGTTTTATTTTAATGAGAAATCTGATAAATTTATCTATTTCTTTCAGTATTCTAGTATGATTATAAAAAATAAGTAACCTTAATATTATTACACTTTACTGCAAATGCAAAATTTATATAATTACTTGTTTTAATTTTTAGCTACTACAATTGTACTATTTGAGAGAAAATATAAATGATGAGATTACCATAAAAGATTTATAAATAAGTAATTAAAAATTAGATTGTTTTAAATGTAAATTCTATACACTCTGCTAATTGCCATCGTTTCCTAAGCCATTAGTCACCAATTTTGATATTCAAGTCAAGAGTGCTCAGTGTATCGAAGGATAGCGGATTGCAGATGCCGCATCTCGGTCGCTAGCTAAGAAAATCCCTTCTGAAAAGCTAGGTTAAGTATCAATAATAGCTAGATCAAAGCCGCCTGAGCTTGCATTCGCTAGTTCAGATATGAGAGTACATCTTAAGGCTTAATCGCATCGGCGTAGATGTTACGCAACAAGGTAATGACTATTGGCAGTAATCCGAAGCCAGGCCATATATCGAAGAGCCTGTGAGAATCTGGTCTTCTCTGATTATCGGTCGCCTTGCAGCGTCAGCGTATTCCAACACTCCTAAGCGCATTTTTGACGCTGCTCAACGATCGACTCAGCGAAAGCATAGTCTTTCCGCTGCTGCCGTTCTTGCTTGCACAGTTTTCACCAAACGGACAAACACTGGGCTTCTTGACCGGCATCTATGCATTAGCCCAGTTCCTTGTAACTCCGTTAATTGGAACCCTCAGTGACCACTATGGACGACGACCTGTTGTGGTTGTCTGTGTCGGAGGATCTCTCGTTGGCTTTGGGCTGTTTGCGCTCACCCTGAGCCTTCCTTGGCCAAAAACCAGTTTGCTTCCGCTGGTTCTGCTGTTCAGCGCACGAGTGATCGATGGCATCAGCGGTGGCACGGTAGCCACTGTCTCTGCCGTATTGGCTGATATCAGCCCTCCCGATAGACGAGCCCGCATCATTGGTTTAATCGGCGTTGCCTTCGGATTGGGCTTCATCCTCGGACCTTTACTTGGGGGACAGCTAGCGCTAATAGCAGTGCCACTTCCTCTTTGGGTCGCCACTGGTTTCGCACTAATCAACCTGGTGGCGGTCATCACCTTGCTTCCTGAAACCCACCCCGTTAAAGATCGCCAAAATCTGCCACGATATTGTGATCTGAACCCCTTTATTCGGATTGGTAAAATATTAGCTAAACCAAAGGTTGGAAGATTGTGCGGAGCTTTTTTTCTATTCTTTCTAGCTTTCAACGGTTTTACAGCAATCCTGGTGCTGTACTTCAAGGAATGCTTGGGTTGGGGACCTGACCTGGCCACCACAGCCTTCTTGGTAGTTGGCGTAGTCGCCACCGTGGTCCAGGGAGGACTCATTGGACCGTTGGTTAAACGCTTCGGGGAATGGCGACTCACTCTAATTGGCCTTAACCTGGTTATCGTTGGTTGTCTTTTAATTCCAGCGCTCGGATCAGCAGAACGAGCCCCAGTCATTTTTTGTTCTGTTGGTATCCTGGCTGTTGGAACCGCGTTGGTCACACCTAGTCTGAGGAGTCTAGTTTCGCGACAACTCGGGAGCGAAGGTCAGGGGACGGCTTTCGGCAGCCTTCAATCCTTACAAAGTTTGGGAAGCTTTTTGGGACCACCAATTGCAGGTATTAGTTACGACGTTCTTGGCCCAATCAGCCCTTTTTTAGTAGCGGTATTGGTGCTTATCGTGAGCTTAGCCCTCGTGACACAAAATTCCCCGCCTAAAAGCCTTCTACTGAATTCCTAATTGCTACGTTTTATACCTCGGTGGAAGAAGCATTCAGACCAGCCGACCCATGTATGTAGCTCGCCTTACTCCCGACCAGTACATCAACAGGGAGCTGAGTTGGATTGCTTTCAACCAGCGTGTACTGGCTCAGGCCCTTGACCAGCGGACACCCTTGCTGGATCAAGCTAAATTCAGTGCCATTTTCAGTAATAATCTAGACGAATTCTTCATGGTGCGTGTCGCATCCCTAAAGTCGCAAGTTGAAGCAGGAATTAGCACACCTAGTGAGGACGGCAAAACGCCGCAAGAACAGCTACTCACCATCCGCAAGCATTTAATACCAATACTTCAGCAGCAACAGGAGCATTACCGGCATCACCTCAAACATCGGCTTTGTGAGCACAACATCCACCTACTGGATTACGATCAACTTGTCAATCGGCAACGTCACTGGGTAGATCAATATTTTCAAACATCTATCTTTCCTGTTTTGACACCCTTGGCTGTCGATCCAGCCCATCCTTTTCCATTTGTCAGCAACCTGAGTCTAAATGTGGCGGCTGTAATTAGAGATCCCGAAACTGATCAATGCCAACTTGCACGAGTAAAAGTACCGAAAAAAAATCTGCCACGTTTTATTGCTATTCCACCCAAACTCAGCGAGAACAATACACTGCCAATCCACACAGCAATTCCCCTAGAACAGGTCATCGCATTTAATCTAAAGCTACTCTTCCCTGGCATGGCCATCGAAGGGCATTACTTTTATCGTGTTACCCGAGATGCTGATCTCGAGCTCAGAGAGCTAGAAGCAGACGATCTTATGATCGCCTTAGAACAAGGTCTCCGCAAACGTCGTATAGGCGGTGAAGTTGTGCGATTAGAAGTCGCTAATGAAATGCCCAATAGTGTTATCGATATGCTGATGACAGGACTCAATATTGAAGAAGCAGATCTCTACAAAATAGATGGACCGCTCGGGCTAGATGATTTATTTAGCTTAACTAATCTTCCCATGACGGAACTCAAAAGCAAAATGCAGACGGGTCAGACTCCATTAGTTTTATCTAAAACACAGCAGAATTTAATTGATGAAGGAGTAATTAAACCCAAAGAATTTGAGACTATCTTTTCGGTGATACGGCAGCAGGACATCCTATTGCATCACCCTTATGACCTATTCTCAACGACAGTTGAAGAATTTATCAATCAAGCAGCTGATGATCCAAAAGTTATGGGAATCAAAATGACTCTTTATCGTACATCAACAGATTCTCCAATCATCGCAGCTCTCACTCGTGCAGCAGAGAATGGAAAACAAGTAATGGCTTTAGTCGAACTAAAAGCAAGATTTGACGAAGATAATAATATTCAATGGGCTAGACATTTAGAACGATCTGGTGTGCATGTCATTTACGGCGTCTTAGGACTAAAGACACACACAAAAATTATTCTTGTAGTCCGTAAAGAAAAAGATAGGCTGCGAAGTTATGTTCACATTGGTACAGGCAACTATAATTCCAAAACATCGAAGCTTTATACTGATCTCGGCCTTCTTTCCACACGACCTGAACTCGGCCAGGATCTCGTAGAACTTTTTAATTACCTTACGGGCTTTTCCAAACAACAAAGTTTTAGACGACTACTTGTCGCACCAGTAACATTGCGCAAAGGGATGGAATCACTCATCCGTCGTGAAATCGATCATGCTAAAGCAGATCGACCAGGAATGATTAGTGCAAAAATGAACTCACTAGTGGACCCAGGTATCATAGGATTGCTTTACGAAGCCTCGCAAACTGGTGTTCGCATTAAGTTAATTATCCGTGGCATGTGCAGTCTAATTCCAGGACTACCAGGCCTTAGCGAGAATATCAAAGTTATTAGTATTATCGGACAATTCCTAGAGCATTCACGTATTTTCTGGTTTGCCAACGATGGTAAACCAGAAGTATATATCGGAAGCGCAGATTGGATGACCCGCAACATGGATCGACGCGTTGAGGCAATTACACCTATTGAAGAACCTGCTTTACGCCGAAAGCTCGAACGACTATTCGACCTCTACATGCAAGACAATAGAGGTGCTTGGGATATGAATTGCGACGGAAGCTTCACCCAACGTATGCCGGACAAAGAACAGTCTGAACGCAACTCTCAGATTCAATTAACGTATCAATGGAGCCGCGGGTTGCACCCGACTCAGTGAGACAAAAATCGAACTTGGTTTGTAACTTCAGATACGAGTAAGGTCTGATCGCCAAGACCCAGCAGCATTGTCTGGCCGCGAAAGAATTAGTCAGGTTGAAATTGATTCCCGAAATTCTTCCGATTTAATTCAGCTGACAATTCAACTCAATGCTAAATTTTGTACAAATCTAATAAGGAGACCAGGGTGATAGAGATCCCTCTGGAGACTTCCAAACCGACTAAACAGTTGAATCGGTTGCAGCCTGCTTTGCAGTCTACCAGACATCGTTCAGTATTGGGACAAAGTGAATATCGAACTATGGATTCTATCGGCTTTTACCTCAGTAGCATTGGTCGCGTCCCTCTACTCACAGCTGCTGAGGAAATTGAACTTGCACATCATGTGCAAGACATGAAAAAGCTTAAGGAGCTGCCAAACAAAAAACTCACATCCCGGCAAAAGCACAAGATTCGGATAGGTAAGCGTGCCCGCGATCGCATGATGGCGGCGAATCTTCGGCTAGTTGTGAGCGTAGCCAAAAAGTATCAAAACCAAGGACTGGAGTTGCTTGATCTCGTGCAAGAAGGAGCAATTGGTCTTCAGCGAGCTGTCGATAAATTTGATCCTGCCATGGGATACAAATTTTCTACCTATGCTTATTGGTGGATTCGCCAGAGTATAACTCGCGCTATCGATAACAGCGCTAGAACGATTCGTTTGCCGATTCATATCAGCGAAAAACTATCTAAGATGCGTCGTACCTCCCGGGAACTTTCCCATCGCCTGGGTTATCAGCCAAATCGCTTGGAACTCGCCCATGCTATGGGGATAGGACACCGCGAGTTAGAAGACTTGATTTCACAAAGCACGCCTTGTGCCTCTCTCGATGCCCATGCGCGTGGAGAAGAAGATCGCAGCACACTAGGCGAACTCATCCCTGATCCCAATGGGGAAAGTGCCTTTATAGAAGGAATAGATCGCAGTATCCAAAAAGAACATCTTAGAGACTGGCTTTCACAATTGAATGAGCGCGAACAAAAAATTCTTCGGCTTCGCTTCGGTCTCGGTGGCGAAGAGCCGCTGACGCTTGCTGAAATAGGGCGACAGATTAAGGTGTCTCGTGAGCGTGTACGCCAGCTGGAAGCAAAAGCAATCCTCAAACTCCGCACCATAACCGACCATCAACAAGCCGCCTGAATCAGTTTGTCGGCTTTTAGCGGTGGCAGTCTTCTTATCATCCTGATCTGGATGGTTTGTTTGGGATCCTTAGCTCTGACATCTCGTCAACGTTGGCCACATAAACGAGAACTCAGCAGAAAGATTATTCACATTGGCACAGGAGCTGTAGTTCCTCTGGCTTGGCTTTTTGCAATCCCCTCAATGATTGCAATTCCTTTTGCTGCCGTTATCACTCTGGTTACAGCAATCAACCATCAATGGCAGCTCATTCCCGCAATTGAAGACATTGATCGCAAAAGCTACGGCACTATCGCTTATGGATTAGCTATCACGATCTTGTTGATACTATTCTGGCCGCACCGAGCTGATGCGGTTTGCGTTGGAGTGCTGGTTATGGCTTTAGGCGACGGGCTCGCCGGGCTGATTGGACAGCAGTTGAATACGCCGCGGTGGACCATTTTTCAACAAACCAAATCAATTGCAGGAACTTCAACTATGGCCATAGTATCGGCGCTAGTACTATTCGCGCTCTCGAATTTCACGAATAGCTATTTGTCAGTTCCAGTAGCAATAGCAATTGTCTTAACTGCTACAGGTCTTGAGCAATTGAGTATTCGAGGAATCGATAATCTTTCAGTCCCCTTGGCAGTTGGCTTAGCATGGTCAGCATTGATTCACTAAGACAAATTTTGTAATTAAATCACAAACTGCTAAGCGACATATTTAGCCACAAATAAAAACATACCGAAATAAATTCAAAATTGGTCAAAAATGTTAACCGTCAAGCAGTTACGATCTCTGACCATCAATAATGGTTTGTGCTAAATCGCACAAGATCTTCTCTGTTGTATCAAGATTAATACACGCATCTGTAATACTCTGACCATAAGTAAGTTGAGAAAGGTCAGCAGATAACTTTTGATTACCTTCTACCAGATGACTCTCAAGCATGACTCCCATCACGTGCCTCGAGCCAGCCTCTAGTTGATCAGTAATTGAGATCAGTACCTCTGACTGACGACGAAAATCTTTATTGGAGTTGGCATGACTGCAGTCTACCATTAAACGATCCTTAAGGCCAAACTCTCTCAGTTCAGCGGCAGCTTCTCTCACAGCATCAGCGTGATAATTGCTGCCTCGAGTACCACCTCGCAAAACAAGATGTCCATCAGGATTACCAGCTGTACTTACAATTGATGCCTGGCCATCTCGGTTGATCCCGAGAAAATGGTGAGATTTGGAAGCTGCCTGCATCGCGTTAATAGCAATGGTGGTACTTCCATCTGTGCTGTTCTTGTATCCTATCGGCATCGATAATCCAGATGCCATCTCCCGATGGGTTTGGCTTTCAGTTGTACGGGCACCGATAGCGGTCCAACTAATGAGATCGGCTATGTACTGGGGGACAACTGGGTCTAGCAACTCGGTTGCAGCAGGCATACCTCCGCGAGCTAAATCAAGCAGCAGTTCGCGAGCACGGCGCAGACCCGTATTGATGTCGTAGGAGCCATTTAGATGAGGATCATTTATCAGTCCTTTCCAACCAACGGTCGTTCTTGGCTTTTCAAAGTACACTCGCATCACCACCTCTAACTGATCCTTAAGACGTTCACGGATCGGAGCAAGGCGTCCGGCGTACTCACGAGCTGCTTTAACATCGTGAATCGAACAGGGGCCCACTATAGCCAGTAGACGTTGATCATCCCCACGAATAATCGATTGAATTCGTTTTCGTGCTTCCGTCACCGTGTTTAACGCAGACGCATCAAGGGTCAGATCTTGATGCAGAAGAACCGGCGCTATTAGCGGACGGGTCTCCACCACACGCAGATCTGAGGTGGTGGCCATAACTAAGAGCCTGGATGAATCCAAGGTTACGCACTTGCTCTGTATCAATAGGCTCTCGTCTATGAAGAATAATCATCTGCCCCACACATAGATAGATCACCATGCTGAGCATCTACAGCGAACTGGCCGCTAAACGGGAAGCCCAGGGAGTTCCGGCGTTGCCGCTCACTGCCGAACAGACGAGGAGCTTGACAGAACTGCTCGAGGAGCCTACAGCCGAGAAGAAGCAAACCCTTCTTCACCTGCTCAGCGAACGCATTCCACCCGGAGTGGATGAAGCGGCCTATGTCAAAGCCACGTGGCTCAATGCTGTTGCTCAGGGTGGAATTACTAGTCCATTTGTTACGCCACTCGAGGCAACACGACTTCTGGGAACCATGCTCGGAGGCCACAATGTGACCGCTCTTGTCCAATTGCTAAAACACACCAATGAGCAATTGGCCGACTGTGCAGCGCAAGGCCTCGGTCAAATTCTGCTTGTTTATGACGCTTTGAATGAAGTTATGGACCTGGCGGAAAGCAACCGCTTCGCCAAACGGGTGGTCAACAGCTGGGCTGCAGCTGAGTGGTTCACAACACGAGCTGAACTAGCCAAAGCTATCACCGTGACTGTTTTCAAGGTGGAAGGTGAAACCAATACCGACGATCTGTCCCCGGCTACCCACGCCACAACCCGCTCTGATATTCCTTTGCACGCTTTAGCGATGCTAGAAACAAAGTATCCAGACTGTCTCAAAACAATTGCGACTTTGAAACATAAAGGCCATCCCGTGGCTTACGTAGGCGATGTGGTGGGCACAGGCAGCTCCAGAAAAAGTGCCATCAATTCCGTTCTCTGGCATATAGGAAATGACATCCCCCATGTGCCGAATAAACGAGCTGGAGGAGTGATTATGGGTGGCAAAATCGCACCGATTTTTTTCAATACAGCGGAAGATTCTGGTGCTCTTCCCATTGAATGTGATGTCAGCAAACTGAATACCGGCGATGTGATCACAATCCGCCCTCATGCTGGAACGGTAGAACGCGACGGTGAGGTGGTCAGTCGTTTTGATCTCAAGCCAAGCACCATGAGTGATGAGGTGCGTGCAGGCGGGCGTGTTCCTCTGATGATCGGTAGAACGCTTACTGATAAAGTCCGCAACCGGCTGGGACTTCTTCCCTCGCCACTATTTATTCGCCCAAGTTTACCTGTAGACACTGGCAAAGGTTTTACCTTGGCCCAAAAAATAGTGGGTAAAGCCTGCAGTCTCCCGGGCGTTCAACCAGGCACTAATTGCGAACCACTTATGACAACAGTTGGTTCCCAAGACACCACAGGACCAATGACACGTGACGAGATGAAGGAATTGGCCTGCCTGGGTTTCTCGTCCGACCTCGTAATGCAGAGCTTTTGCCACACTGCGGCTTATCCCAAGCCTGTAGATCTACGAACTCAGCAAGACTTGCCTGATTTCTTTTCCCAGCGCGGCGGAGTAGCCCTACGCCCAGGAGATGGAATTATCCACAGTTGGCTAAATCGCATGCTTTTGCCAGATACTGTTGGCACAGGTGGAGACAGCCATACACGATTCCCCCTCGGCATTTCTTTTCCCGCTGGTTCTGGTTTGGTGGCATTTGCTGCTGCAATTGGCGTCATGCCGTTGGATATGCCGGAGTCGATACTGGTGCGTTTCAGTGGTGCGCTTCAACCTGGCGTGACCCTGCGCGATGTTGTAAATGCAATCCCTTGGGTAGCGATTCAAAAAGGCTTATTAACTGTAGATAAAACCAACAAAAAGAACGTTTTTAATGGCCGGATAATGGAAATTGAAGGCCTTCCTGACTTAAAGCTTGAGCAAGCTTTTGAACTCACCGACGCCACAGCTGAACGATCTTGTGCTGGCTGCACAATCAAACTCTCCGAAAAAACGGTCAGTGAATACCTATGCAGCAATGTAGTGTTGTTAAAAAACATGATTGCCCGTGGTTACGGCAATGTTCGAACTCTTGCTCGACGCATCAAAGCTATGGAAGATTGGCTTGCGAATCCCCAACTTCTTGAAGCTGATGCCAGTGCAGAGTATTCCGAGGTTATAGAGATCAATCTCGATGAGCTAACGGAACCTATTTTGGCTTGCCCCAACGACCCTGACAACGTGAAATTGCTCAGCGAAGTGGCTGGAGAACCTGTACAGGAAGTCTTTATTGGCTCTTGCATGACCAACATAGGTCACTATCGTGCAGCGGCTAAAGTGCTCGAAGGCGTTGGTAAGAGCAAAGCCCGTTTGTGGGTTTGTCCGCCCACACGAATGGATGAAGAGATGTTGAAGGGGGAGGGTTACTACGCAATATTCGAGGCGGCTGGTAGTCGTATGGAAATGCCTGGCTGCTCTCTTTGCATGGGTAACCAGGCGCGCGTCGGCGACAATACCAATGTGTTCTCTACTAGTACACGCAATTTCGATAACAGGCTTGGTAAGGGAGCTCGAGTCTACCTAGGTAGCGCTGAGCTCGCTGCAGTTTGTGCATTGTTAGGTCGTATTCCTAACACTGAAGAGTATCAACGCATTGCTACAGAGAAGATTTATCGCTTTTCAGGAGAGCTTTATCGCTACTTGAACTTCGACCGAATTGCAGGATTCAAAGATCAGGGGCGTGTAGTGAGCATCGATGAAGAAGCGATTTTTCTTGCGCAAGCCCGAAACTAAACTGTGCACTCTGTGAACGACCCACAACAAAATCAAGATCCCCTAATTTCAAGCCATAGTATCCGCCGGCTTTTGGAACGTGGCTGGTTGGTTGTAGTTATAGCTCTCTCTCTTACAGGACTTGGAGCCACGATCGCTGGATTACTGTTCCAAAGCGGTATTTACCTACTGAGTGATTGGCGCCGTGAATTACTTCTTGAGATTCCTGCCTGGATTGTGTTGCCTTTTCTGGGTGCTTTTGGAGGTTTTGTGTCCGGATGGTTGGTGAGCAATCTCGCACCAGCTGCTGGTGGGGCAGGTGTAACCCACATCATGGGTTTTTTACGCCATAAGTCAGTCCCCATGGGACTGCGAGTGGGTTTTGTGAAATTGGTGGCGGGAATTGTTGCTATCGGCTGTGGATTCCCTCTCGGTCCTGAAGGTCCAGCAGTGCAAATGGGTGGATCCGTCGCTTGGCAGATGTCGCGATGGTTAAAAGCACCTGTCGCTTTTCGAAGGTTGATCGTGGCAGCAGGCGGGGGCGCCGGCATCGCAGCAGTATTCAATGCACCACTGGGTGGATTTATTTACGCCATTGAGGAATTGTTAAACTCAGCAAGGCCAGTCGTGCTTCTTTTGGTTCTAATCACTACCTTTTCAGCCGACACATGGGCTGATGTGCTTAGTGTTTTTGGACTGGGTTCTGGAACCAAAGGACTTGATCCCATATTAGGCTTTTTGCTCGAACGTAAGTTTCCAATTGATGTAGAATTCTTCCCCATCGATGTGATTTACTTAATCACCCTTGGGTTTTTCGTTGGCATTTTAGCGGAACTGTACACTCGTTATGTTCTGATGATGCAACGTCAAGGACAAAATTGGTTTGGTGATCAGCTAGTTCTGCGAATGAGCCTAAGTGGTCTTATTTTAGGCGGCGTTTACGCAGCTTTACCATCAAAATTTCATAACCTTGATGAGTTATTTCACGTCATTGGGTCTAGCCAAACAGACGCTGCACAGGCCTTAGCTGGTTTTGCTGTCCTATTCCTCAGCACCGGACTAGCAGCAGCATCTGGTGCTCCCGGGGGTCTATTCATGCCTATGCTGACGCTCGGAGGAGCTATTGGCCTAGCCTGCGGCGATTGGGTCCAGTCTCTTACTGGCCACCTTCCTAATACCTATGTTTTTGCTGGCATGGGTGCATTCGTAGCTGGTTGCTCAAGAACGCCAATTACAGCTATGTTCTTAGCTTTTGCGCTGGTGAAAGACTTGCTGATCTTGAAGCCGATCCTAATAGCTTGTCTCACTAGTTTTTTAGTAGCTCGAATCTTCAGCAACCACTCTATTTATGAGCGCCAAATGAGTATGGAGGCAACAAGTATGAAGATTTAGATAAAAAACCTCAAAAAATTTACACTATTTAATAAGCTTTGACTAGGTTAAACATTTTAATTGCCAAACTAGTTTTTGATCTATATATTTATCTGTTAAAGAAAATGTAGATGTAAAAATAAGTCTAAATAACTTATAAAACCGTTACCTTAGCTTTAGTTAAATAAATTTTGAACGACAGTATTTGCTTCTAATTTCATCAAAGGTTCCTAATTTTAAATAGCGATGGGCAAGATTACTCGATCAAGAGCGACTAATCGATAAATCTATAGTATGAGAAAAAATTAAATTGTGATCTTCTGAATTAAGAAACCCCACGATTCAATCCAACATTGCTGGACTCTAATATACGAAAAACTATTTTGGCTTTTCCCAGTATTTAATTCGTTCAGTGTTATCAACCTAGACTACCAAATTGCCTAAGTCACCCCTTCTTGATAACGTCATAATGTAGATGTTTACTTTTTCTCTCAGAGCAAGCTTGCGAAAGTGCCAAGAATCTCTGTATTATTGATTTCTGTACTATTACTTTAGGCATCTTCCATTAAGATATAAATGACGCTTTAAGACTGTTAAAGCTACTGAGACTGGCACATTGTAGCCTGAATTAATTAAAAAATAGGCTCGATGTGGAAATACTCTAAACTACCTCACTCTAGTGAGGCCAGAAAAGCTACCTGGCCCAGCACCTATTGCAACGGGGACTCATAGCTATCAGTAATTGTGCTGACTATGCTCAATTTAGTTACCTAATTTTCTCACCGTGAATCTTATCCCTGGATAATTTCTATTCTCACAGTCAGCAAACATTTGAGTCTATTAAATAGATTCACCATCTAACATCCCGGTTTTCAGAATCATAAAGCCCAAGTCGGTCGCTCTAGGCCTCCTTACCGCCATGGGTCTTAAGAGTCGGGAAACCCAGTTTGTTACATTTTAGACCCGTCATGAATGCTCTTTCTGCTTACTTCGCAAAAACTACAAAATTATTGCGAACATGCTCTTGGACGAAGCATCTTAAACCAGCTAACAGAACCCAGCCAAGGACATTCACCCTACTGTCGAAAAATGGAAGATCGGTTGCATGCACTGCTATTAGCACCAGTGTAGCTGTCCACCAAGCTCGTTCCAGCGCACTTTGTTCTAAGATTCCGCGTCGCAATGACAGAATTAAAAGCAGCAACACCGTTCCCACAACCAACAGGGTTACTGGCAAACCGTAACTAATCGTTAACTCCAAAGGTAAGTTGTGAGAGTGGCCGTGCCACTCTTTGGCGGCATAAACCGGGTACAAGACACTGAAAGCGGCTGCGCCCCAACCCAACCAAGGGCGAGCAGCCACTAGCCCAACCCCATACTCCCACTGCCCAAGACGGGTATGCTTCCAAGGTATTGGGTTTCCCTGTTCAAGCAATCTCACCGCTATCTGATCTGGAAGTAAGCCGGCGCTCCATTCCTTCAAACTAATGGGAACGCCTGGTAACAAAGCCAACAATAGGGGTAACGCCAGGACAGACAACAGCGGTAATAGCCAAAACCATTGTAACGGACCTACCACCAAAGGCACTGCAAGCGTTAGAGCACCCATAGCATTTCGAGATTGCGTTAAAAGAATTGCGATAGCACCGGACAAGGTTAAGACCAATGCACCAGTACGCCGTAACCATCCATCAGGACGCAATACACATGCCAACGTCAAAGGCCAAACCACTCCTAACCATGCACCAGTGATGTTGGCGTAATTAAATAACCCTGAAAGTCGACCGTTCGGTTCACCTCCAGGGGCCATGAACCAAATAATCGCACTGCCTCCTAATCGCCACGGACCAGACCACCCCAAAAGCATCTGTCCTAAACCAGTTACCAAGACAGGTACTGTGCCAGCTACAAGCATCCAGGCAGCTTGGCAGCGTTGTTTCTCTGTTGTGAGATGCGGCTGAAATGCCCAGAAGGCCCAAAAGAACGGGAGCCAATTAGCTAGTCCCGCTCGTGCTAACACACCGGACTCGGCAAACCAGCATCCTACTAGCATTAAAAGGCCAGCCAAGAGAAATGGCTGTGTCCATCTATCACGCCAGATCGGTTGATCACGGCCACGACTCCCACCAATGCAGGCTACAAGAAGACAAAGTGCAGCTAAAAGCGCACTAGAGGGAAGCAAAAACAAACCCAGCCGAAAGAGCTGACCACTAGAAAGCTTTCCTACCGGGCACGGCCTCATCGCTCAGAAACTTTCGTATGACAGCAATAAATCATCACCTAGCGATGCACAATGCAGCTGCAAGGACGTATATTTAGAGCTCATTGCTCCATATCAAGTTCCTAACCGATTAGATTACTTGAGCTTATCACGTTGACTGATGTGAACCGCCGTTCGTTTGATTATCGAGCTGTCATCGAGATCCCCTCTTCAGCAATACGGTGAGCGGTGGCATCGGCTATTTGACGCCCTGCTTCCAATAATGATGAAAAGTACACCAACCAGGGGCAAGGCCGCAGCTCTTAAAAAATGGGTAAAAATAAATGATAAATATTGATCATATCAAGCAAGCAGCCTAGGGATTTGTTAAAATTGGGTGCTCGCATGCACTCAGCCAAAATAACCAAGTTCAACGACATAATTCTGAGATAAAATTACAAAATGCTTGGCCTAATTTTTAACTTTGAAGACGGTTTAGCTAAAAGTTAAAATAACGAGGGAAATTAAATTTCCGGCATAGCAATTCTAAAGTCAAATGCGATTGATGTTAATAAGCGGCAACCATATTGACAATTATTCAATCTAGACTTAACAAAGCGGCTTTGGCAAATAGTTATTATTTGCTTCCCGAAAAGGATTTATACCTTCGACAATTGATCTGGTAAATGTTGTTAGACTTAACCAGAAAGTTAAATGCCTAAGCTCTGATTTTACTGTCAATTTATAACTTACTACCAAGTCTCAGGATTTTTAAATGCCTTTCGATCTGGCTTGGGAGCCCCCCAATGCCCATACTGGCTAACGATTAACACAATAAACCCGCCGCTGACTATATGTCCTACGCCTCATATTCCATTTACAAAGCGAAAGCAACAGAAGATCGGATCATCTGCAGGATGACCCCAGTCTCACTTACGACAAAGCTTTGAAAAGCAAGTTCTCCCGTAAGAAAGTTCCTGGTTAAAGTCTTCAGAAATTGTTTCCTGACCATGCTGAAGGCCATGCGTCGCCTCGCCGCGTTCTGCCTCTGCATCAGCCTTTCCTGGGGTCTAATTGCTCCAGTAAGTAGTGGAGCTGCCACTACAAAACCGAAGGACTTGACTGTGATCAAACGCCAAGCCGAAGCTTTTGTTGAAACCAAGGCTCGCTTACCTGAACTTGCTCGTCTTGTCAGTGCCGAAGACTGGACCTTCACCCGTAATTTGATTCACGGCCCCATGCAGGAAGTGGGTCGCGAAATGCTCTACATCAATGCAAGCCTAGATCGTGCGGAGCGCAAAGAGGCAGACAAGTTAGCTCGCTCTTTAAAAGACGCCTTGGCAGATCTTGATGAGGCAGCTCGTCTACAGGATGCAGATCAAATGCAAAAGGCCTACAGCACACTTGCTGCCAGCTTTGATGCTTACTCTGGTGTGATACCCGCTGAGGCACTTAGCTGATTGATTCTATCGCTGTCGTTGGTGCTGGTGTCATAGGTCTCAGTACTACGTGGCAGTTATGCCAACAAGGGCATCGTGTTGCTCTATTCGATCCAAGGCTCAGCCGACCGATCAACGATGTTTTCTCCACCGGTCGGCTGAGCGGGAACGCCAGCGATGCGTCTCTGGGTGTATTAATGGGCTATGTATTCCGACAATCGAGTGGGCGCGGCTGGAGGATGCGTTATCGCAGTATGAAGCTTTGGCCTCAATGGATCGCACAGCTTCAAAGGTTCGAGCCATCACTTATCCTGCAAACATCTCTAGTTCAAATTGCAGCAGACGACAACGCATTCAGGCGAATGCTTCAATTAGCGAATAAGCGCCGTGACCTGGGATTGTGTACCGTTCCGGCAAAGGCAGTTCAACTAATCTGGCCAACGGCTCAATCCGGGGCACTTCAATCCAACAATGACGGTAGAATCAACCCGTTGATCTTACAAAGAGCTCTCCGTCTAGCGTTAAAAGAATGGGCTGTAGAGTTTATTCCAGAGCCAGTTGTTGAACTTGCCCGCTGCAAAAACGATTGGCATGTAATGTGCGCTGGGGGTCGCCGAGACACCTACGGCGCCGTTGTCGTGTGTGCTGCACTAGCGAGCCAAGAGTTGCTGAAGCCCCTAGGATACAGTTGGCCTATCAGTCCGGTACTTGGACAGGCCCTTGCGCTCCAGCTTAATGACGAGCCTCCTAACTGGCTGGATTGGCCAGCTGTTCTTGTGGATCGAGGATTTAATTTGATTCCGGATGGTCCTAGACGACTACTGTTGGGAGCAACCGTAGAACCTGGAGATGTTGCTGCAAAAAATCCATTGGCTGCGATGCAGACTCTGAACAATGGAGCTCCGGATTGGTTGCGAAGGGCCGAACCTATTAAGCAATGGGCTGGTTTACGAGCACGACCGGTTGGACATTCAGCTCCGTTGCTTGAAAAATTAGAAACAGGATTGCTACTGGCGTCAGGTCATTACCGTAATGGTGTTCTTTTAGCGCCAGCAACAGCAGAATGGGTCGCTTGTGTCTTGGCTAATGCTATTTAGGTAGCTTCCTTATCTGCAATTTCAGCACGAAAGGATCTCTATAGAAATCCTTTCGTGGAATTTATGGAAAAAATAATTAAAATAACCAAAAAAATTGCTTTACTTTGTTTCAGTGAATTCTGCATCAATGACATCATCTGAATCACTGCCGTTACCGACATTACCTTCAGACTTGACATCTCCCGCCTGAGCATCCTTCTGATAAACAGAAGCGCCTACAGTATAGAGCTCCTGCTGCAGTTCCTCCAGTAATGTTTTCATTACACTGTAATCTTTTTGCTCAACGGCGTTTTTAAGCTTCACACGCTTGTCTTCAAGCTTTGCTTTGGCGTCAGCATCAATTTTATCTCCTAACTCTCCAATTTGCTTCTCAGCTTGATATACAAGCGTTTCGGCTTGATTTTTCAAATCGATTCGTTCACGCTTTTCCCTGTCAGCACTAGCATTGGTCTCAGCGTCTTTAACCATTTTGTCGACCTCTAAATCAGAAAGAGTCGAGGCACCAGTAATCGAAATCGATTGTTCTTTTCCACTTCCTTTATCTTTAGCAGTTACACTAAGTATTCCATTGGCATCGATATCGAAGGTTACTTCAATTTGAGGGACCCCCCTAGGAGCAGGAGGAATGCCGTCAAGGCGGAAGGTTCCAAGAGACTTATTGTCGGACGCCATTTCACGCTCACCTTGGAGCACATGAATTTCAACATTGGTCTGGCCATCCACGGCAGTGGAATAAGTCTCTGATTTTTTGGTGGGGACCGTGGTGTTGCGAGCAATCATCTTGGTCATCACACCACCGAGAGTTTCTACACCTAAAGATAACGGCGTGACATCTAGAAGAAGAATGTCTTTCACTTCTCCAGCAAGAACACCACCCTGAATAGCAGCCCCAATGGCCACCACTTCATCAGGGTTGACAGTTTGATTTGGATTCTTACTGGTGGTTCTCTTGACCAAGTCAAGAACAGCAGGGATGCGAGTGGAGCCACCCACCACGACAATCTCGTCGAGTTCGCCTGAGGAAAGTTTAGCGTCTTTAAGCGCCTGCTCTACCGGAATACGGCAGCGATCAATTAGGCTGGACGCTAGTTCTTCAAATTTGGCACGTGTCAGGGTGAGATCTAAATGCCTAGGTCCTTCTGGTGTCGCCGTAATAAACGGCAGGTTGATTTCACTCTGAGTGGCACTAGACAGCTCAATCTTAGCCTTTTCGGCCGCCTCAGTAAGACGCTGCAAAGCTTGCTTATCCTGACGAAGATCAATTCCTTCGTTGGATTTAAATGTTTCGGCGAGGTGATCGACTATTACTTTATCGAAGTCATCACCACCCAGATGGGTATCACCAGAGGTTGAAAGAACTTCGAAAACTCCATCACCAACCTCGAGAACGGACACATCGAATGTGCCCCCGCCAAGATCAAAAACTAAAATTCGCTCGTTGCTCTTTTTGTCGAGACCGTAGGCTAAGGCTGCTGCTGTGGGCTCGTTGATGATGCGGAGCACCTCGAGACCAGCAATTTTTCCCGCATCTTTTGTTGCTTGGCGTTGGGAATCGTTGAAGTAAGCGGGAACAGTAATTACTGCTTGGGTAATCGTTTCACCAAGATATTTACCAGCATCCTCTGCTAACTTTCTTAACACTTGGGCCGATACTTCCTCGGGTGCGAATTGTTTGTCCAGAGCCGGACACTTCACCTTCACATTGGAGCCAGATTTTTCTACCCCATAGCTCACTTCTTTTTGTTCTCCGCTTACCTCATCGACGCGGCGACCGATAAAACGCTTGACCGAATAAAAAGTATTATCCGGATTCATCACTGCCTGACGTTTAGCTATCTGACCGACAAGTCGATCCTGATTCTTTGTGTAGGCAACTACAGAGGGCGTTGTTCGGAAGCCCTCGGCATTAGCGATGACGGTGGGTTTGCCACCTTCCATCACGGATACGCAGCTATTCGTGGTACCTAGGTCAATACCGACAACTTTGCCCATTAGTGCCCACCTTCTAAAACGTTGATTTAAACAATGTCATCCTCATCAAGAGATCTCAAGAGAGGCGAGGTGGGGTTCCCGAACAGACAAGCTGGAGAAGCGATCCAGCGGCTAGATGATCAACGGCGGTACAGGCCTAGTAGGACTGATCGGCAATCCAGTGCGGCATTCCCTATCGCCGGCAATGCATAACGCTGCACTCAAGGCATTGGGACTGGATTGGTGCTATCTAGCCCTACCCTGTAAGAATTTATATCTCGGCGAGGTTCTGCAAGGCCTTCTTCGGGTGGGTTGCCGCGGTTTGAACGTGACAGTCCCCCATAAGCAAAATGTGGCTAGTTGGTGTGAGGAGCTTAGTCCTTTGGCGCAGCGGCTTGGCGCCGTAAACACACTGGTCCCACTGGAGGAAGCCGGCGGCTGGCATGGCACCAATACCGATCAAGAAGGATTTCTCACCACCTTGGATAAGAGCTTTAAATTGCGTAACCGTCAGGCAGTTATCCTCGGCTGCGGTGGTTCTGCCCATGCCATTGCTGCTGGTTTGCAAAGTCTTGGACTGGCCTCAATCACCGTGGTCGGTCGCCGAGAAAACACTCTCCATAGATTCATTCAAAACATCCAACACGACACAGTCCCCCTCACTTCATGTCTTGAATCTAATCCAATGCTCTCTGCCGTTCTTGAGCAGGCAGACTTGGTGGTAAACACCACTCCTGTAGGCATGGCTCAATATCGCGATGCAAATGTCATGCCCTTAGGCCAAGAAATCTGGAGCAGCTTACAAGATTCCGCGATCCTCTATGATCTTATTTATACACCGAGGCCAACTGCTTGGCTCGCGTGGGGTCAAGATCACGGACATCAATGCATTGATGGATTTGAGATGTTGGTACAGCAAGGTGCTGCTTCACTTCGCTTGTGGAGCGGCATCACCGACATTCCAGTTGGGATAATGCGCCTTGCCGCTAAAACCGCGTTGGAAGCCTAGCTAGACTCGAGCCAAGTAGTCCATAATTGATATGGAAATTCCCCTTTGGCAGCGATTCCTTGCTCCGTTTATTTATCTGTTGCCATGGAGCGACGCAGTCCCATTTGGCCTTGGTTTAAATGGCCTTTTTAATCAGATTCCATTGTTGCGCTTATTGATTATTCCAGCAATTCCATTTATTCAAATCCAACGCAGCGTGCCATTCGGTGGTTTACTTCTTTTTTTCATTCTGTTTCTAGCAGCGGTCCGCAATACAAATGTTCCCTATTTCTTGCGCTTCAACGTGCTCCAAGCACTTCTGACTGACATTGTGGTGATCGTGCTTAACTTTGCTTTTAGCGTTCTATTAAAACCGGTTGCTGGAGGAAGTCTACTCATTGGAACATTATCCAGTACAGTTGTATTGAGCGTGCTTGCGATTTTAGTCTTCGTGACAGTTGAGTGTACGCGTGGACGTGAACCCGACCTACCTGCTTTAAGCCAGGCTGTACGGATGCAGTTGTACTAAGAATGGGGGGTACGCTTTAAACGATAGAGTGTTGTGCCATTGCTAACTCCAGTGAACCTGAAGTCGCCCCGTAAGTGCAGCTCATGACGCTTGATCCGTATTACGAGACCATGTATATCCTTCGCCCAGACATTCCGGAAGAGGAGGTTGAAAGCCACGTCACCAAATACCGCGACATGCTTATCGAAGCCGGTGCTGAAGTCCTCGACAATCAAATGCGAGGCAAGCGCCGCTTGGCCTACCCAATCTCCAAGCACAAAGAAGGCATCTATGTACAACTGAGCCACAACGGCGATGGCCAGCAAGTTGAGGTGCTGGAAAAAGCCATGCGCCTTAGCGAAGATGTGATCCGCTACCTTACAGTGAAGCAAGAGGGACCTCTTCCCGCTCCCCGGGTAATTACGAGTACAGAAATTCCTACTCAAGCCGCGGAAAGCCCAGTGTCTGAAACTTGAGTAAATCTACTCAATCTGTGAGTAGACGACAGGAAGGCTCAAGCTGAAGCCTTTGCTAAAAGGCCCTAAAATTGCAGTAATTAAAGTAGATAATAAATCTGAGCAAAGCGTTGCTATAGAGCAGATGGGAATTAAATGTAGACTTACGCCTGTGAAGGCTAATTCTTTGCCTCTTCCGAAACGATCAGCGTGAGGATCGCTTAGAAGCAGCCCAAAGCCGAATTGGCAATCCCCAAATATAAACGAATCCTTCTGCGGCTTGGTGATTAAATCGATCCCTACCGTCATAGGAAGCCATTTCAGGCACGTATAGGCTACTCCCACTGGAACTCCGGCCTGTAACGATTGCATTACCCTTGTGTAGCCTCAAGCGCACCACACCATTGACAGGTTGTTGTGTGCAGTCCATGAAACCGTCCAAAGCCTCTTTGAGAGGACCGAACCAGAGCCCTTGATATACCAAATCAGCCCACTGCATCTCAAGTTGGCGTTTACTCCTTAAAACATCCGCAGCGAGGGTGAGGCTTTCCAACTCTTGATGAGCCTGAATTAAAAGTAAGAGACCTGGGGTTTCATATATTTCTCTTGATTTAATCCCTACCACGCGGTCCTCAATTATATCGAGACGACCAATGCCGTGGTTTCCTGCCAAACGATTGGCCTCGCGAACCATCGCTACTGGGTCTAATCGCTGATCATTGATAAAGACAGGATTGCCGCTTTTAAAACTGATCTCAATCTCTTCAGAAGCATCTAAAGCATCGGTCACAGAACGGGTCATCGTGAATATCTCTTCTGAAGGAGCCACCATTGGATCTTCAAGAGGACCTGCCTCAATGCTCCGTCCCAGCAAATTGAGGTCGACAGAATAAGGAGTTTTCTTGCTGACCGGAGCAGGTATCCCAAAACGTTCGCCATAAGCAATTGTCTCTGCACGGCTCATTCCCCATTCCCTTGCAGGGGCCAAAACCTTGAGATCCGGCGCTAAGGATGCGATCGCCACATCAAAACGTACCTGATCATTACCCTTTCCGGTACAGCCATGGGCGACGGCATCAGCGCCCACCTCACGAGCTATCTCCACGAGTCGCTTAGCAATCAGAGGACGAGCCAAAGCCGTTGAAAGCGGATATCGACCTTCATAAAGAGCGTTCGCCCGAATTGCCGGAAAGGCGAACTCTTCGATGAATGGTTTGATGAGATCACTTACAAGAGACTGACTGGCCCCGGCATCGAGGGCTTTCTGACGTATCAACTCAAGTTCATCTCCTTGTCCGAGATCTGCTGCAAAAGTAATCACATCATCAACACCCCATTCCTGCTTCAAATAGGGTATGCACACACTGGTATCAACCCCACCGGAGTAAGCAAGCACCACCTTTTTTGCGCGGCCCATCAACGACTCTCCCGATCAAACAGGTCTGATTGTCGCGCTCCACTATCCACTCTTTGGGAGGGGGCTAGAGTGAGCCATACTGCCAGTAGAGTGGATGGCAAAAAAACAAACAACCACACAACTAAAGTAGGGGCCTGCAGGGGAAGTGGCTGCGATTTACCCCAAAAACGAAATCCCGCACTAATGGACAATGCTAGGAGCCAAATTAAACTGACCAGTAGTGGCTTGGGCATTTGATGAGTAAGCCGAGCGTGGCATATGCTGATCAACCGGTCTAAACTTATAGTGGCACATGAGTTCTCTAGTTGATACGAACGCTTTAGACAATGTCAATCCCTCTCTCACCCGGTATGGACGGAAAGATCCAGCGCCAGTGTTGCCTCTACGTGAAGAGCCTGACCTGTTGTCTTGGCTAGAAGCCAGCGGGCGGCTTGTCTCTGACGAAGAATCCGGTTCACCCGAAGTCAGCACCGTCGAAGAAGAAGAACTCTCAGCACTCATGGGTGAAAAAGAGGACTACAACAACACTGATGAGCAGAATGAAGAGCAATGGGAAGAGTAATCTAAATTGCCGTGTCTGTTGATGAAGGCTAAAGCAACTAGTCTAGTTCCAAGAACCGAGCCAATGTCCCGTGACTATCACGGAAGAACCCGAGCAATCCTGGTGGGGAAAAGGATCGGTCAGCGCAGCACTATTGACCCTTGTCATTTTCGCCTCTAGTATTGCCGCCGATAAGTGGGTTAGCAATGCTCAGCTAACCCTGCCATTGCTACTGGCAACCGTAGCTTCCATGACTGCTGCCAGCTTAGGAATTTCCCCACTCAAAGCGCTTAAAGTAAGGCAGGTCGTCTGTGAAAAGACACCAAAAGGTCATAAAAGAAAATCAGGAACGCCAACAATGGGCGGTCTACTTATTGTTCCAGTTGGCACCATTTTAGGTGGTTTAATTACCAGAGAGCCAGAAGCATCACAACAACTTCTAACAGCCTCAGGTGTAACACTGGCCTACATGGTGATTGGTGGATTTGATGATTGGTGCAGTCTTAAGCAAAGAAGCAACACGGGTCTCAGGCCGCAGAGCAAATTGCTATTGCAAACAACAGCGGCCTTGGTTTTTCTAGTCATTGCCGCCTGGCAGGGATGGATCAGCAGCACCGTATCCCTGCCCTTTGGCATAAGCCTGTCGCTTGGAATGTTGATTTGGCCGCTGGGCCTCTTCGTGTTTCTGGCTGAAAGCAATGCTACAAATCTCACTGATGGCCTGGATGGACTAGCTTCCGGCTGTGGCTCCCTGGTATTTACCGGACTAGCACTGCAACTGATGCTACGCGGTAATCACGGTAACCCAGCGCTCGCTGGTTTTTGCATGGCGATGGCGGGCGCCTGGCTCGGTTTTCTTATGCTAAACCGGAATCCAGCTCGAATTTTCATGGGCGACACGGGGTCGCTTGCAATGGGGGCAGCTCTCAGCGCTGTGGCACTGCTATCAGACAGCCTTTGGCCACTCCTTGTAATGGGCGGGGTATTCTTAGCAGAGTCTCTCTCCGTGATCATTCAAGTATCGGTATTCAAAGCTACCAAAGAAGCTAATGGACAAGGACAACGTCTCTTCCGAATGGCTCCGCTGCACCACCACTTCGAACTTGGAGGTATGAACGAACGTGTTGTAGTGCCATGTTTTTGGTTGGCTACTGTAGTTTTCGTAGTGCTGGGCTTGTTACTTCGTCCCTTGGCTTAAAACTTGATGACCTATTTTACCTGGAGGGAATCTGGTCTCACGGCAAAATGCTCCAGTCTTGAGGCCATGGCAGCACGTTTTGAGGAATCAGCTAGCTTGATGCGTAGGATGGCTAGTGAAGGGTTCTATCTGGAAAGACATGGGACACAACAGCGCATTACTCACCCAGACCCCACCGTGTTCGAAGCATGGGGATTTATTAGCGAAGAATCGCCGGTCTGCCAACTAAACTTGACTTCCGATTCCGATAATTAATGGAGGGTCTGCTCACTAAGACTGCGGCGCTATTCTCAAGCGCGGCAGCTAACCCCGATCATGTCCTGAAATGGGTGCTCGTTTATTTCGGCATCTCATCGTTAGGTTTCATGGGTGTTTGGCTAATTGGTTCCACTCAGAACACTGAACGTTCTGGGCCTAGCTAGCAAATTCTAAAAAATTGATGCTGGAAGCTAACCCGCTCGCACCCTAGAGACTTGTTTTTGTGTCAGTTTTGATCCGGCAAGACTCATTGGATCAAGTCTGACCCAAACAAACATACAGCAATTGTGTGCCGACCAAATCTGTAGCAGGGCGTGTTGTTTCAATATTTCGTAGATACATTTCCGCACGCTGTAACAGTCCGCGTTAGTGACGGACTGGGCAGAGAGGCTGTGGTTATCGACTCTGATCGTTGATTTGCTACCGGTTGAACATAAGGAATCTTGTGAATCTTGTCTTGCATTAGTGCCAGATACCGACAGACATGTGCATCCCAACTGAAATAACGACCAACGGCTTCCACACCGTTGTCACTCCAACATCGCCATCGGCGGAGATCACTACTAGCTATTTCCAAGGTTTTTTGGAGTGCACCGGAATCAGTCACATCAACCAGCAGGCCATTCTTACAACGTGCCCGAATGTCTCGTGGACCACCATCGTTCGTGGCTACCATTGGCAACCCACAGGCTGCAGCCTCAAGAAGTGTAAGACCGAAGGGTTCTGTAAGGGCAGGGTTTACGAATAAACCACCCTGGTTCACAGCCCATCGGTACAGCGCAGGGATTTGAGCGCGGCGGTGTTGCTTTGGATAAGCTACTTTTCCATAGAGGTTGAACCGATCGACAAGATCAAATACCTGCTGGAAAACTTCACGTTGTTGCTTCTCGAGCTGAGGTAAATCCTCGCGACAGCCTAGTACAAGTACCAAATTGTGATGATGCTTTAGCACTGGCGAGCGTCCGTAAGCCTCCACAAGCGCGGGAATATTTTTGCGTCGCACCGCGCGAGAAATAGCCAAAAGAGGGGGACGATCGAGATCACGCAAAAATGGCTGGAGTAGAGGTTGGATCTCAGCCAATTCCTGTGTAGAAGCACCGGGATAAAAGCGGGTGGTATCCACACCAGGTGGAATCACCTCAGACCGGTCAGTTCGAAAATGTATATAGCGGGCATACTGGTTCTCTGCCTCTTGACGGGTGCTGGTGACCACTAAATCGGCTTGCGAGAGGGCGCATTCTTCGGCATCAATGCGACGACTGATGGCATAGGTACGCTCGATTTGAGACCAATCTAAGCCGCCCTCAAGCAAACGACGCTGTTTCTCGCGACCCAAGGAATGACCTGTAAAGACCAACGGGAGTCCCGTCCGCTGACTCACTAGCGCGCCGACAAAACCAGCATCAGCGTAATGAGCGTGTATCCAATCCACACCCTCTCCTGGTTGACCTAAATGGGAAACAAGTTGATCAGCGAGTTGTTCAAGGTACGGCCAAAGCAACTCTTTTCGTAAGTAGCGCTTTGGTCCAAATGGAAAACGAAGGATACGAGCTCCTAGGCAGATCTCTTCTTCTGGCATTCCATAATCGGGGGATACATGCCGGTCACAAATCTGCCGGGTAACAACGTCAACTCGATCTACCTCAGCCCGCAAAGCCAAGCTACGAACAAGTTCAAGTACGTATAGCGTTTGGCCTCCGGTATCCGCATCACGGCCAAGTTCTGGATCTTCGGAACGGAATAGGCCGTGAAGATGCAGATGCAACAAACGAAGACCCATTCCTTGTCAATCCCAAAAAACAAACGCATGAACGAAGACGTTCAGGAGGTTTTTTTAAGAGCGAAATAAGGATTGAAAGGTGAAAAAAACATTAGAAACTTAGCTAGGATGCAGGGCAACAACCACTAAAACCCTGTTCACAACTAGTTATTGAGCAAGTGACGACCATTTCAAGGCAACTGGGTTTATGAAGTATCAGCAATCTCAAAAGCTGTTATTCACGTCGATATAGCCGACCTGTCCATCACCCCATCTGCTCCCAGAAAAGAAAGTTAGGGAAACCTCTCAATCGAGATATTCATTTGGCCAAGCCAAGATCCGGGGACGATCAAGGGTCGAACCGTATTTTTTAAAGAGAACTACACGACCCAAAACCATTAGCACCCCCACAAAAATTAGCCTATGCTTTATCTAAACAATACAGGCTTCACGAGTGAAGTAATCACTGCTAACCTTAAAGAAGCTACCAGATACCTCTCTTCATTCATAAGCAAAATTTTGGCATTCAGTAACTCAGAACTAGTGAGATCAAACAGTAGGTGTGATGTCAAAATTGACCACCGTTGTAGCTTTCTACTTTGTAGAAGTTGTTACGGCAATCCCATTGATTCTAAAAGCCAGCCAGAGTACAGCACTCAATTCTACCGCATTCTAGGTGATTTGGGTCAACACAAAGAATAAGCTGGATTCGTCATTGATCTTCTTCTGATTACTAGTTCGTGAGGAAACCGCTCACTTACAACCACCAGGTCTGTTCCCAGTGAGCACTCTTAACAAGAGTTAGCAATCACAGACTGCGTTAAAGAAGACTGGAACTTCTAGGAGGTAAACAAACGACCTCTCTAGACAATAACCATATGCCTCGGCATGGTTTGGCCCGTTATTGGCAAACAGTTCACTTCAACCCTTGAATGACTCTGGAGTACCTAACAGGCTGTGAGAAATCATTTGCTAATAGTCTGAAATATCCTGTCACTTGCTGCAAAGCAGAGAATCACAACGATCTTAACCGGTAGAAGCTCCGATTATACGGATTTTTGCGAACCCGAGCGCTTCATAAAACAGTTGATTACTTCAGACCTATAGTCAAGCTTTTCAACAAATATTTCAGAGCATTCATCGACGGACAACCGCCAACTTTGGAGCTAGAAATGATTCTCTTAAGTTCTATGCAAACGGGGTCGCCATCAAAACCTGCTCAAGCAATGCGTATAATAACCTCAGACAGAACCCTCAAAAAGCCTTTGCCTCAGTCTGAAAAGTGCCAAGAAATATGTTATCCGTCCCCTACCGAACATAAACCAGACCTAGTGATGGTTTTAATTAGCGAAGTAGCTAAGGTCCAACGCGGGTCTATTCGATAATCAAAATGAGCTAGCGTAGGCAACCCTGCTCCACCAATGCAAGCCCGAAGCAAGCCGTAGCTGACCTCCTAAGACCCCTACCTACGATCATGCCGCGATCTCCGCAGATATTCCCGGCGGATGCCGCTCAAGTACACGAGTGAGATATCTACCGGTGTGACTGCTCGAATGCTGAGAAACTTGCTCCGGTGTACCGGTCACCAATACCTCACCACCGCGATCTCCTCCCTCAGGACCGAGGTCAATCACCCAGTCGCTGCAGCGTATTACATCAAGATTGTGCTCAATACAAATAATCGAATTGCCCTTATCAACAAGACGTTGCATCACATCCATCAACTTGTGAACGTCGTAAAAACTGAGGCCCGTAGTTGGCTCGTCAATCAAATAAAGTGTCTTCCCTGTGGCACGACGGGAGAGTTCCGCTGCCAACTTGACTCGCTGAGCCTCACCTCCAGAGAGCGTAGGTGCTGGTTGGCCAAGCTTCACATAACCAAGGCCAACATCCACCAACGTGTGCAATCGATCAGCGGCCTGGGGAATCGCTGAAAACACTTCGGCGGCTTGCTCTACGGTCATCTGAAGCACATCTGCTATGGTGTGGCCCTTATACTTGGCCTGCAAAGTTTCGCGATTGAAGCGCGCCCCCTTGCAAACGTCGCACTGAACGTAAACATTGGGCAGAAAATTCATCTCGATCATGTTTACGCCCTGACCGCGACAAGATTCGCACCGACCTCCCCTAACATTGAAACTAAACTGTCCGACCTGATAGCCCCGGGCTTTTGCTTCAACGGTGGCGGCGAACGCGTGACGAATGGGATCAAACGCACCAGTGTAAGTAGCAGGGTTGGATCGTGGAGTCCTACCGATTGGACTCTGATCAACCACGATCACTTTATCGATAGATTTGATCCCGCGCAATTCGCCTAAGCCATGGGGGAAAGGTACTTTCAAACCAAGACCATTTTCAAGAGCCGAGTGAAGCAACTCATTCACTAGTGTGCTTTTGCCGCTACCGCTTACGCCGGTTACAGATACAAGACGACCCAACGGAAAGTCAACGCTGACGTTCTTGAGATTGTTACGTGTGCAATCAATCAACTGCAATCGTCGAGATCCCTCTTCTCGACGTTCGACTGGTGTGGGAATTGAACGACGACCACTGAGATAGGCCCCTGTTATAGAGTCTTTGCTGCTGAGCAAATTCTCAAAAGATCCCTCCGCAACAATTTGCCCACCATGAACCCCAGCGCCAGGACCGATGTCAACTACGTGATCTGCGGCACGAATAGTGTCCTCATCGTGCTCTACAACAACCAAAGTGTTCCCCAGGTCTCTTAAACGCTTAAGGGTGTTCAACAAACGGTCATTATCGCGCTGATGGAGACCGATACTTGGCTCGTCGAGGACGTATAGCACGCCACTCAAACCTGCACCAATTTGGGTAGCTAAACGGATCCGCTGTGCTTCACCACCGGAAAGCGTCATCGCGGGTCGATCAAGGCTCAGGTAATCAAGACCAACATCCAGAAGGAAGCGTAACCGGAATCTAATTTCTCGGAGTACTAGATCACCGATCTTCATCTGGCGATCTGTTAGCAAAGGTTCTGAACCCTTATAGGCGCCAACCCCCATTAGCCTCTCGATTCGTTCCAACGTCTGACCAACGCTGATAGAGGTGAGTTCTGGAATCCGAAACGGACCGACTTTTACTGCAAGGGCTTCAGGACGCAAACGCTGACCGGCGCAGCTAGAGCAAGGTACAAACTCTAAAAATTTTTCTAACTTCTGTCGTATCGCCTCACCGCTAGCGCCGCGGAGTTGACGTTCAAGAATCGGCAAGATTCCCTCGAAGGGACGGGTGTATCCGGTCTTTCCTTTGTCATAGCGATTATCAGCTTGAATCAATATTGGGTCACGGCTGCCATGAAGCAGCACATCCCTCTGGTCGTCGGTCAGGTCTTTCCAAGGTGTTTTGATTTCAAAGCCGAAGGCTTCGCCGACGGAATAGAGGAGTGAGAAATAGTAGCTGTTGTCCTTTTCAGCCCAAGGAGCAACTGCAGAATAAACTGGCTGGCTTGGATCTGGAACGACACGATCACAAGTAAATTTGCGAAGGTGGCCTATGCCGTGGCAGTCCTCACAAGCGCCATAGGGGCTGTTGAATGAGAACAAACGCGGAGAAAGCTCTTCAATGACGGACCCGTGAACGGCACACGCAAAATTCTCGGAGTACAGGTGCTCGCGCTCTACACCATGCGGAAGCTCTTCATCCTTTCTAGGGACCACCTCCACTAAGGCTAAACCATCCCCTCGCTTTAGCGCAGTGCGTAGGGAATCGGTGAGACGTTCCTGAATTCCCTCACGTGCTACTAAACGGTCCACCACCACTTCGATGTTATGGATCTGGTTCTTATCCAACTCAATGTTATCGGCAAGATCTCGCACCTCACCATCAACGCGAACGCGAACAAATCCTTCGGCAGTAAGCCCGCTGATCAATTTGGTGTGAGTACCCTTTTTGCCGCGAACCACAGGGGCTAAAAGCTGGTAGCGCGTCCCTTCCGGCAGCAAGAGAATCTGATCGACCATCTCGTCGATGCTTTGGGGCCGAATAGAGCGACCGCACTGCGGACAGTGGGGTTCACCTGCACGACCAAACAAAAGACGGAGATAGTCCTGAATCTCCGTGACAGTGCCTACCGTAGATCTTGGATTGTGGCTGGTTGATTTCTGATCGATTGAAATCGCTGGGGAAAGGCCTTCAATGGCATCAACATCTGGCTTATCCACCTGACCAAGAAACTGCCGCGCATAAGCCGAAAGGCTTTCAACATAACGACGCTGACCCTCAGCAAAAATGGTATCGAAGGCTAGTGAGCTTTTGCCGCTGCCACTCACACCTGTGAAGACCACTAACTTATTTCGCGGAATAGTAAGGTCAATGTTCTTGAGGTTGTGCTGGCGTGCACCACGCACCCGGATCACATCCTCCAGAGTCCCGCCGGACAGGTTCACCGGACTCGACCCGTTGACACTCTTGGTAACAGCTCGCACCATGAGGCTTCGGTCACATGCAAGCAATCCTAAGGACAATCTACATGGTTCAGGCTGTTTTTTGTTTCAGCAAACAAGCCGCAGCGTATTCACCACCCGCCAACTCAACTAATTTCTGACGCTGCTGTTGAGTATCCCGCAGTGCAACACTTGCGAGTGAGTCGCCCCATCTCTCATTTGCTTGGAGAAACAGAGATGACAATCTGCCACAGCTGCTGTTGATAGCGCCGCGCCAACAAGCGCAATAGCCCCGTTATCACTCACCCACCTGGACTGCTCACACCAATGTCAATTTCATCAGACAACGGAATGTTTGGCCGGTCTAGGACGACAATGAGAATAGTCCTCACAGTCAGAAATGAAGCGTGATACCCCCTAGCTAGACGTCTCCTCCCATGACGAAACTAGTGGCTGACCAGAATTAACTGAGAACGAGGCCTAACAGAATAGGGTGACTTTGTTCTGCCGGCTTTGAAGCCAGTAGCTCCACCCCAAAAACAAAACATTGGCCAACCCTATCGGAAGAGCCAGGCCATCTTGACAGTCTCATTCTATGGACTAAGCCAAGTGCTCCTGTTTAAGCTGATATTCCTCACCAAGACTATCAAGATCCGTTTGCTCGAGCGAATCCAACAGCCCCTCCTATTCCAATCGTTCTTGTCCGAACAGCTTGAAAAACTGGTGTCGTCCTAATGCTCCCGTTTGCGACTGAGCAACGACCCGTCGTCATCGTTGCGGTCCAACTGCCTTTCCAAATAACCACTGACGGACGGGAAACGAGAAGCTAAAGCTTAGCTTAATCTTGGCCCGTTTCCAGCCACTACGCGCTTAGTTTAAGTCCCGTTTGCTCCTTGGGCTCCTCCCGGAACCGCGTCGAAGGCATCAAGAAGAATCGATGTTTCAGCTCTAGTTTCACCAGTAAAAACTGTGAAGCCATCACAAAATCCAGCTCAAAGCTATTTATCAAGGCGATATTTTTAAGTTGAAAACCGGTCAACAAATCAAACACTGACGGTGAAAGCAACCGTAGTTGCGATCCAATTCGTTTAGAAGGGGAGGGACTACACGCCCAAAACAATGGCGGAGGAGCTCGGAGATTTTATCGAAGCGGCGGGTTTGCTCGAATACGACCCTACCGCCATCAAGCGCATCTATGCAGGCCATCCTCAACGCCTAATCCGACGTCTATGGCAGACGCTAGTTCCAATTGGCCTATTGCTTTTAGGAGTCTTCTTCGACTGGCTCTTACAACGTTTTAAAGATCAAAGACAGGCCAGAAAACGTGCCAAGGAATGTGCCGAATTGCTGGTAGATCTAGGCCCTGCTTTCATAAAAGCTGGGCAGGCCCTATCAACTCGACCTGATATTATTCCCCCTCTTCTGTTAGAGGAACTATCTCAACTCCAAGATCAACTGCCCGGCTTCGATAGCGATTTAGCGATGGCCTGCATCGAAGAAGACCTTGGAGGGCCAATTGAATCCTTTTATAAGCAACTAGATCGCAATCCGATTTCAGCAGCTTCGCTTGGTCAAGTACACCGGGGAATTCTTAAAGAGGGACAAAAGGTAGCAGTCAAGGTTCAACGTCCTGGATTACGTGAACAAATTACTCTTGACCTCTATATTGTACGTAACATTGCTGCTTGGCTCAATAAAAATGTAGGACTAATTCGTAGTGATCTCGTCGCACTAATTGATGAGCTAGGGCGACGTGTATTCGAAGAAATGGATTATCTGAATGAAGCAGCTAATGCTGAAAAATTCGCACGATTACATCAAAAAAATAATCGAATAGGAGTACCTAAAATTTATCACAAAGCCACAAGTCGTCGTATTTTGACGATGGAGTGGATTGATGGCGTAAAACTAACAAATCTTGACGCGGTCCGTGAAATGGGAATTGATCCTGATGATATAGTTGAAGTGGGAGTTAATTGTAGTCTCCAGCAATTACTAGAGCATGGCTTTTTTCATGCAGATCCACACCCGGGAAATCTTCTTGCTATGGCGGATGGGAGACTCTGCTATCTTGACTTCGGGATGATGAGTGAAGTTAGCAGAGAGTCCCGTACAGGTCTAATTCAAGCAGTTGTTCATTTGGTCAATCGCAACTTTGAAAGGCTTTCCAGGGATTTTGTTACTCTTGGCTTCCTGGCAAAAGATGTCAATCTCGAGCCAATAGCTCCTGCTTTTGAGAAGGTTTTTAGTCAGGCTATTCAAGCCGGAGTTGATCGGATGGACTTCAAAGCAGTCACCGACGACATGTCTGGTGTGATGTACAAATTTCCATTTCGAGTACCCCCCTATTACGCCCTAATTATTCGCTCTCTCGTAACTCTCGAGGGCATTGCACTAAGCGTAGATCCTGGGTTCAAAATTCTCGGGGCTGCGTACCCGTATTTCGCGCGACGTCTTATGGAAGATCCTGATCCACAACTGCGCCAGAGTCTTAAAGAAATGCTTTTCGATGGAGAAATATTCCGTTGGAGTCGATTGGAAAACCTTGTATCTAGTGCGGCTAATCAGTCTCAACTCGACCTCGACACGTTGCTAGATCAATTGCTTGATTTTCTATTTTCTCAGAAGGCTGGATTACTGCGTGATCAATTGGTAGATGCAACAGTTGATCATCTCGATGCTCTGGGCTGGTCAACGGTGCAAAGACTGGGACGACGCCTACCTAGACAACTTCAACCTGCATTTTTTATATCGAGTCATGGTAGTGCATTAAATGATCCATTGATACAACTAGAGCCAATTCGTAAACTCATAGCTGTGTTGCAATCCCTGCCGGGCTTTACTCCAAACCTTGTTATGAAACGGATGTCTCGAGTGTTTAACGAACCAAATACAAGGAGGATGAGTTTTCAAGTTGCCCAAGGTCTGGCCGAACGCGGAGTCGTTCGGCTGGTTCGCGCCGCAGCTGGAATAGCAACCTAAGTTTCGGATCGAATCTCAAAGCTGGATATCCTCAGCCAAATCGATGATAAGGACGATGCTTGCATGGTCAACTGGAATAAGCCTCACCTTGATGAACGCCATTATTCCCGGCCTGGCAGCTACAGATGTAGCGCTCGTAAGCGGAGGATTCCGTCGCTCAATTCCTGTGAAGGAGATCAAGCACTTCGCTAAAACAGGTGAGGCAGCTGGGCTATTGGGCAGTATCTTAATGTTCTCCAAGCAAGATTCAAAGGAAGTTGCTAAACTGCTTAACCGAAGATTAAACGTTCCGTTGATTCTAACGAGCCGTTTGATTAACACACAAATTGGCGAAGCAATTGTTCGTCGCGTAGCACGGGTCATCTATCCGCTCTATACACCAAAAGCAGACATAGTCATCCCAGCAATCCGTGCTGGCATTATCAATGGCCTTCAAAGCGACGAAGGACTTACGGCTGTCAGCTTCCTGACAGCCTATCCCAACCAAGTGATGGCAATCAATATATCTGCGCTATTTGCTATGATCGAAACAATGGAATCCGTGGCCGGCCTAGTAAGATCCTTTGCAGATTCTCCGCTTGATGGGTTGAAGAACAAGAACCGTTAGAGACATGTTGTCCAACGCCTCGTAGATTTCATACCATTCTGTCTAGACGCTGGTGTCCTTGCTCCAAAACCTTCGTCGGCGTTTCACGGCTAATGCTGTGATGCATAACTGGCCTGGTCTAATTGAAGCCTACAGAGGTTGGCTACCGGTCAGTGCAAAGACACCCGTCATCACTCTTCATGAAGGAGCGACACCTTTAATACCAGTTCCCTCAATCGCCGAGCGAATTGGGAAAGGCGTGCGCGTGTTTGTGAAATATGACGGTCTCAACCCCACTGGATCGTTCAAAGATCGAGGCATGACAATGGCTATTAGCAAAGCTAAGGAGGCTGGCTGTGAGGCTGTGATCTGCGCTAGTACAGGTAACACTAGCGCTGCCGCCGCTGCCTATGCCCGCCGCGGTGGGATGAGGTCTTTTGTCCTAATCCCTGATGGCTATGTTGCCCAAGGAAAGCTGGCCCAAGCCTTGATTTACGGAGCCGAAGTTCTCGCCATTCGCGGCAATTTCGATCGTGCACTCGACATTGTTCGCGAAGCGGCTGAAAAGTACCCGGTGACCTTGGTGAACTCCACTAATCCCTATCGGCTTCAAGGTCAAAAAACAGCTGCTTTTGAAATTGTGGATGCCCTTGGCTATGCTCCTGACTGGCTGTGTATTCCCATGGGCAACGCGGGAAACATTACTGCTTACTGGATGGGTTTCCAGGAATATCAACAGGGTGTTCACAATCACAAATTACCGCGAATGATGGGCTTTCAGGCCAGTGGATCAGCGCCGTTGGTTTACGACACTACCGTGGATAACCCCAATACAATCGCCACAGCAATTCGTATTGGTAATCCAGTAAATCGTGCCAAAGCTATAGACGCCCGCAACGCTAGCAACGGTGCTTTCTTCGAGGTTACTGATGCCGAGATCATCACCGCTTACCAATTTCTAAGTTGTAAAGAAGGAATCTTCTGCGAACCCGCGAGCGCGGCATCAGTAGCAGGTCTATTTAAACGAAAAGACGAAGTGCCTGCCGGCGCAACTGTGGTGTGCGTTCTCACGGGAAACGGACTAAAAGACCCTGATTGTGCCATTAATAACAACGACGCAGCTTTCCATACAAATCTCGATCCAGACCTGGACACCGTCGCAAACACGATGGGGTTTTAGCTCCAAGCAGAGATCAAGTATCAGAGCCTCATTTGTTAATGTTTTAATGCCCTTTCTCCACAGACAGTCTACGAAGCGACTGCGGAATACACGCTAAAATCCTCCCAGTCAGCTGTGGAAATTTGCCATGAACTCCACAACTCGATCAACTCGGAAACTTCCACTTGCCGCAGAAAAACGAGAAGCAGCGATCTTTTCCACAACGTAGTTCTTTTATCCCAAAAAACAGAACTCACAAAAACCTAGTACCTGTCTAAAAAACGACCGTTTTTCCCCAATTCCCCAACCTCTACTACGACTACTAGTTAGTTTTTCTGTTCAAAACCCTATTAAAAAACAGCCGAAAAGTAATGAAAAGAACAAGGCCATTGCGCTTCTCACGTCGCTGTGAAACCTTGGAATACTTCTCCAGCACATTCAAGCCCGCAGCACGATGAAAGTGGTCTGTTCCCAGTCGGAACTGAATACGGCGCTTCAGTTGGTCAGTCGAGCTGTGGCGACGCGACCAATCCACCCAGTGCTCGCGAATGTGTTGTTAACCGCTGATGCAGGAAGCAACCGCCTGAGTCTCACAGGATTTGATCTTAGCCTGGGCATCCAAACGTCCCTCGCCGCTAGTGTTCAAATCAGCGGAGCTGTTACCCTACCTGCCCGTCTCTTAGGTGAGATTGTTTCTCGCCTCTCCAACGCCTCTCCAATCACGCTCGCTGCGGAGGCATCAGGTGAACAAGTGCAGTTGACAAGTCTTGGTGGTAACTACCAGATGCGAGGGCTTCCTGCAGATGACTATCCCGAGTTGCCGATGGTGGAAAGTGGGATGACTTTGAAATTGCATCCTTCTGGCCTGGTTCAGGCTTTAAAGGGGACATTGTTCGCTAGCAGTGCTGATGAAGCCAAACAGCTGCTCACCGGTGTGCATCTGCGGTTTAATGCCAGGGCTTTGGAGGCGGCAGCCACAGATGGCCATCGTCTTGCGGTCCTTCAGGTGGAGGATGCTCTGCAAGATGAAGCCGCTACCAATGACGAAACCTCAGAAGACTTTGCAGTCACACTGCCGGCCCGATCACTTCGGGAAGTAGAGCGATTGATGGCAGGATGGCGCTCGGATGATCCGGTGAGCCTATTTTACGATCGGGGCCAAGTGGTGTTTCTGGCTGCAAACCAAATGGTGACGAGCCGCACGTTGGAAGGCACTTACCCCGACTATGACCAACTCATTCCAAGTCAATTCAACCGTACCCTGGTGCTAGACCGTCGCGCCCTGGTAGCGGCACTCGAGCGCGTCGCTGTGCTTGCCGATCAGCATAACAACGTTGTGAAGTTCAGTAGTCAGCCAGAAGATGGTGTAGTGCAGATAAGCGCTGATGCTCAAGATGTAGGGAGTGGTTCTGAGTCGCTGCCAGCAAGCTTGGCTGGAGACGCTATTCAGATTGCGTTCAACGTGCGCTACCTTTTAGATGGATTAAAGGCCATGGGACCGAATCGAGTTGTTTTGCATTGCAATGCGCCTACTACCCCCGCGGTTTTCAAACCGGAAGAGTCAGAAAAAGCGTTTACTTATTTAGTAATGCCAATTCAAATCCGTTCTTAAGGTGGTTCTACCCAGTCAGCTTTTACTGAGCGATCTGCTGGGTCGCACTGTCCGTTGTGAGCTGGGTTTAGATCATGGTCCCGGGCTGATGGCATGGATGCATCCGCCAGTACATCGTTTACTCGGATGGGTAAGTCGACCTTCCGTTCTTCACATGTCTAGGGATGTTTGGCGATTAGACCAATGTCGTGGAATAACCGACCAGCAGGTTTTTGTTCGGGGTAAACCCGCTGTATCTGATCAGAATATATTGGATCGCTTACCTACACTGATAGGTGGAGATTTGATCAACCGAGATGGTAAGCGAATCGGCTTGCTGGTTGATCTGGCTTATGAATCATCCACAGGAACAATTCTTCACTACCTGGTCTCACGTAGTGATCCCCGCTTACCGGGGCATTCTCTTTGGCGGTTGCTGCCAGACCGGATCACAGAGCAACATTCTGGCTACGTGATGATTGGTTCAAGAACGCTAGACGACTTGCCACTGGTGCGCTCGAGTATACGCCAGAGCCTATTACAACGCACGCAGCGTTGGCGAGATCAGTTGCAGGAAATAGGCAGTCGTGCGAGTGATCGCTTAGAGGGTTGGATGGAAGAGTCTCTGTGGAATGAATCTCGATCAAAACAACCTTTTGAATTAAACAAGCTAAGCAAGGAAGCTTCTGTAGAGGAGATCTGGGATAGTGACATCTGGTCAGAATCGCCCTCTCAGCGCCGTAGCTAGCTATCGAGATGGGGACCCTTTGGAATAACAAACTTTTGGTAACACTGGGGAAAAGGTTTTTTTGGTTGTCATGGTGTTTTCCTCTGCATACGACGTTTCCACTGCACTCAAACAGGAAGGTCTGAAACCCAGCTATTGGGATGAAATTTGTCGACGACTCGGGCGTCAACCTAACCGCGTTGAATTGGGTATGTTCGGTGTGATGTGGTCAGAACATTGCTGTTATCGTAATTCGCGGCCGCTTCTCAATGGATTTCCTACAGAAGGTTCAAGGGTTTTGGTTGGCCCCGGCGAAAACGCAGGGGTTTTAGACCTTGGTGAAGGGCGTCACCTTGCTTTCAAAATCGAAAGCCACAACCACCCATCCGCAATAGAACCATTTCAAGGTGCTGCCACTGGTGTTGGTGGCATTCTTCGCGACATCTTCACGATGGGTGCTAGGCCAATCGCATTGTTGAATGCTTTGCGTTTCGGGCCGCTTGAAGAAAGCGCAAATGTTGGTCTAATGGAAGGCGTCGTGGCCGGCATTGCCCATTACGGCAACTGTGTGGGCGTTCCTATCGTGGGTGGTGAGGTGGGTTTTGACCCCTCATATTCAAGCAATCCTCTGGTTAATGCCATGGCTTTGGGCTTGATGGAGACCGAAGAGATTGTCAAATCGGGTGCCATTGGAGTGGGCAATCCTATGGTTTATGTGGGCAGCACAACGGGTCGAGATGGCATGGGTGGTGCCAGTTTCGCCAGTTTTGGGTTAAGTACAAATTCGCTGGATGACCGACCAGCGGTTCAGGTAGGTGATCCTTTTCTGGAGAAGGGCTTGATTGAAGCCTGTCTTGAAGCCTTCGCTAACGGGGATGTATTGGCAGCGCAGGACATGGGTGCCGCAGGTTTAACTTGCAGTTGCTCGGAGATGGCCGCCAAGGGCGGATTGGGGGTGGAGCTGGATTTAGATCGTGTCCCTGCCCGCGAATCAGGTATGACCGCTTACGAGTTTTTGTTGTCTGAGTCTCAGGAACGAATGTTGTTTGTGGTGAAGGCTGGCAAGGAAGACGTTCTGATGGCTCGTTTTCGTCGCTGGGGTCTTCAAGCCGCGGTAGTGGGACGTGTGTTGGAAGAACCGGTAGTGCGTGTTCTTCACCATGGTGAAATTGCAGCAGAGATCCCTGCAGCAGCCCTTACTGATGACACACCGATCGAGCATCATGAGCTGCTCAAGGAGCCTCCCAGAGACCTGCAGATGCTCTGGAGCTGGACCGAAAACCAGGTTGCCCTACCCGCCGCTGTTGACCACGACTGGAATGCTGCGCTGCTCAAGCTTCTCGATAATCCCACTGTTGCCAGTAAGCGCTGGGTGTATCGCCAGTACGACCAACAAGTTCTTGCTAACACTATTCTATCTTCGGGTGACGCGGATGCTGCTGTAATTCGACTGCGTCCCCAACAGGGCAAAGGATGCTTTAATCCTACTCAAAAGGGTGTTGCCGCAACCGTAGATTGTCCTAATCGTTGGGTAGCCCTCGATCCCGAAAGGGGGGCGATTGCGGCCGTAGCTGAAGCTGCTCGCAACCTGAGCTGCGTCGGAGCCAATCCGCTCGCCATTACAAACAACCTCAATTTTTCATCTCCGGAAACTTCCGAGGGCTACTGGCAATTAGCCATGGCTTGCCGTGGAATCACAGAAGCCTGCAGGGAGCTCGAGGTGCCAGTGACTGGTGGCAATGTTTCGCTCTACAACGAGACCCGTCAGAGCGAGAGCGGTGTGCAGCCGATTCATCCCACACCTGTGATCGGCATGGTCGGTCTTGTCGATGATATTTCCTCCGTGACTGGTTTAGGATGGCGTCGAGCTCAGGACGTTGTTTTTTTGCTCGGTGTTCCCCCAGATGATGGGAACCATGAATCTCTTGGGCTAGCCGGTAGCGCTTATCAGCAAGTTTCAACTGGTATTTCTGCAGGCCGGCCTCCAAAGCTCGACCTCAAGCTCGAAGCTAGGGTCAGCGGTTTAGTAAGAAAATCCATTGCTAGGGGCATTTTGGCATCGGCCCATGATTGCAGTGATGGTGGATTAGCTGTAACTCTCGCTGAATCCAGTATTGCATCAGATCTAGGAGTCGATATCAATCTCAAGATTAATAATGTTCGATTAGATCGTGCACTTTTTGCTGAAGGGGGAAGTCGTATTATTGTTTCAGTTAAAGTTGAGTATCTGCGTGAATGGTATGATTTGACTAATGAACTTGTGAATGTTCCAGTTACACGAATTGGTACCGTTACAGATTGCAAATATTTAATGATTAGATCGGACGATAATCTAATCGTTCGACTTGATATCTTATGTTTGCATAACTCTTATAATAATTCGATTTCTCGGCGAATCGACTGTTGTTGTTCCAAATCTTCATCGGACTCTGATATTTCAGAATAGCAGTTGCCTATCTTTGATAAGGTTGGTAATTCTCGCTTATTTTGCTCATGTATTTATTTAATTTTTACGATGCAATTGACAGATTACGCTGGTATCTATAAGCGTTTCCTGAGTTTCGTTTTTTCTTGGAGGTTTAAGTATGTGTGGAATTATTGGAATATCTTGTGTCGATTCGGTCAACCAGCAGATCTATGATGATTTACTACTGTTGCAACATCGTGGCCAGGATTCCGCGGGAATTGTGACGATGGATAACTATACCTTTCACCTTCATAAAGCAAGAGGAAGTGTTCGAGAAGCTTTCCGTACAAGAGATATGAGAAAGCTTTTTGGTAATGTAGGGATTGGACATGTACGTTATGCAACACGAGGCGCTGCTGCATCTGATGAAGAAGTTCAACCGTTCTATGTTAACGCTCCTTATGGAATTACATTTGTTCATAATGGGAATTTAACTAACACTCATCAGCTAGAGCAGGATTTATTCAAAGTTGATCGGAGGCATACAAACTCTTCTAGCGACACCGAGATGCTTTTAAATGTCCTAGCAACTGAAATTCAGTCGTGTTTAACAGGTAAGGACCTTTCCCCTGATCAGCTCTTTGATGCCGTTGGTTTATTGCATCAACGTGTCCAGGGCTCTTATGCTGCGATAGCACTTATTGCTGGTCACGGCTTGCTTGCTTTTCGAGATCCTTGTGGCATCCGTCCCTTAATTTTGGGTCAAAGGAAATCGGAAAAAGGACGTGATGAATGGATTGTAGCAAGTGAATCTTTAGTTCTCGAAAATAGTGGTTATCAAATTGTCAGAGATGTAAATCCTGGCGAGGCAATATTTATTGATAATGATGCAAATTTATATCAGCGTCAATGTTCAAAAAATTCGAAGCTTATTCCTTGCGCTTTTGAATATGTCTATTTAGCTAGACCTGATTCTGTAATGAACGGAATATCTGTTTATGGATCACGTTTACGCATGGGGGATTTACTCGCAAAAACTATTATTCAATCGCTTCCAAAGGGAGATATTGATGTTGTGATGCCAATCCCTGACTCAGCCAGACCTTCTGCAATGCAGGTAGCAAAAAAACTTGGAATTGAATATCGAGAGGGTTTTTATAAAAATCGTTATGTTGGTCGAACTTTTATTATGCCAGGTCAAGCTGAAAGAAAAAAATCTGTACGTCAAAAATTGAATGTCTTAGGAACTGAATTCCTTGGTAAAAATGTTCTTATCGTTGATGATTCTATTGTTCGAGGTACGACATCGAAGGAAATTGTTCAAATGGCTCGTCTTGCGGGCGCCAATAAGGTAACATTTACATCTGCTGCACCGCCTGTTCGATATCCTAATGTTTACGGAATTAATATGCCTACTAGAACTGAACTGTTAGCCCACGGACGTACGGTTGATGAAATTGCCGATCTTCTCGCGGCTGATCATGTCGTTTATCAAACAAGAGAGGATTTAAAGAAGTCAATCATTAAAGATTCTGATATCAAGGATCTTGAAATGTCGTGTTTTGACGGTAGGTATATTAGTGGTGATATTGATGAAGATTATTTTATTTGGTTAGAAAAACACTGTAACTCTTAAGGTTTGAATTATAAGCATTAGCCGGCATTATTTTATATCGATTCAATTGTATTTAAAAGGTTGATAATTTTTTCATTTTTATGAAGTTTTAGTTGGTCGCTAAAATAGTTTCCTGGTTTTGACTCAGTCAGCGACATAGAATTGATTCGACCGTGACGCTGCTCACTACTCACCACATTAACTAAGTTACCTGCTTCAGCAATTCCGACCACTCGATCTTTATCGTCATTCAGTAATACAGCAATTGATCCAAGATCTCCCCGTTGAGACAGGCGCTGGGGGCTGAGAGTAATGCGACTGATCCTTCCTTCTCTACTGATTACTACAAACGTTGATTCTATTAATATCAGTGCGCCTACTAAATGTTCATCGGGTAGCAGTCGCATTGTCATTGGACCCTGTGCTAGGCGACCCATCAGTGGAAGTGTGGCTTCGTTAATTGGCAAACGTAGAGCTCGACCGATGTCGCTAATGAGTAACAGGTCCTGATGTTCATGACAGATCATTGCACTTTTCAGCTGAACACCATCTTTCAGTTTCACCACGCTGGTCGCACGTCCAGAAAGATCCAGGACCTCCGTGAGTGGTAACCGTTTGAATCGACCATCACTGCTTAACAATCCCAGACTAAGACCACTGCTGTCTTGATTTGGCAAAGGAGTGATTGCCACCACCGAATCTCTTTCTAAACCGCTGGGAAGGAATCGTTTAAGTGCCCCCGGTTGCTGACCGGCAAATTCCCAGCGCACCAAAGCAACGCGGCCATTGGCACTGATGGCCAAGAGTCGCGGAGAAGGTTCTATAGGAAGGATAATCCGAGCCGGTGAAGGTGCGTTGCCTACCGGGCAAGGATCACTGAGGCGAAGACGGCCGAGCACTTGCGGTGTTACGATTCTCACCTGCCCGTCTGCTTGAATCAAAAGGCGACCATCGCCGGGTAAGGCAGCCAAAGCCTGTTGCCGCAATGCTTCTGTGTTAGGACGTTGGTTGGCTGCCTGTTCTGCCATCAATGCATCACCTCCCTCAATTAGGCGAGTGCGACGTGGTGTAGTAAAGCGTTTTTGAAGCGTTCTCAGTTCCCTGACCATGGTGTCAAGTAACTGATCGCGGTTCTCGAGCAGCAGTTTGAAATGCTCTTGTTTTCCCCTGAGGCTATTGAGCTCTTTGCGTAAGTCTTCCCGTTCTAGCCCCGTCAACCGCCGGAGCGGCATTGCCAGGACAGCATCTGCTTGACTTTCGGTCAGTTCTAAGCGAACCATCAAATTTGCCCGAGCTGAGTTGGCATCATTGACTTCCTGAATCATTGCGACTACGGCTTGAAGGTTGTTCAGAGCCGTGATCAAACCATCAACTATCTTTAAACGACTCTCCGTTTTGCTTAGAAAGTGGCTGGTGCGCCGAATCAGGGTGAGTTCCCTGTATTCAAGGAAAATTTGAAGAAGCTGTCTTAGTGAAAGTTGCTGAGGTTGACCATTCACAAGGGCTAGCAAGATAGCGCCGAAATTGCTTTGTAATGCCGTCCGACGCTGTAGGTCTTTCAGCACCTTGTCAGGATCCGCATCACGACGAAGTTCCACAACAACCCGCATGCCATCACGGTCGCTTTCGTCTCGGACGTCTACGACGCCGCCGATTTTCCCACCATTGACCAACTCAGCTAGTTTTTCAATCCAACCAGCTTTGTTGAGTTGATATGGTAGTTCGGTAACAACAACAGCATTACGTTTGTGTCTTCCTTTGCCGAGTTGTATTTCTTCGGTATGGGCTACACCTCGCATAGGGATGCTGCCACGACCATAGAGATAGGTGTCCTGTAACCCTGAACTGAGTAGCACTTCTCCACCCGTTGGAAAGTCCGGGCCGGGTATCAATTGTAGAAGTTGTTCGTCGCTAAGATCAGGTTTGTGAATTAGAGCGATGAGACCTTCTACCACTTCACTCAAATTGTGTGGTGGAATGCTCGTCGCCATGCCAACGGCGATGCCCGAACAGCCATTCAACAATAAAAATGGGAGTTGTGCTGGAATTACCGTCGGCTCTTGTTGAGACCCATCGAAATTGGATATGAATTCGACAGTATTGTCGCTTATTTCCTCAAGAAGAGCGTGGTGCGCTATCGGAGTCAAGCGTGTTTCGGTGTATCGCATAGCAGCCGGTGGATCATCATCGACAGATCCGAAGTTGCCATGACCATCTAGTAAAGGATGACGGCTAGTGAAGGTTTGAACAAGTCGAACAAGGGCATCATAGACTGCCTGATCGCCGTGGGGATGGTATTTCCCCAACACGTCGCCCACCACACGGGCGCATTTCCTATACGGCCGATCAGGAGTTAGCCCCAACTCCTGCATGGCGTAAAGAATACGTCGTTGCACCGGTTTTAGACCATCGCGAGCATCGGGTAAGGCCCGACCTACGATGACGCTCATAGCGTACTCTAAGTAAGAGCGCTGCATCTCTTGATGCAGCGCAGTCGGTTGAATGCGCTCTTCAGCCATCCTGTCCACAGATATTGGAACGGAGGCTGATCGACTCACAGATGTCACTGACGTTTTTGCCAAGTGGCATTTGCCTGAGCCCGTTCGACGCTGCTAGCGAGTGCTGCTTCACGCAACAAGTTTGCGGTGGCTTGACGCACATGGAAACCCCAGAGCTGTTCTTCTTGATGCAATGGCAACACGTAATTGGGATTTTTGGATAATGCTTCTTTAGCTAGCGCCAGAGCTTCGTTCTGTTGGCCTTTTTGATTAAGAGCCGCGGCTAAGGCAAGCATGGGCTCAGCGTTGTTTTCAATCCTGAGGACCTTGCGCCAGCGTCGGATCGCCTCGTTGTACTGTCTTAGTTCAAATAAAACAAGTGCTTGATTATTAAGAGCTTCCCAAAATCTGGGTCTGAGTTTGGTGGCTTTCTCGAAAGATTGCAAAGCTTGTATAAGCTTATTCTGCATGATCCAGGCATTGCCTAAATCAAAGTAGGCTGCTGGATTATTAGAGTCCAGTTGCAAACCACGTTGGATGAGAGGAATAGCTGCTTCTGATTGTTTTGCTCGCAGCGCGATAGCGGCTTCAGCAAACCAAAGCCCGGCATTATTTGGGTTGATTGTTTTTGCTTTTATGAGTGATTGGCTCGCATTCTTAAGTCGGTTGTTACGAAGTTGTGCTTCAGCAAGAACAGTCCATAAACGTTCATCATTTGGATTTAGGCGAACAGCCAGGGCGGCCAACTGTGCAGCCTTTTTTGGTTGACCCATTTGCAACAGTTGAGCCGCGGTCCGCCCGATCCCGATAGATGATTTAGCAAGTTCTTCTTCTGTCGGTAAGTAGACATAGGGCACCAAGGCCTGGGCTGGAGAAATGAGGCAAAAGGTGCTGAGACTGATCAGTGTTGCGGTTAGACTTCGTTTAAGTTCGATTCCTCGAAACACGTTTGCTGCTAAATGTTTTTCAAAGCGTAGGGGTTTGATCAAGTTGTGCTGTAGCAGCATTTCTTCGCCACATCCAGGGTTTGATTCGCCGTAAGGTTGATCCACGCAACTTTTGATTCCAGGTTGCGTCGTCCCAGCGCTGAATGTTTTGATTGCTCGCATTCAGAAGCCACGGTCGTGGTTGCATGTCCGAATCGTTGCTGCAGGGCAAGTTACCGTGATTCCATGGACAGACGTCTTGGCAGATATCACAGCCGGCGATCCAAGGCCCAAGAGCTGTTCTAATTTCATCCGGAAGCTCTGGATCTCGGTTTTCGATGGTGTGGAATGCCAAGCATCGTTTGGCATCAACTACAAACGGTTCGCGAATAGCGCCGGTAGGACATGCATCTATACAGGCGGTGCAACGCCCGCAGAGACTTCGGGCTGGCGCATCTGCTTGAAGTGGCTCCGTCGTTAATAAATGGCCAATCACCATCCATGAGCCCCGACGCGGATGGATCACGTTACTGTGCTTCCCGATCCATCCTAGTCCGGCTTCCTCAGCCCAGGCTTTATCCAGCAATGGCGAGGAGTCCACGCAAACGCGCCATTGGCATCCCGGTTGCTGTGTGGATAACCAACGGCCAACTCGTCGAAGGCGTTTACTAACGACACGATGGTAGTCACGGCCCCAGCCGTAGCGGGCTACTTTTAAGGCTCTTGGATGTCTCTGAGTAGAAACATAATAATTCAAACCTACTGCCAACAGACTTCGTGCACCATCTAGCAGGAGAGAAGCGTCGTGACGGCGTGGCGCAGTCATCCATGCCATGCTGGCTTGATAGCCATGATCAAGCCAGCGTTGGAGTGCCTGCGTGCGCAGCTGCAACCGAGGACTCCCCGGTAATAGAGCAATGCCGACGGGATTGAAACCCTCCTCTAAAGCACGCTGTTTCAGAGCCTGACTCAGTTGCACTCTTTCATTTGAGTCTCGCCATGCCATCGACCGTAAGGTTGGAATTCGATTTCGTATCTTTACGTGACGACGGCAACCGAAACGGGACGCCTGGCCTCGCTGCTTCGTTGGCTTGGACTAACGATGATTCTCGTTCTTTTGCTACAGATGATTGCGGTACTAGTTGGTGTTGACTGGTCCGCAGGTGCCGCTCGCCCCCAAATCACCAGACCTTTAGTAGCTTTGGCGCCACTAGGTTTCATTGGCCTACTAACCTGCCTGATTGGGTCACGACTTGAGACTCTGCAGCAGAGGACAACCCCTCTACGGGTTTTGGTTTGTGTTCTTTCAACTCTGCTGGCAATTGGCATGTTGGTGACTGTTCCAATGCCTTCGCATAAAGACACTGGTGAGGCTTCAAACGCCCAAAATCTAGAGCAAGGTCGTGCAGCAGTAAAGGATGCCCGGGCTTTTCGTAAAGATCCTAAAAAGGTTGCCCTTTTGGGTGAGCAGCTTGCTCAGGCTGGTCAGTTGACAGTTGAAGCCACTGCCGAAGACAAGCAGCGTGCTGCAGAAACGATGATTGATGAGCAGATCGCCCAAATGGAAGCTCAAATCACTCAAGTGGAATCTCAGCAAACTCGCGAATACCGTCAGAGATTGATTGGTGTTACGACTACTGCAATTGTTCTGGCGATTGCTTTTGTACTGCTCGCACTCACGGCAGTGATCTGATTGCTGGTTAGGTTGGACAGCATTCCTCGACTCTGGGCGCAGAAGCTCCTTGGCTCAGTCTAATTCCAGACCTGATCTGCCGCTAAGCGAAAGGCTTCAGCAAGATCTAAAAAATGACCTGATTGCAGGGTTGCTAGTGGTAATCCCATTGGCAACCACAATTTGGTTGTCCACGATCGTCAGTCGGTTTGTTCTGGCTTTTCTGACGTCAATCCCGAAGCAGTTCAACCCTTTCATCACCCTGAATCCGCTTCTTCAGGATCTAATTAACCTTACTCTTGGATTGACGGTCCCCTTAATGGGGATTCTGTTAATCGGCCTTATGGCTCGCAACATTGTTGGTCGATGGTTGCTCGAATTTGGCGAAGGAACACTTACCCGGATTCCGCTTGCAGGTTCTGTTTACAAAACACTTAAACAGCTGCTCGAAACTGTTTTGAGTGGAAATTCGGCTCGTTTTCGCCGTGTTGTTCTTGTCGAATATCCAAGAGAGGGTTTATTCAGCATCGGCTTTGTGACTGGCGAGGTTGGTCTATCGCTGCAGTCTGATTTAAAAACACCGTTATTGAGTGTGTTTATTCCTACAGCTCCCAATCCAACCACTGGTTGGTACACACTTGTTCCTGCTGACTCGGTTCGCAAACTCGATATCTCTGTTGAGGAAGCATTCCGCACAATCATTTCGGCTGGCATTGTTAACCCGGACGAAAAAGAAGCACCTGTGAATCGAAGTTTTTCGAGCCTTATAGCTCAGCTGCGGAATTCTACATCTCCTTCCAGCTAACGAATGGCCTCACGATCTCTTTCTCGCGAGCTAGCCTTACTAGCGCTTGGTCAAGTGTCAGAACAAAAGCAGTCTGCTGTGGCTGACCTGGCTATCGAAACCCTGCTTGAAAAGACCTTGGATAGCCTGACCTACCACTGGCGAGAAGCTCTTGACTCGTGCGCTATGGAGTTAGAACAGGCCCAGCAGAGCCTTCTGGACACCGAACTGCAGCGGGAGCGAGCGCCAACATCAACTATTGTATTCGATCATTTGCATTCCTCCCTCAAAGTGGCGGAACAGGTTTTGAACAGCCTTTCTGCAACATTGGAGCTTCCTCGACTTCTCCTTCTAGCCGATCAGGAACAGGTCCGTTCCGCAGCGGTAGAGCGAATTTGCCAAGTAATTCTGCAACGCAAGAGCATAGATGCAAAGCTAGATCACGTAATGGAAGGTTGGAGGCTGGCGCGTTTACCGCGCATCGATCGCGACATCCTTCGCCTTACTGTTGTCGACATACAGACCATGGGTACACCTACGCCAGTGGCTTTTAGCGAAGCTGTTGAGCTAGCAAATAGATACAGCGATGAACAGGGGCGTCGAATGATCAATGGTGTGTTGCGTCGTTTCCACAATGCTCGATCCATTGCTTCGGACTAATGGTATTCAACTGGTTCGATCGCCAGAATTCCTCTCCGGGGAAAACCACTCCAAAGGTGCCTTCTTCGCAGGAGTCATCACTAGCTTCGGCAGACGATTCTTCAACAGCTTCTGCATCGACGGTTGTTGATCTGCAACCCGCTAACAGTACCGCTCCAGTCGATCCGATCGCTTCTGGCTGTTCTTCAGAGACGACATTGTCTCAAGAAGAAGAGGATGAGGCTTTGGTTTGGGCACGTGAAGCTTATGCGTGTTTGAAAGCGCAGCAACAACAGGCCACCGCAGGTTCTCGACCAACAACTCCAGAGCAGAAGCCCAAGCCACCAGCCCCGAACTCATCAGCTAGTCCTTCATTGCTTGAACAGGCTGCAGCACAGCGTCAGCAGCGCCAACATGAGCAGGAAGTTAGGGCCCTCGAGGTTGATACAGAACCAACGCTGACGCACAAGGCCCCTGCAGCAACTACAGACCCCGTTAAGTTAACTCTTGGAGCATTTGATAGCAATTTTACCTGGTCCGCTGAAGTACTGGCAGCTCAAGGCCGTCGTGTTGATCAGATTTCACTAGAAGAAATCGATTGGCTTGGGCGTTTACGTCGTGGTCTAGAAAAAACCCGACGGGGCTTTGTTACTGGTTTACTGGAGAGCTTTGGCGATGATCCACTAACTCCGGCAGTACTTGAAGATCTTGAAACCCTTCTGCTTCGGGCTGACGCCGGCGTTCAGGCCACCGATCAGATGCTGAAAGCCTTGCGTCAGCGCATGAATGAGGAAATTGTCGATCCAATCGAGGGAATTCGCTTTCTTAAGAACCAACTGAGGGATCTACTAGATGCTCCCATTCAGGCCAGTGGGGTGTCTCTTTTAGCGCCGGAGCGAGACCACCTTAATATCTGGTTGATGGTTGGAGTGAACGGTGCTGGTAAAACCACGACACTTGGAAAACTGGCAAATCTGGCTGTGCGTAGTGGGTACTCAGCACTGATTGCAGCAGCGGACACGTTTCGCGCTGCAGCTGTTCAGCAGGTCCAAATATGGGGCGATCGCAGCGACGTCTCAGTAATCTCCAATTCCAGCAGCAATGCCGATCCAGCTGCTGTTGTGTTTGATGCTATAGGTTCAGCTCGGTCTCGCGGAATCGATTTACTGTTGGTGGACACGGCAGGGCGCCTACAGACTAAGCACAATTTGATGGAAGAACTTCAAAAAATTCGAAATATCATCGACCGTTTGGCTCCTAAGGCAAACGTTGAATCACTGTTGGTACTCGATGCCAGCCAAGGACAAAATGGTTTACGTCAAGCGATGGCTTTTGCTAGGGCGACCCGTTTGACTGGTGTCGTCATAACCAAGCTTGATAGTACGGCCCGTGGTGGTGTTGCCTTAGCAGTGTCATCGGAAGCGGGTTTACCTATCCGCTTTATTGGTGCTGGTGAAGGTATCCGTGATCTTCGGCCGTTTAACAGTTTTGAATTCGTTGAGGCTCTGCTAGCTAGATGATAAGTCATTGCCACGTTGCGTTTTCCAAGAGGGTGTAACGTTGAGCAGCAATCACCCCCGCTGCTTTTCCCCCATACCTCGGCGGAACAGGCCGTCCTCGTCTCGGGCGAGCACCTCCTTGCGCCAGCTGCTTGACAATCTAGATAACGACCAACGACGCAGCCAGGACCTCTTGGTTTCTCTCGTCTTTGCTCTACGCAATTTTACCAATTTGCATCGTTTCTTGGAGCTGGTGCCGGTCGTGGTGTCTCGATTAGTTGGCGTCGATGGCGCTCTAATTGTACCCTTTCAACCCGATGGACGAGTTTGGCGAGACCAGCTTCAGGCTGTTCCCGTCGAGCCCTCTCAAGATCTTTTTCGATGTCTGATTGGTTTCCAACCTGGTGAATCTGCTGGATTTGGAACGGACGATGACCAAGTGCTGGCCTTGGATCGACTAATTCAGTGTTGTCTTCCCAAAGCGGGACTGTTTGCCACATCTGTAGTCGTTCGTGGCCGATGCCGTGGCCGTCTTTATGTCTTTGATTTGTCATCGAGAATCGTTTGGACAGATGCGCACCGCCGTCATGCTCAATTAGTGGCAGATTTGGCAGGTGTAGCGATCGAGAATGATCAAATGTTTCGGGATGCCCGTCGCCATGAACGAGTCGACCGTCAGCTGAGTACTGGAGCCGAAATCCAAGCTCAACTACTGCCTGATCATTGTCCCATCATCAAGGGCGTGGATTTAGCGGCTCGCTGCCGTCCAGCCTTCCAAGTTGGTGGTGATTACTACGATTTTATTCCTATGCAACCCGAACTCATTGGCCGTCGGCGGGAGTGTGGTCGTTGGGCTCTGGTGATGGGCGATGTGATGGGCAAGGGCATTGCCGCTGGCCTCCTGATGACCATGCTTCGCGGTATGCTGCGAGCTGAGGTCCTCAGTGGATTACCGCCGGATCGCATTCTGCACGACCTCAACCAACTCGCTCAAGAAGATTTAGCGCAGTCTCGTCGATTTGTAACATTATTTTACTCGGACTTTGATCCTTTAACCTATCGTTTGCGTTATGCCAACGCGGCTCATAATCCACCTTTGCTCTGGTGTTATAAGCGCAAGAGCATCAGTAGATTAGACGCTGCTGGCTTGCTTATTGGTCTTCAACCGGAGGCCAATTACAGCCTTAGTGAAATTTATTTGGCTCCTGGTGATGTCCTTTTGTATTACACAGATGGTGTGACCGAAGCTTCTAGTCTTACGGGGGATCGCTTTGGTGAGGCTCGATTGATTCGCGCTCTGCGTAGGATCTGCCGCAGTGGAGGAAGATCCCAAGTGATTCTCGACACACTATTTGAACGTCTTGATCAATTTGTCGGCGCCAACCGACAACCAGAAGACGATGCCTCCATGGTCGTACTGAAAGTACCTGAAGCAATAGCGCTTTCAAATATGCTTGTTTAAAGGCCTTGAGGCAATCATACTTTCGCTTGATAATTTGATGGCACTCATAAACCGATGGCTGGTGAGGTCCAAGATAGCAGTACAAGCGTCTGGAGCAATCGCTTCAAGCAAAGTCTGCACCCTTTTATTGAGGTTTTTAACGCTTCAATTGGGTTTGATCTGACGTTGCTCCAAGAAGATTTAGATGGGTCGATTGCCCATGCACGGATGCTGGGCTCCTGCGGGGTGATCACTGCTCAGGAAGCCGAGCAGTTGGTTCAGGGTCTTGAGACGGTTCGGACTGAGGCTGATGCTGGGGTGTTTCAGCCCGGCCCAGCTGATGAAGACGTTCATTTCGCTGTCGAACGACGTTTAATTGCCCTGCTGGGACCGGTCGGTAAGAAGTTACACACGGGTCGAAGCCGCAATGATCAAGTTGGAACTGATCTGCGGTTGTGGTTAAGGAGGCGATTGGATGAATTGGAAGAGGATCTTCAACATTTGCAGCGAGCTCTTTTTTCTCAAGCTGATCAGCATCGACGCACAATGATTCCTGGGTACACCCACCTGCAACGCGCCCAGCCACTGTGTTTAGCTCATCATCTTTTGGCTTATATTGAGATGTTGGAACGGGATCGGATGCGACTGCGAGATGTGCGTCGTCGGGTAAACATCTGTCCCCTTGGTGCTGCTGCATTGGCTGGAACACCAGTACCAATTAATCGTCAGCAGACGGCTAGAGAGCTGGGTTTTGAAGCTATTTATACTAACAGTCTGGATGCGGTGAGCGATCGCGATTTTTGTGTGGAATTTTCAGCGGCTGCATCACTAGTTATGGCGCACCTAAGCCGGTTGGCCGAGGAAGTGATAACTTGGGCCTCAGAGGAGTTTAAGTTCATTCGTTTAAGCGACCGCTGTGCCACAGGAAGCAGCCTAATGCCGCAGAAGAAAAATCCTGATGTGCCCGAGTTGGTGCGGGGCAAATGCGGGCGTGTTTTTGGTCACCTCCAAGGCCTATTAACTATGATTAAGGGCCTTCCCTTGGCTTATAACAAAGATTTACAGGAAGATAAAGAAGCTCTTTTTGATGCATTTCGCACAACTCGTGATTGCACTAAAGCTATGGCTCTTTTATTTGAGGAAGGCCTCGAATTTCGCACACAAAATCTGAATGATGCTGTAGAACAAGACTTTTCAAACGCCACTGATGTGGCTGACTACCTTGTGGCGCGAGGAGTTCCCTTTCGTGAAGCTTATCACCTTGTTGGTGCTGTCGTTCGTCGATGCCTCGATGAGGGTTGCTTGCTCCGAGATTTAAGCTTGTCGACTTGGAAGGAGTTGCATCCAGCGTTTGAGGCTGACTTAAATGCGATGCTCGCTCCCCGGGCAGTAGTAGCTGCTCGTCGGAGTCAAGGAGGCACTGGATTTGATCGTGTGGACGAGCAGTTAGAACATTGGTTGCAGCATCTGAACGTAACGCAACCAGTGGGATGACCCATTTGCTCTACCGGGTCTACGCTTGTCAAGCCAGAGGTACGTCACTTCTTTACCGGAGTCGTGGCCCCCATGGCGATGTTCCAGGTCCCTTCAGTCCATTTTTTCGTACCCGGTCCACGCAGAACGTGAGCATTTTTGTTGGCAACCTTCCCTTCCGCGCTGAGCAGGAGGATGTGACTGAACTGTTTGCACAGTTTGGTGAAGTCGTGAGCTGTGCCCTTCCCCTTGAGCGTGATACGGGCCGCAAGCGTGGCTTCGCTTTTATTGAAATGTCTGATGAAACAACTGAAGAGGCTGCCATTGAAGGCCTACAGGGGGCTGAGTTGATGGGGCGTCCGCTTCGAATCAACAAAGCCGAACCCCGCGGCAGTGCACCGCGTCGGGGCGGTGGCTATAGCGGCGGTGGCTATAGCGGTGGCTATAGCGGCGGTGGCTATAGCGGCAGTGGCTATAGCGGCAGTGGCTATAGCGGCAGTGGCTATAGCGGCAGTGGCGATCGCCCTTCCGGCGCTCGTGGTTGGAAAGATCGCAGTTACGGCACTCGCAATGACGTTACTTCCCAGGGCAACGCTTACGACGAAGGACGTATCCGTCGTCGTCGTTCCTCTGGTGGCGGTAGCGACGAATTCTCTAACCACGACGGAGACGAAGGTTGATACCTCGCGCTGCCTTCTTCCTTCGTTTAGAGGCCGACGTCTTCCAGTTGCCGTTTGGCCTCTTCCAGGATGTTGAGATCAGCTCTTTTGTCCTGAGTTCGTTTGCTTAATTCACGGCGCCAGCGACGTGCGTCTCGAACACCTTTGACAAGATTGACAAGGTGTCGACATAAATCCCAAAGTCGCCCGCCTCGTTGCAAATGCAATGAGGCGTGGGGAACCAATCTCTCAACTACATTTGAAACCAGGATCCGTCGCGGTGCCTCTCCAAAAATCAGATGATCGACATCGACCCAACGCATGGGGTGGTTGTACACAGCTCGACCGACCATTGCACCATCGCATCCTTTGAGGGCTGATAAGCAGTCATCTGGTGTATTAAGACCACCGTTGAGCTCGATCACTAAATGAGGGCGTCGTTGTTTTAGAGCAATAATGCGGTTGTACTGAAGTGGAGGAACAGTTCGGTTCAGTCTAGGATTAAGACCTTTTAACCAAGCTTTGCGAGCATGAATCGTGAATCTGTGGGCACCGGCTGCAGCTACTTGGTCAACAAATGCAGTGAGTAGATTGTCGCTATCGAGATTGTCGATACCGATACGGTGTTTCACAGTGACCGGTAGCGAACCAGCTTTGACCATCGCCTCAACGCAACGGGCCACCAGTTCGGGTTTGGCCATCAAGCAAGCGCCAAAGTTACCTGTCTGCACCCTCTGGCTAGGGCAGCCTACATTCAGGTTGATTTCATCGTAACCCCAGTCCTGAGCAAGCCGAGCGGCATCAGCAAGTAAGGTAGGATCGTTTCCGCCAACCTGAAGAGCGATTGGCTTTTCAATATCATCAAAATCCAGTAGCCTGCTACGGTTGTCGGTGTGATGCAAGGCCTGGGCGACCACCATCTCCGAATAAAGCAATGCTCTGCTACTAATCTGTCGCATTAGTACGCGGAAGTGGCGGTCTGTACAATCGAGCATTGGTGCCACACTGAAACGGTAGGCAGCAATGGTGTCGCCTTGTCCAACTTTGTTCATGAATCAATTCAGAACCACTGGGATTTCTCTTTAAGGGCTGATCAATGACCCTCAACCCGATTGTTGTCTCCCGTCGTTCGTTGCTGTTGGCAACAATAGTCAGTGTTTTCAGTGGTTTTTGGCGGTCGGAAGCAGTGTTGGCAGCTTCTAAAGCCAATGATCCACAGTGGGATCTCACTGATGAGACTTGGCGTAAACGCCTGTCTTCTCAAGCTTTTGATGTACTTCGCAACGAAGGCACGGAACGGCCGTTTACCAGCCTACTTAACGATGAGAAGCGCGAGGGTACTTACCACTGTGCGGGTTGTGATTTGTCTTTGTTCTCTTCATTAACCAAGTTTGATAGCGGCACCGGCTGGCCCAGTTTTTGGCAACCGCTCGAGCAAAGAATTGCAACGAGAATAGATTTCAAATTAATTGTTCCCCGCACGGAATATCATTGTCGTCGTTGTGGTGGTCATCAGGGTCATGTATTCAATGATGGACCTCGACCAACGGGAAAGCGGTACTGCAACAATGGAATTGCCTTGCGCTTCAAGGCAGCAGTAAGGTCTGATCATGACGGGTAGGATGGTAGCCATGCTGATTCATAGTCGCAACTATTAACGCGGAAAATACATGCAAAAGGCACTGATTTCGCAAAGCGCCCCACGCCGTTACCGAAGATGCGGACGGCAATAGCGAACGTTGCAGTGTGACGAATGCTCGTTTGCACCTTTATGAGCTGGTGACCTTCTATTCACGCAGACAGAGCAGTTGACCCTTGTGCAGTCTGTTTAACGATCTTCCCCGTAGCGGCGCGCGCGCCACACTTGATTTGTTAAGCATGATATGGCTCTGACGAAACAACTCTATGGACCAAGGCCTGAATCATTCATTTATATTCCAGAGAGTGATATTTATGGAAAGCAACTATTCCAATAGTCACAGAGTAGCTGAAAATTTTATTTAAATCGAAAACGGCTAAGTCAGGATCATCGATCAGAGAGCGAGGTGCGGGCTTCCGCAGCTTGTGGGAGTTGGGCTCTTTCCTTCAACATGTCTATATGTCAATCCCTAAGCGTTCAGCATGAGCGGCGACGCCTCCACCTCAGCGCAGAACCAGAACGCCGAATCGAGCGACGTTCTTACGGCTTCAAACGTCGATGTTGGCAGTACCATCAATGACCCAGTCGCTAAGGCAACTCCTACGCAGGATATCAACCCAGCTTCAGTACAGAACCAGAACGCCGAATCGAGTGACGTTCTTACGGCTTCAAACGTCGATGCCGCTGGTGCCGCCAATGATCGAGTTGCTGAGACAGGTTTGACAGAAGAGAATGATTCTGCAAATCGCTTGCAGCAGCTCGAGCAGGAACTGAGTTTATTGAAACAAGAACACGGGACGGTTCAAGCTCAATATGTCCGCATCGCAGCGGATTTCGATAATTTCCGCAAGCGCCAGACGCGTGACCAGAGCGACATGCGCCAGCAACTCATCTGTTCAACTCTTACCGAAATTCTGCCGGTGGTGGATAACTTTGAGCGTGCTCGTCAACAGTTGAATCCTGAGGGGGAAGAAGCTCAGGCGTTGCACCGTAGCTATCAGGGCCTCTATAAACAACTTGTGGATGTTCTTAAGCAGCAAGGTGTTGCACGTATGGAGGTTGTCGGTAAAGAGTTCGACCCGAACCTGCATGAAGCAGTACTTCGTGAAGAAAGTGAGGAGCACGCCGAAGGTATTGTCTGTGAGGAGCTGCAACGTGGTTATCACTGCGATGGCAGGGTGCTGCGTCACGCAATGGTGAAGGTTTCGATGGGGCCCGGTACTACGGCTGTCTCCGAAGACACTAAGGAACAGCCCCAGGCGGGGGATGCCTGATGGCTAACTACTACGATCTTCTTGGTGTAAGTCAGGATGCGGACGCGGATTCTTTGAAGCGTGCCTACCGGCGAATGGCCCGTCGATACCACCCAGATGTCAACAAGGAGTCAGGCGCCGAGGACAAATTTAAGGAGATTGGGCGTGCCTATGAAGTTCTTAGCGATCCTCAAACCCGAGCCCGCTACGACAAATTTGGTGAAGCCGGGTTAGGGGGTGCCGCTGGTGTTCCGGATATGAACGATATGGGTGGGTTCGCTGACCTGTTCGAAACTTTTTTCCAGGGATTCGGTGGTTCTGGTACAGCGGGTGGACGGCAGAGGCGTCGGGGGCCTCAGCAAGGTGACGACCTTCGATATGATCTAACTATTGAGTTTGAACAAGCTATTTTCGGACAAGAACAGGAAATCAAAATCCCTCATTTAGAGACGTGTGATACCTGTGGGGGTAGCGGTGCCAGGCAGGGCAGCGGTCCGACAAGTTGCAGCACCTGTGGTGGTGTGGGCCAGGTGCGACGCGCGACACGGACTCCGTTTGGTAGCTTCACGCAGGTCGCGGAGTGCCCCAACTGCGACGGTAGCGGCCAGGTTGTTGCGGATCCCTGTGGATCCTGCGGAGGGCAGGGTGTTCACCAAGTGCGCAAAAAACTACGCATCAATATCCCAGCGGGTGTTGACACGGGCACACGCTTGCGGGTTTCCGGTGAGGGTAATGCGGGTCCTCGGGGTGGCCTGTCCGGCGATCTTTATGTGTTTCTCACGGTCAAACCCCATCCACGTTTACATCGCGATGGCCTCAACCTTATCTCTGAAGTAAAGGTCAGCTATCTTCAGGCAATCCTCGGAGATACAATTGAGGTGGAGACCGTTGAAGGTAAAAAAGAACTAGAAATCCCTGCGGGCACCCAGCCGGCCACGGTTCTAACTCTGGTAAATCAGGGAATTCCCAAATTGGGTAATCCTGTGGCTCGTGGCGATCAGCGCATCACCATAACTGTGGAACTCCCCAAACAAGTGACTTACTCTGAGCGTAGCTTGTTGGAACAGCTGGCAGGTCACCATTCTGCTCGAGGCCAGCAGCATCATCATCACAACAGCGGGTTATTCGCTCGCTTGTTTGGTCAGAAATGATGGACTACCGTTCTCTCGATTTAAGAGGAACACCTTGTCCATTGAACTATATCCGCTGCAAGCTCACTCTGGAGACAATGATCGAGGGTGACTGCCTTGAAGTTATTTTAGACCGAGGTGAACCGGAGGATATGGTCATGAGTGGTTTAAGGAGTGCAGGCCACCAGGTAGTGATGTCTGTTAATCATTCAGCCTGGATACATTTGCGGGTGATTTGTGGTGGTTAATGGCGCTGGCATCGTCGTGGCGCTGCAAGCAAACTACCTGGAAGTGGAGCTTAATACAGTTCCTAAAGGGTATCCAAAACGGCTGCTTTGCACTCGCCGGTCTCGTCTGAGCCATCGCGGTATGGACGTACATGTAGGGGATCGAGTTCACGTAGAAGCCATTGATCCCAAGCAAGCTAGAGCTGTGGTGGTTGATGTTTCGCCTCGTAAGAGTTGGTTGACTCATCCATCGGTGGCAAATGCCTCGCTGGTGGTCGTTGTTTTAGCGGTCGATCAGCCGACTTTTGATCCTGATCAGGCCAGTCGCTTTTTATTAGCAGCGGAACGCACTGGTTTGGATATACAATTAGTCCTCACTAAAGTCGATCTTATTTCCGAGGATGCGTTGACCCGTCTTTGCGGGCGCTTGCGTGCGTGGGGCTATGAAACTCTGCTTGTATCTAGCAAAACTGGTTTTGGAATAGAGATATTGAAACAACGCTTACAGAGAAGCACTCTTGCTGTTCTCTACGGCCCTTCAGGTGTCGGAAAAAGCAGTCTCCTTAACAATCTTTTGCCGTACTTATCTTTACGGGTCGGTACTATTTCTAAACGACTACAGCGCGGACAACATACAACACGACATGTAGAATTGTTCCCATTAGGCAAACAAACATTAGTTGCAGATACTCCTGGATTTCATAGTTCAAATGCGATAGATGGCTTGATAGAAGTAGCGTCTTTATTTCCAGAACTCCGGTGTCAATTAGATCCGTGGCCTTGTCGTTTTCGCAATTGCTCGCATCAGAAAGAACCTGGTTGCGGTGTAGATCGTGATTGGGAACGATATAATTTTTATATTACTGAGTTTAATCAAGTAAAGAAACTTACTAGCTATAAATAATATGATTAGATATTTAATCTATCTTTAATTTTTATATAAATTTTGTTCCTAAGCATTTAGAAGTTAATTTAATAATCCTTAAATTCATGTTTCATAATTACAAAGTTATAATTTATATACATGAATAAATACTATTTAGTGTAATAGTTATTTAAATTCTTATAAAAAATTACTTGATATTCACTTGTAATTTTTTAAAAAGTTTGAATTAGGTTTTAAATATACAATAATACTATAAATAAATTTTATGGTATAAATTTATTCATAGTATAGGAAATACAACTATTTATACTGATTACTAATCAGGCTCTTAATTAGCATTAAAGATAAACCATTAAACCTATAACGTGAATAGTAAATATTTACTCTATTAATTTTATTTATTATAGTATTATAGTGTTAATTAAGTTTCATAAAACTTATATGAAATTAGATAATTATAGCTAATTAAATTAGTTATCAAGAAAACTAAAAACCATTATTTTGATAACATGTGTTTAATATAATGTTCCATTCAATATGCATATCGCTAATTGATAGATAATAAGATGCAAATAAGTTCTCATTATTCTATTATTGATAAATATAAATTAGGATATTCAAGACTTTGATATTATTTTTTTCAATAAATTTAACCACTATTAAATTTTAGTTGTCAACTTTATTAGTTTAGGTATTAAGAAGTAGAAATGTTTGAAACAGCATTAAAACTTTGTTAAACATAAGTGCTATAATTATGAATTAATCATTATTTTAATATTTTAACCCTATCAAAACGAGGTTGTTTGTTTAAATAAGTTAGCATTTCTACTTTTAATTAAAGATAGCAATAATTATATAGCTTGTCAGATTTGATATAATTAAATTTTATTTTAAGTTTTTATTAGTCCCGTGTGTAACTTAGTAGAAATTTAAATAAAACAACTGTTGCTTTATTTATTATTAATAATTACTAAAAGTTTTGTACAGATTAAAGATTTGATAAATTAATTTTATTAAATATATAGCTAATTATCACTGAAAAAACAGTAACATCATAATATTTAGCTATTATTTATCTAGTTTAATCTTATAATATTCTTGCCTAATGTTATTAGAATCCAAGACTTTTCGTTAGTTCTGTTTACTTAATTATTTGCTCTAAGTCTAAATTTTTCTGAATTCTTTGATATAGCAGAGTTTTAGTTGCTTAAAAAAATTTTAGTTGCCCATTCCAGGAAGATTAAGATTAAGTCCGCCTGTGATTTCTTCCATACGGCATTTCATCGTTGTAATAGATTGTGTGTAAGCAGCTTGCAAAGCTTCAAGCATTGCTGACTCACAAGCTTGCGCACCATCGTGAATCAATGCTGGATCTAGACGTACGCTCAAAGGCTGCTGGTTTCCTGATAACCAAACACTGGCACGTCCATCAGCATTTTTCCCTTCGATTTTCATGTCGTCTAACTCTTTTTGGAGTTCTTGAGCATCTTGCTGAATTTGTTGCACTTTGCGGAAGGATTCAGTGAGCTGACCGAAATTTGGAAGTCCGAAACCTGCCATAATGATGTTGGATGATATTTAAAGACTAAACGGCCGCAGCAAATCCCAATCGTTTCACTTCTGGGTGAAGATAAAGATTATGTTGTGATTCAACGCGTTCTTGCACCAGATAAATCAGTTTGTTGATGTCGTTGGCTTGGGCATCGCCGACGTTGACAATGAAATTTGCATGCACCGTAGAGATCTCAGCACCACCAATGCGGGTACCTTTAAGGCCTAGAGTCTCAATGAGCTGTCCAGCTTTCTGAGGCTCTGGGTTGCGAAAGACGCTGCCACAACTGGGCTGTTGATATGGCTGTGTGTTAGTACGATGGTTCAGATTGCAATGCGTTTTGCGACCAATTTGTTCTGGGTCATAACCGGGTTCGAGCTTGAAGCGTGCGGATAGCACCACTAAATTCTCCTGCTGGAGTCGGCTATGCCGGTAAGCAAAGCTGAGTTCATTGTGATGGAGTTCAAAACTGTCTCCACCGTGTATAGGGATCACCCGGACAGACACTAACCGGTCTGCTATGCATCCCCCTTGAGCACCGGCGTTCATTACGGTGGCACCTCCAACGGTCCCAGGTATCCCAATGGCCCATTCGAGACCGTGAAGCCCGGCGTGTGCCGCCCGGCGAGAGAGGGAAGAGATGGGTTCACCAGCAAGCGCCTCAATCATACCGCTATTGGTGTCGATAATGAGACACTGCAATCTGCGTAAGCAAAGGCATAGTCCTGACAAACCATCATCGTGAATGAGTAAATTAGAGCCAGCTCCAATCACTTGGCAGCGAAGACCTTTCTCTTTACTCCATTCCACCCAAGCAATGGTTTCTTCGAGGCTCTTAGGTTCCGCTAACCATTCGGCTAGTCCACCGACGCGCCAGGTGGTGAATTTGGCTAGGCGAGCCTTTGCCCGAGGAACCAGCAACCTCGTCATCGAGCGAGTCGTCCCCAAAGGCTGTCGACGTCGCCGGCTCCCATGGCAAGTACGAGATCTTTTTGACGGCTGTGTTGCTTTACTAGATCCGTGAGATGATCGAGATCGTCAGCAACAGCGATCTCGAGGTCAGGCTGCAAATTTTGAATACGTTTGGCGAGTGTGTTGCTGCAAATGCCTGGAATGGGTTTTTCTCCGGCGGCGTAAACTGGGGCCAGTAGCAGAGCGTCACAGTTCTGCAGCGCCTCGGCAAAAGCATCGAGAAACTCTTGCATGCGACTGAAACGGTGCGGTTGAAACACCGCCACTAACCGCTGTGGAGGCGTGGGAAGTGGACTCTGTCCACTGCTCACCATCAGTTGTGCCATTGACAAAGTTGCCCGAACCTCACTGGGATGATGGGCATAGTCATCAACGATATTTCTGCCTTTCCAAGTCCCCCTGAGGTCAAAGCGACGGCCAGGTGCTTGGAGTCGAGCAAGACCCTGCACCAATCGCATAAAGGGAATACCCTCCATGCGACAGGCGGCTAGAGCCGCTGTGGCATTACTCAGATTATGTAAACCAGCCATCGGCAAATTGAACTCGCCTACAGCCAGACCATCTTCGTAAAACAGTGCGGTGCACCGATCGCCATTCATTTTCACAGGTAGGGCAGCAAAGGCCACGTTCTCGTTCTGTTGGTTGGACCACCAAGCAGTTGGTTGAAAATGCTCCTGGAGAATCGGGTCGTCACGATTTGCGAGTAGTCGCCTACAACCGCGACCAAAGCGCTGCAAAGTCGAAATCAAATCATCTAACCCATCGTAATAGTCGGTATGATCCAATTCTAGGTTGGTGATTACCCCAAGACTTGGGCTGAACTTCACCAGAGACCCGTCAGATTCATCCGCTTCTGCTACCAATAAGCGACCTTTGCCAGAGTAACTGTTGCTTCCAAGGCAAGGGACAACCCCGCCGATCACAGCGGTTGGATCTTCTCCAGCCTCAATAAGTAGCGTGGTAATCAAGGTGCTTGTAGTGGTTTTCCCATGGCTCCCTGCTACAGCGATGGAGGCCTGTTGATCGATCAGCGCAGCCAGTAGATCCGAGCGATGCCAGATCGCAAGCTGATGGTTACGGGCGTGTTCCAATTCGGCATTGTTATGCGGAATTGCGGTGCTGATCACTACCACCGGTGGATTCTTTCTAGATGCAAGAACTGCATTGATGCTTTCAGCCGTTTGTTCTGAAAATACGGTGACGCCTCGGTTGCGTAGCTGCTTAACCGCAGGGCTGTTTTGAGGGTCCGAGCCACTAACGGGGTAGCCACGATCCACTAAAATTTTTGCCAGCGCCGACATCCCAATACCGCCAACACCGATGAAATGAACTGGTGTCTTGGGGGCGAGTAAACGTGGCAACCGGCGGCTACGAAGGATTGTAAAGATAGTCCGGTTTTGCGGCCATGTTCTATGGGAGATAGAGCGAAGTAACCGAGATTTTGTAGGTCGAACGAAGAATTTCCGTCAACTTCTGTATGATCGGCGCCCAAAACCATTACACGGGTTTCCCGCTATTTCTATGACCCTGCGCGTTGCAATCAATGGATTCGGCCGAATTGGTCGCAATGTTTTGCGGGGTTGGATCAGCCGGGGAGCGGATACTGGTTTAGAAATCGTGGGAATGAATTCCACATCTGATCCCGCAACCAGTGCACATCTGCTCACTTACGACTCAATTTTGGGTCGCTTGGATCCATCAGTGGACATCAAGACCACAGACGATTCCATGTTCGTGAACGGCAAGGAAATTAAATTCTTTGCTGATCGCAACCCCCTGAACTGTCCTTGGAAAGATTGGGGTGTGGATCTTGTGATTGAATCCACAGGCGTTTTCAACACTGACGAAAAAGCCAGCATGCACATCCAAGCTGGTGCTAAAAAGGTGATTTTGACCGCCCCTGGCAAAGGTGACGGAGTGGGTACATTTGTCGTTGGCGTGAACGAAGACCAATATCACTATGAGGACTGGAACATTCTTAGTAATGCCAGTTGCACCACCAATTGCCTGGCTCCGATTGTCAAAGTTTTAGATCAAAGCTTTGGCATGGAGTGGGGTCTGATGACGACCATTCACAGCTATACCGGTGACCAAAGGATTCTGGATAATAGCCATCGTGATCTGCGTCGTGCCCGTGCTGCCGCACTAAACATGGTTCCTACCACTACAGGCGCAGCCAAGGCTGTTGCTCTCGTTTACCCCGAGGTGAAAGGCAAGCTCACCGGATTTGCCATGCGTGTTCCAACTCCTAACGTCTCTGCTGTTGATCTGACCTTCGGTACTTCTCAGGGTGTCACCGTTGAAGAAGTTAAGGCTGTGATGAAGAATGCCTCTGAGAACGGCATGAAGGGAATCATCAAGTACAGCGATCTACCATTGGTGTCTACCGATTACGCTGGTACCGACGAATCGACTATATTCGACGCCGATCTTACTTATGCGATGGGGGACAGAGCTGTAAAGATTCTGGCCTGGTATGATAATGAATGGGGCTACAGTCAACGTGTTGTTGATCTCGCTGAGGTCGTTGCTAGAAAATGGAAGTGAACATAATCTAAACTGGTCGAAGACAACCCCCCCAAAGGGGGTTGTTGGTTATTCGCTGTGATCATTTTTGTAATGATCAAAACCCGCAACATAAACGATTTGCCGATTCTTCTGCCAACGAATCATGTTTGATTCTGCAGTGATGTGACCTATGCGACGACTTTGAGGCAAGGCTTCTAGCCATCTTTGAGCCCAGGTGGGGGGTAGGCTAACCACAATCTCGAAATCTTCGCCGCCAGCCAGACACCACCGATCCCAAAGTTCGCCAGCAGGCCAGTCGTCTGGACGTGGCAGTTGATCCCATACGAGCGAGGCTCCGCAGCCACTGCTGGTACAGAGCCCTTGGATGGCAGCTAGTAAGCCGTCGCTGCTATCTACTCCGCCAGCACGCCACGGTAATGCTTCCGGTTTGCATCGGAGTAAAGTCTGGAGAGCTGCGAGTCGTGGGATTGGCCTCTGATGCTGGTTGATCGCCGTTATCCGCAAAGCACTGGGTAAAGAGATCCCGTGCAGTGCCGCATCATTCCGAAGAAGAGCAAGTCCCAGTCGGCTGAGTCCATGGGGCCCGCTTGTAACAAGGATATCTCCCGGTTGTGCATCGCCGCGGTGGAGGCGTAGAGGTCCCAATCGCCCCAGCGCGGTTACTGACAACAACCGCTGGCAACCTTTAGAGCAATCCCCTCCCAACAACACCCCACCAAACTCATCGAGGGCGGCCTTCAACCCGTCATAGACACCGGCCACCCAGCTCCAGGGGGTATGACCTGGTGCAATCAGCGCCACGGTGATGCCATCAATGCTGATGGCTCCACTAGCAGCGAGGTCAGAGAAATTCGCAGCGACGGCTCGCCAGCCTACATCACTGGGTTGGGTGCTGATGTCACTGAAATGGATGCCATCCACAAGAACATCGGTATTCACCAACAGGGGACGGGGATCAGATCCAATGGTTGCACTGTCGTCGATCAGTTGCCCTGGAGGAGCAAAGTAAGCCAGCCGTCTTAATAGTTCTGCTTCACCAAGTTCCGCCAAAGTTTTACTCATGCGCGAGATTTGAGTTGACCGCCAATCTCATCGATGAGAGTTACCGTTATAATCTTGTCGTCTACACCGAGCTCCTTGAGTACATCAAAGCCTTCGATCACATAGCCAAAGGCTGCATTGCGACCATCTACCAGGTTAAGACCAGCTGGTGTTAACTCTGGTTCATAAAGAAATATGAAGAACTGGGAAGAACCATCATCGAGGGCGTTGTCCGAGTGAGCCCATCCTAAGGTCCCAAGTGTGGCGAAGGGCAGAGTCGGTGTTGCTTTAAAAAATCCCACGTCCTCAAAGGTTTCGTTATATAGCGTCTCAGCTTTTTCAGGTATTCGAATTTCGAGGGGTATGTAGCGTTCCTGTTTCGTGGATGGATCGATGTACCCAATCTCCGGACCCTCGGGATCACCACTTTGAAGGACGTAAAAGTCCTCTGCCCTAGTGAAAGGAAGGCCGTCGTAGAAGCCTTTCAGAGCAAGGTCTACAAAAGCACCCGAAGTGAGCGGTGCGTTGTAGCCATCAACAACGGTGGTCAGCTCTCCTTTTGTGGTACTGATTTTGAGCTTAGCCCTCCCCTGTAGACGAGGCAGGGAATCGAACTCGGAGGGAATTATTCGCTCGAATCCGTCTTTCACTAATAAACTCTCCACCTCGCCGATTTGATGTAGCGTGACTCGTCTATCGATGATGAATCCGGGCTTGTCGGTTGCTTTCACTCGAGCGGCCATTTGCTCTAAGCCCGAACCCACCTCTGAAAGCCTCATATCAGCCTGCTCACGGAGAGGTTCTGGAATAGCGTCGAGAATTGTCTTGCGTCGTGTACTAAGCAAAGCCTGACCGCGTGACACGGTTCTTCCAAGCGCACTCCAACGCTTGGCACGTAAATCGTCGCTGGTGAGTTCAAGACGATGCTGCAACTGACGAATGTCGTCTTGTTCGAAGGGCAGTGCATCACGCAGGATTGCCGTTGGATCCTTTACGGCATTGCCTTGAGGTAGGCTAGCCCAGGCAGGAGATGTTAAGTCGAAGAACACGAAGCTGATCAAAGCGACCAAAACGGCCTTGAAACGCTGATGGGTCAAGGGGGGGAAAGCCAGTTATGAAGCGACTTTGGCACAGCCGTATGATCTTCCAAACCGTTCCGTTGGAATGATCTCCAGCAACGACTTTCGCACCGGCACCTCGATTGAAATCGATGGCGCAGTTTGGCGAGTGGTTGAGTTTCTACACGTAAAGCCCGGCAAGGGATCCGCGTTTGTACGCACCAAGCTCAAATCAGTAAAGAACGGAAACGTAATTGAGAAGACGTTTCGTGCTGGCGAAATGCTTCCCCAAGCCTTATTAGAGAAATCGTCTCTACAGCACACATACATGGATGGCGAGGACTTTGTCTTTATGAACATGTCCTCCTATGAGGAAACGCGGCTCACGGCGGCTCAGATTGGTGATAGCTGTAAGTATCTCAAAGCAGGCATGGAGGTGAACGTCGTCTCCTGGAACGGTAGTCCTCTAGAAGTGGAATTGCCTAATTCGGTAGTTCTCGAGATTAAGGAAACTGATCCTGGTGTCAAGGGAGATACAGCGACAGGTGGAACAAAGCCCGCCGTGCTGGAAACTGGTGCCCAGGTGATGGTGCCTTTATTTCTTTCCGCCGGTGAAAAGATCAAGGTAGACACTCGTAATGACTCGTACCTCGGACGTGAAAACTGATGGCCATGCATCTGGATTATGAACAACTTCACCAATTACTTCAGGCGCTTGGAGAAAGCGACATTCAGGAGTTCCGGTTAGAAGGGGATGACTTTCGGTTAGAGGTCCGGCGCAACATCCCGGGGCAGGCTACCGCTGCATCAACTATGCCTACTCCGGTGGTGGCTGCGATTCCAGCGACATCATCAGAACCAGGTTCACCTCCTCCTGTAGCAACATCCATCCGAAGCGATCTATTAGAGATCACTGCCCCAATGGTCGGGACGTTCTATCGAGCCCCAGCGCCGGGTGAACCATCATTTGTGGAAGTGGGCACCCGTATCAGTGTTGGCCAGGCTGTGTGTATCCTGGAAGCCATGAAATTGATGAACGAACTTGAATCTGAAGTCAGTGGAGAAATAACAGAAATCCTAGTGGAGAATGGTACACCTGTTGAGTTTGGTCAAGTCTTAATGCGCGTCAAATCCACTTGAGTCAAGCTTAGTTCCCAAGCGGCCCGGATTGCGGCAATCATACTGTCCGGGCGTGCGGTCCCTTGCGTTGCTATATCAAACCCGGTGCCGTGATCAGGTGAAGTACGTAGGAATGGCAGTTCCAGCGTGGCATTGACAGCAGCATCAAAGGCCATCAACTTCACCGGGATCAGGCCTTGGTCATGATAAAGCGCAAGGATCCCATCAGGTCCCTGTTGATTCTTATGTTGCCAAGCCCGAGCTGCACTCAGCCAACAGGTATCTGGAGATACAGGACCATCTAATCGAACCTCTGGATGCCTATTTCTCCAGTGCAAGACAAGTGGCGTGAGCCAGCTTATCTCCTCAAACCCCAGTCGTCCTGATTCCCCTGCATGTGGATTCAATCCGGCGATTACGAGATGTGGACAAGGTTGAAAGCGTCGACAGAAATCCAAGAGCACGGTCAGCTTGTGATTCACTAACTCTGGAGTTAACGCCTGAGGAATCTGATACAACGGGATGTGGGTGGTCGCTAACAGTGTGTTGAGTCGCCATCCGGTGTAAGGTGAGACAGCTGTGAACAACATGGACGAGCGGTTACTGCCGGCTAGTTCCGCCAAACGTTCCGTTTGGCCAGGGTATTCGTGCCCGGCTGCATACCAGAGGTGCTTAGCAATAGGAGCGGTCACCAGGGCGCGTCCTTTGATGTCCTGTAACAATTTTACTGCCCTGGTGAGCCAGCGGAATCCAGCTTCTCCACCGTGCGTGCTTGGCACCCCAGATTCGATACCCATCTGAAGAGGTTGGTCATCAATAATAAGATGCCGTGGATCGGCTAGGGGTACTGACGTCTGTTGCTTTAAGCGGTTGTGGACTGCCAGTAGACTACTGCGACAACCAACCAGGATTGGTTTCATAGATTTTGGTAAATCTCTTGAAGCCAGTGCCTTTAATACCACTTCCATGCCAATGCCGGCGGGATCGCCAAGAGCGATCACGAGGATCTGTCTAGGATCTTTGGCAACAGTGAAATTCATTACTACGCTGCGCTTGTTACTCCGATAGGGGTCGTCGCAGAATTATGCAATCAACAACCGATACCCAGTTGGCGCCGCTTTGCCGATAGCCTCAGTTCTTCTGCCGATATATCAAACAAACAGCAGCTTGAGCCCAGGCAGTCAATTTAGTGGCCCGTGGACGCTATTGGAGTCCAGTTAACTTTGTCTTGTTTTAGGCAATCCTTTAAGCCCTCTCGATAGGTTGGATGAAGTAGGGAATAGCCTAGTTCATGACAAAGAAGCCGGTTGCTGACGCGGCGGTTTTCATTCCAAAAAGACCTTGTCTTAGGGCTCATTTCATTGCATATGTCTTCGTAGTATTCTTGGCGAGGCGGCTTATAACCAAGAAGGTCAGCTGCATAGCGGACGAGATCAGCAGGCGCTGCAGGCTCATCATCCACCACATTGACGATTGTTGGTCGGTGTTCAGAACCGGAATCCTGGATCAGATGCCAGCATGCGCCAGCAATGTCTTCCACGTGAATACGACAAAAAACCTGCCCGGGTTTATTAATCAAGCGGGCTGTTCCCTGCCTAATTGAATCGAGAATAGAACGCCCAGGGCCATAGATTCCTGGTAAACGTAAGATCTGGACTGGTAAGCCTGAGCTCAACCAAGACCGTTCACAGTCCAATCGACGGCGACTGCGTTGTAGTTCAGGATTCGGACAGTCGCTCTCCCGGACCCATTCACCATTACGGTTTCCGTAGACACCAGTTGTGGAAAGATAGCCCGCCCATTTCAGAGGAAGTTTTTTCAACATTGGTAACAGCGTAGAAAGCACGGGATCGCCACCTCGCTGCTCAGGGGGGATTGTACTAAGCAGATGTGTGACACCTTGAAGAGCCTCTGGACTAGGTAACAGCCCCTTGCTGCTGTTGAACACCAAGTCAGCATCGCCCTCATCAGACTTTTTGGCTTGTCGCCTGGTACACAACACAGACGTGCCTAACAAGCGGGCTAGCTGTACTAAGTATCGGCCGCTGTACCCACCCCCCAATACGAGAAGGCGTGTACCCGCTGGTAGAGGGCTATATCGCTCAACGAATGCCGACAGCATTGGTAGTCTTGCATCGCTCCATTATAAGCGCGATACTTTAGTATCAGAGCCACCTGCTACTTGTATTTTCAAGACTTAGCTGGTTGGACTACGCAGCTTGGCATCTTAATCATGCTCAAGCTGGTTGAAAAACTAAAAATCCCCAGAAGGTAAACCACAACCCGTTCGTTAGTTTAGGACTACTTCGCTAATCTCTGCTTAGGCTGCCTAAAGCATGTTCGCTGATTAGCTAAGGGCGAGTATAGCTGATTCGGTTGGGTCCATTGCAGCAGACGTAAGGCAAGATGCAGATCGCCGCAGCGCCATGCACGAATAGCCATGGCACGGCGTGGGTCATAGAAGCGCTGGCAGCGATACCACTCAAAGACGTCGGCATTTGACTTAAGACCATTGCAGGAGAGACAAGCCGGCACACAGTTTTCGGTAACGCTTAAGCCCCCTTTAGCGCGCGGAACAAGATGATCGATGGACTCTGACAGTTGACCGCAATAAATGCAACTTTTTCCGGTAAAAGTATGCAAAGATTGACGCCACTTCCGAACGCGCAACTTGGGACAGAGCTCGTCAAGAAAAACTGCATCCCTACTATGCATCCGAATTAATCGGTTGAAACCGGCATAGCTTAAACGGCATCTCGATTGGATCGCGGCTGCTCTGAAAAAACCATTTGCCTGGCGCTGCTGTACCTTACTGCCACTGTTTATCCATGTTTAGATTTTTCCAAATAATCATCAACTTTTTGTATCGGGAGCATAGTGTTCGCCGCTGCCCGTCACAACTTAGTGTAGTGTTTACCAGCTAACCGAGTCTAAACAGATAAATTTCTCACTTTCCTGTCAGAAGTTAGGCAACGGTGCCCTGCAAGGAAGTTTGACTTCTGATTACTCTTGCAGGAGTGACTTACGCTGCTCACTGATAGTGCAAAGCGAATGCACTTAACTGATTCCCACAGCCAGTTGACCCAGCCATCAAACACAATGTCGTCGGCCGTTATTCAGCCTCGACTCTAAAGTAAGACACATAATGTCCTAGCAGTTAATTTGAGTTTGCTATTTTAGCCTATCCGTTAGCTTTGTTTAGTGACCCAGGTAGAGTAAACAGTTTTAGTTTGGGTAGCTAAAATCAGCATCATTCAAGTTATTTTGCCGGCAAATAGAGCTAATAGACGTAACTATTGGGTTGATTAATGACGAGAAGGCATCGAAGAGCACGACTCGGGCGCCCACCACTAGTTGAGCACTGGGCAATGTTAGCAGCAATGTGCTTCACCATAGAATTGTAGTTATTTATTATTCAACGATTATTGTTGGCATGGCTACATGAGTAGGATAAAGTAATTGATTATGTTGTTTAATATTCTTATCACACCACCTCAGCTTTTGGATTAGGCAAATAAGGCTGAGCCAATCGCATTCTGATGGATCTTCACATATAGAGTCTTCAGCGTTAATTATTACTGCGGGCAGTTAGCGAGTGCTCGCATGTGGCCTGACGCACCTCCAATTCGTAGTGCAGCATCGACCCGACGGTTGCCACTGCTCCTCGAATCAGCTCCAAGCCAGCAGCAACATCCGAACATGCCTCTTGATAATTGCCATTAAGGATGTGAACTAATGCTCGATCTCGCAACAACTCAGCTTGATTAGGAGTTGATACAATGGCCTCATTGCACACTTTAAGGGCACCATCCAGTTCTGAGGTCTGGAACTGCTTCAGACAACTGGTTACTGCAGAGATAGGACTGTTATGCGGCACAGATCTGTTAGTCAGCTTCGACTGGCAGCCAGTACTAAACGGCAAAAGTAAAGCGGAAGCGAAGAAAAGTGCAGCGACTCTAAGATGCTCAATAGCTATAGCGCTCGTCATTGATGGCTGTGGCGTTTGTGCCAACGGGTGTGGTTGAGGCTTTATTAGATGGACTGCTAAACAAATCGCCAAGGAATTGACCGCAATCAGGGAACTTTCTAGGATCATTGACCACAGCTTCAGTGATCATCACAGATGCATGTTCAGGTGATGTTCTGAACAAAGTTTTACCTTGTCGTTTGATGACAGCATAAGCCGCGTTCCAACTCACAATGTGACTATTGCCACTCGAGCGCATGAAGCAATAAATCCTGGCGCCTTTCTCTTCGGTTGCATTACTTGCTCGTACAACCTGAATGCCTCCAAATAGCGTACTGACAAGAGTAAGCGTCGTGAGGATAAACTGATAACCGAAGCGAGGCATAGGTCATGGGTTAGTTTGCCCAACGTATAGGCTAGAGTTTCGCTGTTTGATCCTGATTAGTGTTGCCCAAGGATTGATGAAAGAACGAGACGAACGATTAGGGGAAGCACTAATAAAACAGTGATCAGGCGGACTGCGTGTAAGGCGGCTACCGCTGCTCCGACTCCGAATTCAGCCCCAACTAGGCTCATGCCACTGATCCCTCCGGGTGCCGCTCCTAGAAGGGCCACTACTGGGTTGATACCGAACAGCCGACTGCTCCAAAGGCCAATCACAATCCCCGTAAGAACAAGAGTAACGGTAATCAGCAGGGCCGGTCTCCAAAGACTGTGTAATTGCTCTAAAGATGCTCGTGTCAGCCCCGTGCCAATCACTGTGCCAATACCGATTTCGAGAGCGGTACGTGTTCCAGTTGGCCACACTGCCGAATCTAAGCGTTCACTCATGCTCACGATACCAGCCCCAAGCAGTGCGCCTGCGAGTGGCGCTGCGGGAATTCCACTTAACAATGCCAATAGTCCTAATGTAGTTCCAGCTACCAGGTAGAGCATTAGCGTTGCTAGAGGAGACATGGGAGTTAATGCAGCCATATCAGCTTGATTTGAGTCAGCACCATACTTAATTGATTTGGTTTTAAGTAATGATTATCTGATTCTTGACATTGTTCATGTCCTTCCAAATCACCCACACCTATTGAGGGCTTGACTCAAGCCATCACGATTTTGTCTTGATTTATTCTCAGAGTTTAGCAGTGCTAGGAAACAAGATGGTGGCTATAGCTTCGTTATCAGCTCAAAAATGTGAGCAATGTGTCTAATAAAGTAGTTGGTTAGTCACTTCGAACGTAGTTGAGATTTTGTTCGGGGATGTTCCTGAACTACCGCAAAGCATAGACCCAGCTGCTTTAAATGCCGCGACGAACTGGCAGAACCCACAAGACGCGCTTGCCTTAAGATTAGTTCCTAGACCATGAGTCAGCACCACTGCTTCGCACAGCAGTAGCGAGAGATACCAGAAAGAGATGGGGGGGGGGACACAGTTGCTAGTGTTCGCCGTTTATACTCAAACACTGTCAGTTCTTCCGTTAAGTCTGTACAATAGGCGTGTTGACTATCTATCCCGAAGGCCTCCTTTATCAAAAATGGATTACTAACTGGAAAACTTGGATTTCGCCTTGGCACATACCAGGGTTTTGATGGGTTAGAGCCTGTTGCGATCTATTACGGGGATGTATCAGAGGTTCTGCGTGAAAACACATTTAGAACTGAATATCTAGTGGTCATTATTTCCTAACAGTTTCAGTCCGGTTGATGACTCTGGGGGCTTTTTAATAGAAAAATATTGGCTGTTAACCTTTTGGACGGTAGAATGGCTGCTAAAGATGCACCTCAACTCCATTGTCGCTCATTCTGGCACGATCTGAGACCGCTTCTGGGAAGCGACAGGATCATGAATCAGCAGCTCGTGATTTATTCGATCGGGCTCGTCAGTGTGCCGAAGCTGGGCAAATCTCAGATGCTGGTTCGCTCATTCTTCAAGCACTCAGCCATGAGCGGCGCGCTAGTGCAGTTGGTCCACAAGTGATACAACTGATTAAACCTCGTTCTTAAAACGGCCGGATGGCCAGACCAGACCTAGATAATTTCATAGTTCCGGAGAATGGTGTGCGGCTGTCTATTTCATTTTAAGGCGATTTCACTCGCGTCCGTCAATTGTGTTTTAGATTTGGTTTAGTATCGCGGACACCGCTGCAACTCCAGAACCCACTTTGCTCTTTTGAAGGCCCAGGAACTGCAGAGCAACTTCGATAGCAGAGATAGTAGCCAGAATGTCACGATCGCACACATAACCCAGATGGCCGATGCGGAACACTCTTCCTTTGAGATGATCCTGCCCGCCGGCTAGAAGGATGTCAAATTTTTCCTTCACTACTTTGCGCAGTTGTTCTGCGTCAAGACTTCTTGTGGCAACGGCGGTGATAGCGGGGCTACCATAGCCTTGGGCAGCAAAAAGCGGTAAGCCGATGGCTTCCATACCTGCTTGAGCCGCTGTTCGATGACGTGCATGGCGCGCAAATATCGTATCAAGACCTTCCTCTTGCATCATCTCGAGAGCAGCTTCCAGGCCGAAATAGAGATTCACAGCTGGAGTGAAAGGATTACTGTCTTTGACAGCGGTCTTCTGGTAAGCGCCAAGATCTAAATAAAACTTAGGGAGATCTGATTGTTCGTAGGCCTTCCAAGCACGGCTGCTCATGGCGACGAAGCTAAGTCCGGGCGGAAGCATGTAGCCCTTCTGAGATCCTGAGACCACTACATCAATTCCCCAAGTGTCCATCGGGACGTTGGTGGCTCCGAGGCTAGTTACACAATCTGCAATAGTCAGCGCCGTTCCGTGTGCCTTGACGTGTCTGGTAACAGCCTCCAGGTCGTTGATCACGCCGGTGGAAGTTTCCGAGTGGGTGAGTATAACTGCTTTGATCTGCTTTGCCGTGTCTGCTTCAAGCGCGGTACGAAAAGCTTCAGTGTTAAGCGGTTGTCCCCACTCCGCTTTTATGACCTCCACCTCAAGTCCATAGGTGCGGGCCACCTTAACCCAGCGTTTCCCGAATTTGCCATTGTCTCCGCAGAGAACTTTGTCGCCACGACTGAGGGTGTTGATAATTCCTGCTTCCATGGCCGCCGTGCCACTGCCAGTGATCACTAACACATCGCCACTGGTCTGATGTAGCCATCTTAGTTGCTTAGCTGTGCGTCGCACGACGGCCTGGAATTCACCGCTGCGGTGACCGATGGGATGACGACCCATCGCCTTGAGCACCGTTTCTGGAACCGGGGTTGGGCCCGGAATCATCAAGGTGAGCTTATCCTGCATGGCGTGGGAAATGCCAAGCGACGATTCTAGAAAACAGTGCTTCATCCATCATTGATAAGGCCATTCCAAATTCAGTGAGTTCCGGGTTGACTTTGCCGGTCTGGGTAGCTGCAGCGGCTAAAGCATCATTGCGTGCACTACTTGGACAGCCGTTTGCTGCTCAAGTGCAAGTAGAACTCTCAGATCGTCCCGACCCAGTCTCGGTGCCTGTGATCTCAGCAGCACAATTGGATAATGGCAAACAGGCTTTGGCGATTAGTTATTGCGACCCAGGGCTAATACTCGACCTCACTCGTAACCTCGAAATCTGGGTACGTGTGTCTTGGGGACCTGATAATCAGACAGGATTGCAGCTGTTGGCTGGAACAGGCGTTGGGACTAAGGGTCCAGGTGGTGACTTGTGCATTTCTACTTACGCCCGAGATTTGTTGGTACGTAATTTATTGCCCTTGGATCGGGCCCTAACTGTTGAGATTGTACTCCCGAGGGGGCGAGATTTGGCTTTACGGACCAGTAATGCTGCTTTTGGCGTTGTCGACGGACTGGCTCTTATCGGAACTCAAGCCGAAGTACAACACAGTGCAGCGCCTAATCAACTGAAACAGGTGCTGTTAGAACTAGCCCGACTCAAAGCAGACCAGCAGTTTCAAAAGGACCTAGTGCTGGTCATAGGAGAAAATGGATTGGATTTAGCCCGTCAGGCTCAACTCAAGCCTTTGCTTAAGGTAGGTAACTGGTTGGGTCCGGTGATGGTTGCAGCAGCTGAAGCAGGTGTCCAGAACCTTTTGCTCCTCGGCTACCACGGTAAACTGATCAAGCTTGCTGGTGGAATTTTCCACACGCATCATCACCTTGCAGATGGACGCATGGAGGTGTTAACCGCCCTCGGTTTCGACGCAGGGCTGTCGTTGTTTCATTTACGTCTACTTCGTCAAGCCGCCTCGGTGAACGATGCTTTAAAGCGACTGGAGGCATTAGATTCAGTCGCTGCTAATCACCTGTGGTTACGACTGGCATCAACAGTTGAGCAACGCAGTCAAGAGTATGTGGCTCGCTATGGTGATTGGCCGATGCAAATTGGTGCTGTGTTGTTTGATCGCAGCCGTCGTTTACGCTGGCGTGGACCGATAGCGGAAGAGCGGTTCTTTACACTGATGGATTGACGATTGTCACAGCGCGGCACACACCTGGAGCGATGTCCCAGCCCTCGTCCGACGGTCAGCGTCAGCCGGCCATCGTCATCCTTGATTTCGGGTCTCAATACTCGGAACTGATTGCCCGTCGCGTACGCGAAGCTGAGGTGTTTTCAGTTGTTCTTGGTTACACCACCACAGCATATGAGCTCTACCTGATGGCGCCGAAGGGAATCATCCTTAGCGGTGGGCCGAACTCGGTTTACGCTGAGCATGCGCCTGTTTGTGATCCTGCGATCTGGGATCTTGGTATTCCGGTACTGGGTGTTTGTTATGGCATGCAATTAATGGTTCAGCAGCTGGGGGGTGTTGTTGAAGCTGCTGCTGGTAATGCGGAATACGGCAAGGCCCCACTTGAGGTAGATGATCCCGCCGATTTGCTGATCAATGTGAATAGCGGCTCTACGATGTGGATGAGCCATGGTGATTCGGTCAAGACTTTACCTGAAGGCTTTGTGCGTTTGGCCCATACCGCCAAAACGACTGAGGCAACGGTGGCGCATTTGCAGCGCAGGTTTTACGGCGTGCAATTCCATCCAGAGGTGGCGCACTCTACAGATGGGATGGTCTTGATTCGCAATTTTATTCACCAAATTTGTGGCTGTGATCCAGACTGGACAGCTGCCGCTTTTATTGATGAAGCTGTAGCATTGGTGCGCGAACAAGTAGGTGATAAACGGGTTTTACTTGCCCTTTCAGGAGGCGTTGATTCCTCCACGCTTGCTTTTTTGCTGAAAAAGGCAATAGACGACCAGCTCATGTGCATGTTTATTGATCAGGGCTTTATGCGGAAAGGAGAACCTGAGTTTTTGATGGATTTATTTGATCGAAAGCTTAATATCCATGTGGAATACATCAATGCGCGCAAGCGATTTCTTGACAAGCTGGAAAATATCACTGATCCAGAAGATAAACGTAAAATCATTGGTACTGAGTTTATTCGGGTGTTTGAGGAAGAAAGCAAGCGTCTTGGACCGTTCGATTACTTAGCTCAAGGGACGCTTTATCCAGATGTGATTGAGAGCGCTGGCACTAACTTCGATTCCAAAACCGGTGAAAGGGTAGCCGTAAAGATCAAAAGCCATCACAATGTGGGCGGTCTGCCCAAGGACCTGCAATTCAGATTGGTGGAACCGCTTCGCAGTTTGTTCAAAGACGAAGTACGCAAAGTCGGCCGCAGCCTTGGTTTACCAGAGGAGATTGTGTGTCGCCATCCCTTTCCTGGGCCTGGATTAGCTATTCGGATTCTTGGAGAAGTCACTGATGAGAAGCTTAATTGTCTACGCGATGTAGATCTGATCGTACGTGAAGAGATTCGTGACGCAGGGCTGTATCATGATGTCTGGCAGGCTTTCGCCGTTTTGCTTCCTGTTCGTTCTGTTGGAGTGATGGGCGACCAACGCACTTATGCGTGGCCAATTGTATTAAGGTGCGTTTCCAGCGAAGATGGCATGACTGCGGATTGGTCACGCCTTCCTTATGACTTGATGGAAACGATTTCCAATCGAATTGTCAATGAAGTAAGAGGAGTAAATCGGGTTGTTTTGGATATTACGAGCAAACCTCCTGGTACAATCGAGTGGGAATAGTCACTGGGGGAAGAATCCAGTCATAGAACGGATCTGGTGGTTTCACGTAACCGACACGCGACGGATACTTCACCGATTTGACTGGGGTTTGGAGGGGTCGGTTTCACGTAGGTTTCACGTAGAGGTCTGCTCACCTCTCTATAGAGAACTCGTAGAGAAGCAGTTTTCTCTACGGGGTAGACCCCTTGTGTCCGTAGAGAAGTCATTGAGAAATCAACAACGTAGGAAGTGACTCTTCTACGAGTCATCGTAGAGAGATCGTCCTATAATGGAAATACGGTCGATAAGGAACTCGTTTTTAGTGGGAAGTCGGAACAACAGAGGGAACAACCAAAAGTCCTATGGGATGTATGAGGAACTGACTCACTTGCGTGTCAGTGCGGATGCGGAGGTTCCATATGTCTACAAGCGTTTGGACACACAAACTCACCTTCCAGTCGAAGACAGGACCTATCAACTTCGTATTCCTGTTCCTGGTTCTAAGGGGGTTCGGAAGTCCCTGAAGACCTCTGATAGGACAACTGCGATCGAGAAGTCAGAAGAGGAAGTCCTCCAGTTGAGAGTTCTTCTGAGACAGGGAGGAAGTCCCAATAAGGTTTCTGTTCTGGAACTGGTGAAGAAGTTCCTTAAGACCAAGGAGGTTCGGATTCGTGGAGAGTGGGAAGGGAAAGAGGATCGTGGAGATAAGAGTATTACTCAAGGAAGATATGAACTGGTTCGTGGGAAGTTGTCCAACTATTTCATTCGTTTCTTAGGTGAGAAAACGGATGTTCGGACGATTCCTTTATCCGTATGGAACGAGTGGGAAACCTGGAGGATCAATAACAACACAAGGAAAGAACTTGGAACGCCCAGTTCTGACACGATTAAGAATGAGATGGGTATAATCCGTGAAATCTGGAAATGGGGTATTGAGAACTCATACCTTCCTAATACTCCTAAACTTCCATTCCATGATGAGAACCTGACTCCGAACGACAAGGTTCGTCGGGACTCTTGGGAACCTCACGAATGGAAGATATTTTCTCGACGTGTCCGTGAGTGGGTGAGGTCGCTCAAAGGTAGTCAGGAAGAGGTTTGGGACTCTTGGATTTCTTATCAGATGATGTTCTTTCTTGCCAACTGTGGTATGCGTCCTGGTGAAGTTTGTAAGATTCGTAGGAAGGATGTTGAGTTCTATATTCGTAATAATCAAGATCATAAGTTTAAGAACCTGTGCTGTCTTGTCCAGGTCCATAAGTCAACAAAAACTGGTTCTCGTCAGGTCAATGCCATGGGTGGTTCTTTCCTGAAGAGAGTGTTTGATAAGTCAAAGCATAAAAAGAAGAGTGATTTCGTTTTTTGCCACCTTGATGGAACTCCTCTCACTACATCTGAGTTCCGAAACCAGTTTTACAAAATGACCAAGTTCACGAACGAAGATGAACGACTTGGGAAACGCCTAACGCCTTACGCACTCAGACATCTCTATTACACAATCCGCCGATACAATGGAACAACTATTGAGGGTCTGAGTAAAAATATGGGTAGTGATTACACTTATCTAAAGAAACACTATGATCATACAGAGAATCGATTGGATACGGAGAATCTCACGAGGATGAATAATGCTCTTGGTTTGGGTGGAAAGTTTATCCCTGAAGGGGAAGATTTTATGGTTCCAGAGGAGATCTAAAGGGGTGGATTGATTCCACTATTTTTGATCATCAAATTATACCAAATAGACAACTCTTTTCGATCGCCTAAAACTTGTTCCAACCTTCGTTTGAGGTTGTGTCTGGTTCCTGCGTCTTCGGTGTGACCCATCAGGAAGCAGACCTTTGCGACGTAGGTCTGACCGTGTTTCTCCCAGAACTTCTCCCGTCCTCCATCGACGTGGATCAGGAACCCCGTGAACTGACGGAGAGGTGTGTCTCTCACCTCGTCCACGTTCTTCAGGTCGAACTTCTTCTTGATGTCCTCAGGAACCTCCAGGAACCACTTCGGGGTCAGTTCCTTCTCCAGGACTCCTCTCCAGAAGACCGAGTAGTCACTCCACTCCCTCTGACGGATGGTGAGAGATCCCTCTGTGGTCGTCTTCTGGAGGAGCAACCCGTATTCCTTACAAACCCTCCTGAGGTCTTCCTCAAGCGTCTTCAGGGTCTCTCCTTCCAGAGGAACGTCGTCAGGTCGCAGGACGTTCCACATCACCTCGTGTTTTGACCCCCAACGTCCCTTCTCACCGTCTGGGGTGGTCAGGTGGGGTGATTTGACCTGACGGACGTATTGGGTGACTCCCTTAACGGTGGTGGAGGGGGTGACGTTCTTGGTTCGGACTGAGTTGAGGAGTTCCTCTGGTTTCAGGGAACACAGGATGTGGATTGTCGAATAGGAGGAGGGGAGACCTTTGATCAGTTCCTGACGGTGTTTCGTGGAGAGTCCTGAGAGGGTTTTTCCAATGACCCTCAACTTGGAGAAGATCTTGTCCTGGATTCCCGATTCCTCCTTGTAGACCTGGTAGGTCGATGGATCCAGTCGTTCCTTCAGGTCAAACAGACCACAGGAGAGGTTCACGATCTGTTCTGTGGAACCCGTGTATGGGTTCTCCACCACGAAACGTCGGAACGTCTGGAGTGAGTCGTCCTTCTTCTTCACCCCTGACCATCGTCGTCAGGGTCACTCTACTAATGGTCGTAGAGATTTCATAGAGGAAAAGTCGCACCGAAGAAGTGTCTCTTTCTACGGGACAACGTAGAGAAATCGTTTATTATATGGAAGTGGTCAAGGGAGGGTTCCTTCCCAAGACAAACAACAGTCGATAAACCGACTCAAAACCCTATCGGTGAGAGAACACCGAGAAAAAACAAATCCCATATTCTTTTTCCAAACAAATGGATTATCCGACTGCGACTTTTGTTCGTAATATGGTTCTGACTGATTTGATTAGTCAGCATCAAGAAAAACTTGACTACTCGATTGTGAGTAGTGTTGTCTGGAGTGAAAGCGAAGCACCCAAAGAGGGCACGAAAGAAGGAAACGATTTAATCAATCATATCGTTAAAAAGTTTGGTATTGATCTCGACGATTTCATTTACACACAGATCTCGATTTTCGACCACTCTTTTGAGAACGACCCCGAATGGTTTGACGAAGAGGATACTGACGAAAAAGATCGTATCCGAGACAAAGTTCTCGAACTGATTGGTTGATTAATCAATAGTCGATAAACCGACTTAAAACCCTATTGGTAAAAACACCATAAGCATATTTTTCATTCACTTTATCGGAGTTAATCCTCATGTCTAACGTCTTCCAAGAAACTATTTCCGAACTCACCAATGCTTTGGAGATTGCTAAGAATCTTTCCGATGAGCAAGTAAAGAACTTGTATGGACTCTCAGACAAATATCAAACTAAGTGTAATGGAGACGATGTGTCCCCTTCTGATTTTGATGATTACCTTTCTGAATCAATCGGTTTTAGCAACTACACCATTGCGACTCTTGTTCTTGATGGTGAATGTGGAAACCTGAAGGAAAGTATTTGTTCAGATGTTTGTGAAACAAACGAAGAAGAGAATCAAGTAGAAGAACTTGTTGATCGTATCTTCGCCTGGGTTTAGTTCAGATCCAATCTGCCAACTCTGCTCTTATTTGAGCATTCGATAGGTGAATAAAAGCAAGGGAACCCACCTTTATAACTCCTTCCTAAGAAATACATAAAACAATCCTTAGGAGTAGTCCTCATGTCTAAGAAGAAGTCCAGAAAAACTGCTGGTAAGGGTTTTGGAAAACCTCAAAAACCGCACAAGTTGATTCGTCAAAATGGTCTGTTATTGATGGACCGCAAGACCCTTTTGGAATCACTCCGTTTCGTCAAGGAAAAGGAGCAAGATGGATTTGATATTGCTGATGCTGAAAAGGTTTCAGAAGACAAGTTCCATCAAAAGATTCTGAAACTGTCTTCCATGGGTCATGTCCGACACAATCGAGAAGCAGTTCCAGTTTCTGTCTTCCATAATCCAGAAACTGATAAAGCACTTTATTGTCCTCTTACCCGTGATGAGTTCTCACTCGTTCATGGAATGAGAACTATGGACGAGGATGGAAACATAATCGAAAGTGTTGATGCTCCTAAGGTCCAATATGCTTATACGCAGGGAAATACTTTCTATTTTGATCTGGAAAAACTGGATGAGTTGGAGGAGATGCTTCCTTATAATGAACCCACTTTGGATGAACTGATTTATTTGGGTCAGATGGATGAGAGATTCACTCCTCTCTCAAAGGAAGAATACGACAATCATTTGGGTTTTATTATTCATTCTTGCGGTCGTGATTGGGACAAGTTTTCCCGTATGTATCGCACCAAAGATGCTGGTGATGGATTAATCCATATTGCGACGGAGGTTCAGATAGGAACTGGTGGTGAGGAGTTCTATCAACCCCAGAAGACCCGTCATGCTTGGTCGAAGAATGTTTATTCAGTTCCTCTCTACTTTGAGGAGAGCGGACAGGTCTCAGTCCCTCCTTACGCATTAGTTGGATCGATTGAGAGTGCTGTCTGACCCATGAAACCAGCACAGGTGAACCGCAGGATTCAGAACTTCCTGCGGGACCTTGCTGACGAAGGAACATTCCGTATGCGAAAAAAGACAGGACACCCTGTCTGTGTTGCTTCTTATGGGGGTGAGCAGAGGTCTTTCTCTCTCTGCTGGACCCCTGGTCAGAACTACCAGAAGTATGCGGTCTGGAACCTGAATCAGTTTGTGCGGACACTCCCTTTGGACGATCCGCCGAGGTTCTCACTACATAAGTTCTTCGAGGACTTCTGACCCTCGTTAAACCCTGGTTCTGGGGACCAGGAGACAGAAAGTAATAACTCCCCTTTTATTCACTTACTCAGTTGCTCGACTCCTGAGCAAGAAACTGCTTAGCAACCTCCTTCTCACGGATATATTTCCTGTAGAGAGGGGGGTTCCATTGTTTTAGGAAGGTCGAAAACTTCATTGTGTAGGAACACCTTTGATTTCCCTTCCCACCATTCAGACCACGATTACATGAAAAGAAGTAAGAGAAGGATTGAGGGACTGGGTAGATGACAGCACACTTCTCATTGCTTTTGGAATCGTTCTTTTGTGCGTCTCTACAGAATGGACAAGCAACCTTATATCCAGTCCCGTCTCTAAACTGGTGCTTCTGATATGGAGACAATGATCGAATAACTGCTTGGAGATATTGGTCTTGTAATGACATTAGAACCTTATTTCATTCTACTCGATATATTATAAGGGAAACATATTGACTTGACAAGGTGTAAAATAGCAAGTAAAATAACTCTGTCAGGGTTGATAGGGAACTTATAGGTAGATATAAAAGAGATAGATTCTGGAAATATCTATTTGTCTATATAATACATAGAGGTTTGACCAAATCATGTCTTAGTCCAGTAATAAATAATCAAAGAGATACGACCGAAGGGAGTTTCACCGAACGAAGTGAGGTGAAAGAACAATAAAAATGTCAAAATAAATATAGGCGTGTTTTGTATCTCTTGCGATCTAACACTGTGAAAACTATAGATCTCAAGTTCCCAATAAACCCCTCACGTATACCCAACAGAAATCAAAGAGAATGCTTTTGCCACCAAAGAATCAGAACAAGTTCATGATGTCCTATAAGACGAAGGAAGTTCCTATCTACCTTCCAATGGAGCAATACCTAATGGAAGATTTAGGTATTGCCACAAGGTGTGATGTTCATAAGTTTGCTCTAAAGCACCTCTATAAGACCCGTAAGCAATCAAAACTGGAGTTGATATGAGCACAAAGACCATTACCGCAAGGGTGCCAACACCTGTTCATGCGATGTTCGAGGAAGAGAAAAAGAGATACAGGATGACCACTGACCAACTCATCACTGAGTTGATTGAGGAGTCATATGGGACCAGGAAGAAGAGATGAACCAGCACCCTCACAACAAGACCTCACCAGCAGTGTCCTTCTATGCGGAGACCCTTCAGAACTTCGTTAAAGCAACTGGAGACGGACACTCCTACAGAGATGACTCCAGACCCCTCAATATCCGACTGAAACCAAATGAGTTGTATGCGGTCAGAGCACAGGATGACAAGCGGTTCTACCGCACAGTCATGATCAAAAAGAACCAACTGAATGGTGGGTTCCAAACTCTGGTCTCAAATCCTGTAATGGGGACCATTCCGGATGGGATACAGGAGGTTCCTCAGGAGCAGGTGTTTAAGCAGATGCGGGATATGAACTCCAGCATGGTCACTGGACAGGACCTCAAAGCATTCCCCTTCACGGGTGCCATGGGACCTTCAGAGATTGCTCCTGGGAATGGTCTGGTCAGTCAGCACCACAAGAACCTTCAGAGGAGGAATGAGAGATGAAAACTTTTGAGCAGTTCAGAAGCGATGTGGTCTTCGCACAGGAAAACCTGATTGCTGAAGCAAAGGGTTTTAAGGACGCAGTGAAGAGAAGACGCAAAGAGAGAAGGGAGTTTCTCAGTGCCAGGGATAAGAAGATACGCAAGTTAAGAAGTTCTGATTCCCACTGGTCGGGTTTGGTCTAAGAACTTGCTTCAGCACTCCAAATAAATAATCACATACAGAATGTTAGTGATGAAATCCATATAGGTTTTTCTACCACCTATTGCGAAATAACTCTCCAAAGTTATAAACCCCGCTTTTTGCCGAAGTGGGGTTTTGCCATTTTGACTAATGAGGAAGTCCCCTCATCAACCAAGATTCATATACAAAGAAAAGAAGAAAGAATATAACGATTCCTGCTACAAGAAGTTTTCCGTTCATTTGACCGTTGACGCTATCGCCCGTCTGATATTAAGTCAAAACAACAGATAGGGGTCAATATAAAAACGATAGAGACCCAACCCTACAACGCACCTAAAGAGCAAACGAAATATCAAATCCACTTTGACAAAAAAATCCCCCAGGATTTTTGAGGTCCAGGGGGTCGAGGGTTGTCTTGGGTCTTATCGGTTGCCCAGCAGTCGATCGATCTTCTGACCAATAGAAAGGTCTCTCTCGGTCTGCTGGTCGATGAAATCAGCAAATAGGTCTTGCTGGTGCGGAGACTCTGCCACTGAGGATCTGAAGGTCTCTACTAATTGGGACTTAGACGATCGTGAAGTCACTCGCACCTAATTCAGGTGCTCCTATGAGTTTTGCGAAAAAACCGCCATCGCCCCAACCTTTACTTGCGCCATTTTCATTGAAGTAAAGATTCCCATTCTTTTCGTTGTATATAAAATCTACCGATGTTTTTGCGACTTGTTTCGCTGACTTTTTGTTCTCAACCGCCTCAAAGTCGAATGCAGAACTTACTCCATAGACGTCTCCATCGATAAGAATTGAGTCGCCCTCCGTAGGGTCGAAATCAACGATATTATCTTTTTTACTTTTTCCAAAATCATCGCGCTTGTGGAACAAGAAACCATCTCCTCCACCCTTCCCTTCCAGTTGATCTTTATTCAAGCATCCAACAAGTATTTCTGCATCTTGTGTACCTGTGATGATGTCCTTTTTAGACGTCCCGAGAATGATATTTGAAACAACCTGATTTCTTATTATAACTGCTTCTCTCAGTTCGTAGTTTGATATCTCATCCACCATGGGGAGATTATTGATGGATTGAACACCAGGGTTGATAGGACCAGGACCAGGACCAGGGTCTATTGGTATTGGTGCAGGATTAGCACCCCCTGGAGGACCAGGATCAGGATCAGGTTCTATTGGTGCACCCCCTGGAGGACCAGGAGCAGGACCAGGGTCTCCTGGTGCAGGATTACCACTCTCTGGAGGGTCAATGGGTTCAGGGTCAATGGATTCAGAGTTAATGGGAGTTGGGTCCTGAGGTGGAAGGCATGCGCATGGTTCTGGTAATGGTCGTAGATAAAGTTTTATTTTCTTTCTATATCTGCCCCCATCAAGATCAATTGTGCGGATCCGAATTCTATAAATCGTGGTGCTGTCTTCTGAGGTAGGTACTTCTCGTATCATCAAATTCTCGCCGTCGATCTTAAATTTGTGATTGTCTCTATCACCCCTTCCTTTGACTAACTTATATCTATGACGGTCAGCATGGTCCTGGTCTTGACTTGATAGTGCTGCAACTGTACGGACTGAACTAAAAGTTCCGGAATCCAATCCGTAATATGATGTAGCATTATCTATATCTACATAATGGTCATTGAATGTATCGCCGGAAGAAAGATATAAATCTGTTGGCGCATCATTGATGTCATTCACACTCAAGTTGAATGACTTCTCGAAGGTCAGTCCACTTGAGTCTGTGGTTTGCAGTCGGACTGAGTAAGAAGACTTGGTTTCAAAGTCTGGTGACTCAATGATCTTTAGTTTATCGTTCTCAATGGTGAAAGAAGCATTATCGGTATCTCCAGTTCCAGTGACCAGTGCGTAGGTATGGTTGTCTCCTGAATCTGGGTCTGAGGTGCTCAGGGTTACTACTGCAGAACCACTTGCGATGTTTTCGTCAAAGGATGATGCTGATATTGAGATATCCGTGGGTGACTTATTAAAGGCAAACCTACTAATAAATGCATCAGCACTTCCACTATTTGTTTGCCCATCCAAATCCCCACTGGTAGAACCCGTGATGTAGATGGATTCATCATCAGAAATGCTGATAAATTCTGCTTCGTCAGAATCTGACGTTCCTAGTAATTGTGTCCACTGCCTAGATCCGTCACTATTGTATTTACTAATAAATGCATCCGTATTTCCACTATTTGTTTGCCCATCTAAATCTCCACTGGTATAACCCGTGATATAGATGGATTCATCATCAGAAATGCTAATGGAGGATGCATAGTCATAATCTGATGTTCCAAGTAATTGTGTCCACTGCCTAGATCCATCACTATTGTACTTACTGATAAATGCATCAGCACTTCCACTATTTGTTTGCCCATCTAGATCCCCATAGGTATAACCCGTGATGTAGATGGATTCATCATCAGAAATGCTAATGGAGGATGCATAGTCATAATCTGATGTTCCTAGTAAATGTGTCCACTGCCTAGATCCATCACTATTGTACTTACTGATAAATGCATCAGCACTTCCACTATTTGTTTGCCCATCTAGATCCCCATAGGTATAACCCGTGATATAGATGGATCCATCGTCAGAAATGCTAATGGAAAATGCGCAATCGTGACTTGATGTTCCAAGTAATTGTGTCCACTGCCTAGATCCATCACTATTGTACTTACTGATAAATGCATCCGTATTTCCACTATTTGTTTGCCCATCCAAATCTCCAGGGGTAGAACCTGTGATGTAGATGGATCCATCGTCAGAAGTGCTGATGGAAAATGCGTAATCGTGACTTGATGTTCCTAGTAATTGTGTCCACTGCCTAGATCCATCACTATTGTACTTACTGATAAATGCATCAGCACTTCCACTATTTGTTTGCCCATCCAAATCTCCAGGGGTAGAACCCGTGATGTAGATGGATCCATCGTCAGAAGTGCTGATGGAAAATGCGTAATCGTGACTTGATGTTCCAAGTAATTGTGTCCACTGCCTAGATCCGTCACTATTGTACTTACTGATAAATGCATCAGCACTTCCACTATTTGTTTGCCCATCTAGATCCCCCTTGGTAGAACCCGTGATGTAGATGGATCCATCATCAGAAGTGCTGATGGAAAATGCATAGTCATCATCTGATGTTCCTAGTAATTGTGTCCACTTTCTGTGTGGAATTGCTAATTGACTGGAAGGAGAATCTTCTAAGTCATTCACATTAAAAGTAAATGATTTTTCAAAGGTTAGACCACCAGAGTCTGTGGTTTGTAGTCGTATTGAGTAGGAAGAGTTGGTTTCAAAGTCTGGTGATTCATTAATGTGGAGTTGATCACCATCAATTGTGAATGCGCTGTTATCGGTGTCTCCAGTCCCAGTGACCAGTGAATAGGCATGGTTATCACCTGCATCTGAGTCTGTCGTGCTCAGGGTCGCGACTGCAGATCCACCTGCGATGTTCTCGTAAAAGGATGATGCTGATATTGAGATATCCGTGGGTGTAAAAGTTACTTTTGAGGGATCCTCATCCAGATCAATGACAGTCAAGTTGAATGACTTCTCAAAGGTCTGACCAGCAGAGTCCTTGGTTTGCAATCGAATTGAGTAGGACGACTTAGTTTCAAAATCTGGATAGTGATTTATAATTAATTCTGCAGGGATTGTGTTCGCATCGCCGGAATCTCCGGGAATGCCTCCGAATATATCTGTAGGGGCGCCCCAAAAACCATCTATTTCTGGGATATCGACTTCTGAAGGATTGTTGATGGAAAAAAGATGGTTGTCTACGCTGCCAGGACCTTCTACTAGTTGATATGTATGCTTGTCATCCTTGTCCGCGTCGACTGTCGACAACAGTGCCACGATTGACAATGAATTTATGTTCTCATTAAAGGATAGAGAAGATAAGGTGATGTCAGTTGGTTCGCTGCTGCTCTCCTCGTATTCATATGTATACGGGTTTGACAAGTCGGTTTGCGAAACAGTTAATACCCCTCTTGAATCAAGTACTTCCGTGTTGCCTGCTTCGTCTGTGTATTCAGCAATTACGTACCAGTCATTCCACCCTACTGTGTTTTCCTTCCAGAGATTGAATGATACTGCAATTCTTGCTCCATCTCGCCATTGCGTAACGCTCTTCTCGTAATTAATTGAGTCGTTCTTGAAAGCATAGGTTACGGGTTGATATATACTTATTCCGTCTTGATCTTGGATGCCGGGGGATATTATCGGAACATCTTCTCCAGGGAATTCGGTGGAAATCTTGTAATAAAGGTTATATCCGTCAAAAAGACCGAGAGTATTTAATGCGGACACCTCTTCTTCCTCCTACAGATTTTCTTAATCTAGCATATCTGTGTTGTCTGATTGAGCGCTTATGCGGGATTCGCTGCAAATTTCTAATCCTTTGGACGAATGAAAATAACTTGACTGCTTTGCGCCTGAGGGTAAATCTCATCCTCTGCCTCTACGATTCTCTCGGAAATGCCTAGGATTTCTGGACGTCTATCTTCAAGTTGTCAGTGTAAATTATAAATGTATGGATTTCGCATGCATTCGCTCCTTTGAGTCGTTCTCTGCCAGTCGCGAGTGCATCAATCACCCCCTTTACATCGTAGAGGAATTAGTGCTCTTGCACGTAATGCGTACTCGTGTTGCAGTTGTTGCCCAAGTTCGCAATGCAAATACCTTTCTCACTCCATCGAAAACAGGGACACTGAACTACTGACTCGCTACCTCCTGTTCCCAAGCAATCGGTCAATCTTCTGACCAATAGAAAGGTCTCTCTCGGTCTGCTGGTCAATGAAGTCAGCAGACCCCCTCAGGAAGTTGGTGGTGAAGTTCCGTGCCTGAGGGTTGGTCCAAACCAAGTAACCACAAGCAACCAGCATCAGCAGTCGAATCACGGGGTACCTCCAAGACCAGAAGCAACGGCATCGAAAAGTTCTTTCGCCACCTCACGGGGCAAGTCATCCGGGAGTCCCAGAGAAAACAGCGCCTGGTTCCCTGCCGCTGCTGCGACCCGGAGTTGAGTTGCAGAAATGCCCTCAACGCCATCTGACTCCGGATCCCTATCCCCTCCGGAGACCACCTCGATCTCCTCCATGTCGTAGAGGTCTCCGTTGTATTTGGCGGTCAGAGCAGAGAAGGTCTCCAACCGGTCGCCTCCAACCACCATCACCGCTTTCTGGAACCCTTCCTCACTCGCCAGGGTCAGGACATCCAGAGCGGTCCGCACCCGTTCGTCATCCACAAAGCAAGACGCCATGGACGGGAACGCCAGTCGGAGGAAGTGGTGCTTCTGCTCTGGGGTCAGCGGGTTCTTCTTGGCGTCCTGGGTCCTGGACGGATAGACCCTCAACTCCCCATCACCAGCGAACTGCCGAGCAGCAACCAGAAGACGAGCGTGTCCCTTGGTTGGTGGTTGGAAGCGCCCAAAGACAAAGGTGAGGGTCTTCAGCAAGTCGCCCTCCCCAGAAGGGCACCAGCAGCAGCACCGATCGAGGTTCCCAGGATCGTCTTGTTCGACTTCCTGCCTCCCACGGCGTAGCGACCAGCAACTCCCCCAAGGATCCCACCAAGTCCCATCCGGGCAAGGGTTCCATCGCACCTTTGCTGCTGTGGAGCAATCGCCTGGTTATTGACCACCAGCGGTTGTGCCTGCTGTTGACCCACTGGGACTGGTGTGTGGGGATAGTGCGGGTGGTGGGCGACGACTGGAGCAGGAGTCCCATAGGAAGAGCAAGGGATTTCGACCTGCCCCTGAACTATCCGACCTGAAACCCAGATTCCATTGGGTAGGTAGTGCCCTGGTTTGTAGGTCTCGGTGTAGCGGTAAGCGTTACAGGTCTCCCTCACGACTTGGTGGTGATGAGCAAGTGCCCCAGTTGGTGAGACCAGAACTGAAGTTGGGAACAGGAGTGTTCCCATGAGGAAGAGGTGTCTCATCTCAAACCACCTCCAGTGTTTTGACCATTCGAGAAACCAGTGAGGGGTGGAATCTGGTCCCACGCTCAGTGGTCATCCCAGAGGAGTTCAGAACCTCACAGATTCCACGCAAGGACATCCCCCGACGACGTAAGGGAACGATCACGTCGGAGACCTTCTGACAGTCCTGACGGTGTTTCTCCTTCTTCCCCTCTGCCAGACGTTCGAGGTTCCATCTGGGTGTTCCGAGTTTCACTCCTCTCTCCTTCAGGGACTGGAGACCCGACTTCGTTCTCTGACTGATGAAGTCCCTCTCCTGTTCCGACAGACAGGGATAGATGTGGAGTTGGAACTTGGAGGAGTTGGGAAGGGAAGAAACGACCAGTTCCAGGTCTTTGTCCTCCATCAGTTTTGAGATGAAACTGACTTTTCTGGAGAGTCGGTCGAGTTTGGAGACGATCAGGATTCCCTTCACCTCCTTCGCCAGTTGGATGGACTTGAGGAGTTCTGGTCTGGAGTCGTCAGACCCTGAGTGAACCTCCACGAATGTCCCGACGACTTCGTAGGGGGAATCCTTGTGGTGTGTATCCAGGTAGTGGGTGATGTCCCTCTCCTGTCCCTCCAGACCCAATCCAGAACGACCCTGCTCTCGGGTTGAGACCCGCAGATACTTCACATAACGAGTCATTGGAACCTCCTGTCCTGAAACGAAACGAGCGTTTGACATAGGACAACTCTACGATTTTCTCTACGTAGAGACACGTAGAGAATCCAGAAATCAACCTGTCATATGGTCTACGAATCTCTACAGAGAATCGCATAAGAAATCTCTATCCATCCACTCGTTTGGGTCGGATCGCCCATGACGCCATTTCTCACCGTTCGGTTCCACGTGGGTTTCACGTGGAAATCAGGGTTTTATCCGATCCATATTTGTGTGTATATGACACTGATATGACCCTTACAAGCACCAGATACGGGGTTAATCCGTTGTCCCTCTGAAACCTGGGTAGATCTCACTATCGAGTGGGAATAGTTTAGGGGGTAAAACTCTTGTCTTTCCCTCAAAGAGGGCACTACAGATAAAATCTCATTCTAGGCATGATCAGGGTTTTATCTCCCGACTACACACGCACTATGTATGGCGTGGAAATCGCTTCTCCACCGAGGAATCGTAGATTGCTTTTTTCTCTATGACTAAAGCGAGTGTCTACTAGGAATGCCAAGGAGAAGACCCGCGCCTTTTATGAGGAACTGGGTAACCTGCTAGTTGCTCCAGCTAAAAACAGTGTTAGTGAAGCTATAGCAACCGAACACTGTTATTTAGAACACCCTAATTTCAGTGCTTGATAGTTTTGCTCGCGTTATCGCAATCACCCAATCAGGGGAGGCGTAATCACCATGCGAGATCCAAAATCAGAGCAAGCAGTAGAACTCCGTGACGGACTCGGCAACTAACCCTTTTGCTCAAGGAGCGGACCAGACACCTACTGGTCTGGATGACTTACTGGCATCTGTCCGCACAGGCGAAGACGAGCAACCCAAGAAGCTAGGGCGGAAGAAGAAGGTTGCCGCTGCCGAATCAGGACTGACCTTCTAGATCGGTCAGAAACTGACCCTCTCTCAACTGGAGTCGTTCCTTTGGAAGAGCGCGGACATATTGCGGGGAAGCATGGATGCCTCGGAATTCAAGGACTACATCTTCGGGATGCTGTTCCTGAAGCGCCTGTCTGATGCCTTTGAGGAGGCACGGGAAGGGGTCATCGCCTATTACCTGGGCAAGGGCAAATCCCAGTCAGAGGCAGAAAACCTTGCAGATAACCAGGATGAGTACGACAAGACCTTCTATGTGCCCGCGAAGGCGAGGTAGCAGAACCTCAAGGACCTCAAACATGACATTGGTGCAGAACTCAACAAGGCGACTGAGGCGATTGAAGAGCACAACAGAACCCTGGAAGGGGTGATGGTGTCCATTGACTTCAATATCAAGAACAAACTCAACGACCGTAAACTCAGGGATCTGCTCTCCCACTACTCCACCTTCAGGTTGAGGAACGAGGACTTTGAGCGGGACGATCTGCTGGGTGCTGCATACGAGTACCTGATCAAGATGTTTGCCGATTCAGCAGGCAAGAAGGGCGGCGAGTTTTACACGCCCAACGAGGTGGTCAAACTCCTGGTGGCACTGCTGAAACCTCATGCAGGAATGCAGGTGTATGACCCCACCTGTGGATCAGGGGGCATGTTGATCCAGACCAAGAACTACCTGGCAAGTCATGGCGAGAACCCAGCAAACCTCCAGTTGTTCGGGCAGGAGATGAACCTGAGCACCTGGGCAATCTGCAAGTTGAACATGTTCCTGCACGGCATCATCAGTGCCGACATCAGGAAAGGCGACACGCTTGGAGACCCTCAGCATGTGGAGAACGGAGAGATCAATCGTTTTGATCGGGTGGATTGCTAAACCTCCGTTCTCGCTGAAGAACTGGGGGCGGGACCTCGCTGAGAACGACGGATATGGGTGCTACCGCTGTGGGGTGCCGCCTAAAAATGTTGGCGACCTGGCATTCGTTCAGCAAATGATTTCGTCTCTGAACCAGGTGAGAATCATGGGTGTTGTCGTTCCTCATGGCGTTCTGTTCCGTGGTGGGCAGGAAGGGGATCTTGCAAGACGACTTGATTGAAGCAGTGATCGGTCTGCCTTCAGGATTGTTCTACGGAACGGGGATCCCTGTAGCACTGCTGATCCTGAACAAGATAAAGAGTGTTGAAAGGAAGGGCAAGGTTCTCTTCATCAACGCCGAACTGGACTACCAAGAGGGCAAGAACCAGAACACGCTTCGGGATCAGGACATTGAGAAGGTTGTTGGATGCTTTGACTCGTACAACGAAATCAAGCAGTTCTCAAGGGTGGTGCCGTTGGAAGAGATCCGTGAGAACGATCACAACCTCAATATTCGTCGTTATGTAGATACCTCACCACCACCTAAACCCTTTGATGTGAGAGGGATATTGCATGGTGGTGTGCCAATCAGGGAAACCCAGGATGAGTATGTCCAGGAAATCCTTGCTGGGTTTGATGTCAATTCTGTATTGGTGCGAAAGGATGGTGAGTATTTGAAATTCAAGGACGACATCAGGGAGAAATTCCAGATTCGCCAGCATCTTGGCAATGCGTCTGATGCCGTAATTCAGCAGTTGGAGCGGTGGTGGGACAAGTACGGAACCTCACTTGCTCAAATTGATGCTGAGGTCAAGGAAGCAGAAGCAGTGATGCATGGCTTCCTGAAGGAGTTGGGATATGAGTGATAACAGAAGCATTTGGAGGAGGATAAATCTCGGTGATGCGTGCATTGCATCTGCTGGAGGAACCCCCAATAGAAACGATCCTCTCGCTTACGGGGGAGATATACCTTGAGTCAAGTCAGGTGAAGTTGCCTCGTCTGATATCTGGACCACAGAAGAACGGGATTACCACACATGGAATGTGCACATCTGCGGCAAAATTGATAGACGCAGGTTCAGTGCTTATTGCAATGTATGGGGCGACAACAGGACAAGTTGCCCGACTAAAAATACCTGCAGCAACCAATCAAGCAGTCCTTGCTATTAAACCCAAAGATGATCTGCTATGCGCTGATTTCTTGTATCACTACCTTCGCCAATCAAAAGACGACCTGATTGCAACCTGCCAAGGATCTGGGCAACCGAACTTAAATGCTGGAATAGTCAAAGGTTTTCTGATTGAATTTTCCCCACTCCCCGAATAGAAGAAGATTGCCAAGATACTCTCTGGGATTGACAGGACGATATCGGTCAAGAGGCAGGCAAAAATTGATTTGGAGATAACACGAGAGGCGATATGCGATGAACTGATTCAGAACGGAAAAAAAGGGGCGGGGGAAGAGAAGGTAGGCACATTCGCAACCCATATGACCAACGGTTTCGTAGGAACCGCAACTCCCTACTACAGAAAAAGAGGCGTAAGATATCTAACCTCAAAGAACATCAGAAGAGACAGAATAGATCCAAGAAGGATGATTTATATCTCAGAAGAATTCCACGATGTAAATCAAAAGTTGTCTTTCAAGACCGGAGATGTACTAATGGTGCAGTCGGGACATATTGTACCACCGCTGTGATTAAAGATGAATACAAGGACTGCAACTGCCATGCTCTTATCCTCATGAGATTCAATCAAGACCAAGTAAATCCGCAATATACCTCTCTGTATTTCAATTCAGCAATTGGTAAAGTGCAACTATCTGACATTTTCGTTGGTTCAACCCTCAAGCATGTCAATATCGGAGATCTCAGGAAATTCAAAATTCCATTACCGTCCTTGGATATACAAAAAGATATCGTTTCAAAAATCTATTCCATGGATTATCTGCTGAATGCTAGAGATGCTCAGATCCAGAAACTCCTTTTGCTAAAGACGGCGATTTCCGCAGATCTTCTCTCGGGTCGCATAAAGGTCAGCGTCTGATAGCAGGAGATGAGCGCCAACTCGTAGAAGTATCTGCTGTTGAGCAACTCAAAACTCAAGGGTCTGGGTTGGTGGCACATAGACGGCACCACGCTGCATCCAGAACAACCAGGTAAACGCTCATCTCTCAAGGGAATTGGTATCTATAAAATTAAAAATATAAACAGTGAGTTTGCTAAGCGTGAGATAAATTTAGGTACAAAATATATATAAAAGCGAATTTTAAATGCACTTGGGCACCATTAATTAAGATACCCTAAAAGGCCTCTGGTCGAATTTTATCCCTTTATTATCTATAAAAATATGCCTGATAGTTATGTTAGCTATCGGATAATCGTAGTATTTAATTGTATCTGCTTGAATTTTTTAGGTACTATATTACACCTGTTTCGATTTATTAAATGCTTTTTTATTGGGTCTGAACAAACACAGATCAGAAGGTATTTAGTAAGCATCTGATTTTACTCTTTCTATAGTTTTTGTTAACGCAGCAATGTCTTTGTATTTAACATCACAATGCTAAAGAAGTAGGGCGGCTTTTATGTATTCTGGATGGCCAGAGTGGTTTGATTCATGATCACTTATCACCTCTTAAGGTTTGAGCGAGATAATTAACGATCAGTAGCGGCTGTTTACAAACCAGAATATAAGGCTTAGGCCCTGCGAGGTTTAACTAATGATCAGAGTCTACAACCACGGAGACATCTGTACCGAGATAGGTTTTAACCAGGGGAATAAGCCGCCAACCCCCATCCCTTTTCCATGTCGAAATCCTCTAATTTGTTGACATTCAGTATGGTAGTAGTATCGACTATCGGACTAAATTTAGTTGATTGAGTGCCAAATCAGTGTCAGCTCTATTAGCTTTGCCCCGGCTAAAATTCTAGCAGTTGGTGTTGCCTGACAGTAAAAATCGTATATTTACAAGAGGGTAGAGCAGCGGGATTTTTTCAGAAACCTTAGACTAGATTGAATACACCTTCTATATGGCACTAGGTACTGGGTAAAAACTAGAGGTAGAACGTAAAATGTCCATTACTAATGGAGTAGGCATTTTAATGAGATGTATTGGCAAATCTATTCATCATTATCAAAGGGAGCAGGGTTATGAGTCTCGTGATTTTGGGCGCAATTGACCTGGGCAGAGGTGAACTCATGAGTATCACTCAAAAAACCTTGGTTGCCTCCGAGACAGACTGGAGTTCGCTGATTGGGCCCGATGGCCACTGACTCCAGTTCTAATAATCCTCTTGACCAACTGCGTTTGTCGCTGATGCAAGACGTTTTGCCTGTTGGTTTGGCCCTTCTGAAAAGGGCCGAACAGGGAGGGCCTGGCAAAATCGCAGAAGCTTTTGCGTCTGGATCAGCGGATCCCATAGCTGATCTGCGTCAGGAAGGGGAGCCCTTGGCTAGCGATGTCCGCAATCGATTGGATTCTGTTAGCCCTGGGCTCGGAAATCCTGTGATGCCCGTCAGTGTTTCGGTAGAAGAACCAGACGCAGCAGCGGCCGAACAGCAAGACTTGATGCAGACGCTGCAGCGTATTGAGGCTCGGCTCGATGCGTTGAGCAGAGCTTTGCCAGCAGATTGACGTATGACCTCCGTCCAGCAACGTCGTCAGACCGGATTGCAGCAGCAGCCACTTGTGCTGCTGCTGATTGTATTTTTGTTCTGTTCGGCAATGATCAGCCGCCTGGTGTGGATACAATTGCTGCAAGGATCACGGTTCAAGGAATTGGCGGATGAGAACCGTATCCGTCTTGTTCCGCGATCTCCAATTCGAGGACGGCTTTTGGATCGTAAAGGTCGCGTATTAGCGACTAGCAGGCTGGCTTACTCGCTGTATCTCGAGCCGCGCCTAGTAGGCGATAAGGATTGGCCTAGTTTACGCCACAGACTAGCATCGCTTCTAAATCTCGATCCCCAGCTGTTAGACGAGCGGCGCAGGCGCGGACCGGATCGTAACGGCTATCGTACGATGCTAATGCTGGATCTCAAACCGGAACAGGTTCTCCGATTTCGCGAACAAGCTTTGAGCTTGACTGGAACGCAAGTGGATGTGGATATCCTGCGCTTTTACCCTAACGGCAGCCTTGCAGCTCATGCCCTAGGCTATACTCAGCCCATTACGGAGTCAGAGTTCGAAGCGTTAGCTGAGAAAGGCTACAAGATCCACGATCGTATTGGTCGAACCGGAGTAGAGGCTGCCTATGAAAACGATTTACGTGGCAAGTGGGGCGGCCAGATGTTGGAGGTTAATGCGATGGGGCAAGTACAGCGCAACCTCGGGGATCGTCCATCGGAAGCGGGTGAAGATCTCATCCTCACTCTTGATTTAGATCTACAACGGGTTGCGGAACAGGCTTTGACTGATAAACCTGGCGGAGCAGTCGTGGCGCTTGAAGCCACGACCGGAGCTGTGCTGGCATTAGCTAGCAAGCCTGGATTTGATCCAAATTTCTTTTCCAAGTTGATCAAAACGCAAAAGGAGTACGATTCGCTGTTCTCGAATCCCAAGAAGCCATTGTTAAGTCGGGCGATGAATCCCTATGACCCCGGCAGTACTTGGAAGCCAGTTACGGCAATGGCAGGGATGGAATCTGGCAAATTCCCGCCGAAGACCAAGCTTCACACCAAGGCTTGCATCACTTACGGAGGTCATTGTTTTCCCGATCATAATGGTGCTGGTTTTGGTCGTATTGGCTACGCTGATGCTTTGCGTTTTTCCAGCAACACATTCTTTTATCAGGTAGGTATTGGCGTAGGGTCTCGGGCGCTGAAGCAGGCAGCCAGTCAGCTAGGCTTTCAGCAGAAGACTGGCATTGAGATCGACTGGGAGGAGAGTGTAGGCTTGGTTGGAGACGAAGATTGGGCTGCAAATGGCCGCGGCTGGGCTAAGCCGGGCAGTACGCCGTGGATTCCCGAAGACATGGCCAGTGCGTCAATCGGTCAGTCTGTTGTCCAGATTACACCTTTACAGTTGGCTCGTGCTTACGCCGTATTTGCCAATGGTGGTTGGTTAGTGACGCCACATCTAGCTAAAGGTGATGTGGATTGGCTAGCACCTCAATATCGACGTCAGGTGGTGATGAAAGCATCCACATTGCAGACCATTCGTGAAGGCCTGCGCAAAGTGGTTGAAGATGGCACTGGACACGGTCTTAATAGCCCGGGCGTTCCTCCCGCTGGAGGCAAGACGGGCACCGCTGAGGACAGTACAGGCGGACCCGACCATGCGTGGTTCAGCTGTTATGCTCCGTATCCAAACGGTGAGATAGTTGTGGTTGCCTTTGCCCAGAATACTCCCGGCGGTGGGTCCGTTCACGCTTTGCCAATGGCCAAAAAGCTACTTGTTGTATGGGCAAAATCCCAGAGAAAAGGCTGAGCTTGATTGGACTTGCTCTTTTCAGTTTGGTTAGTTAGGTTCTGTATCAGATTAGCTAAGCCCTATTTCGATATTTCTTAGTTCAAGGCTTAAGTTTGTGCACGCAAGTGAGAAACATCTTTTCTTGTCCCGGTTGACTTGCAGGAGAATTGCGTCTTGTTTTGCACAGCTGTTTGCAACACACTGACGTTAACATTATTATTGTCTTTGGCGTTAATTTTTGATCAAGTAATTGCTAAAATGTGTTGCTTTTAGAGGAAATGCTCTAAATTAATTTTTAAGTAACCTAGGTGTGCAATCTATTCCTAAAAGAAACATTTAGTTGAGGATACTGTGGTAGTAACTTCTTAATTGTTCCGTGGCCCCGGCCCAGCCCCAACGTTCTGCCTCTGAGCGCGCCGCACTCCGCAATGCTTGACGCTCCAAATCGTTGCCTACCAGCTTTTTAGTAGCTTCGATTAGACTGTCTTCGGCCCCATCGGGCTCGTAAAGGCAGCCGTTCACCCCATCTGTGATTATGTCGGTGACACCGCCGCGGTTAGCCCCCACTACCGGACACCCAGAGGCCATCGCCTCGAGTAATACTAGTCCCAGGGTTTCCGTGCTGGAGGGGAAAAGAAAGGCATCACCACTGGCGTAGGCACTGGCTAACTCTTCTCCCGCTAAGTACCCCACAAAGGTAGTTGGGGTTCCAGCGAAATATTTTTCTAGCTGATAGCGATGAGGTCCATCACCTACAAGAGCGAGGCGTGCATCTGGTAGCGCCTCGAGAACTGGACGGATGCGTTCGATTTGTTTCTCGGCAGACAACCGGCCGACATAAAGTAAAAGAGTGCCACGATCGTCATGCCCTCCAAGCAACCGTCGTCTTAAAGTCGTGCTTCTCAGGTCGGGACGGAACAGCTCTGTATCAACACCACGTTGCCACAAGGCGGTGTGTTGAATGCCTTTTTCACTGAGCTCTTGCACCATTGCTGTCGATGTACAGAGGTTTAGTAGAGCTTTGTTATGGGCTGCCTTTAGCAGTTCCCAAAGCAAGGGTTCGAGCATCCCCATGCCGTAATGCTCGAGGTACTTCGGAAGGTGAGTGTGATAACTGGCAACCAGCGGGATATTTTTCATTTTAGCCAGCCAAATTCCACCTAGGCCCAGCACGGCAGGATTCACAACATGGATAAGACCCGGCCGGAATGTGTCAATAGCTTCCGAAACAGCTGGCCGTGGTAAAGCCAGCTTTAGTTCGGGATAAAGCGGCAGAGGCATAGCTGGTATGCCAATTAATCGAGCACCCATGTACTCATCAGGACAGCCGTCTGGACAAAACACCACTACCTCATCGCCGGCGTCCACTAGGTGCTTTATTGTTCTAGTGAGGCGGGTGACAATGCCGTCGACCTTTGGCAAGAAGGTTTCTGTAAAAAAAGCGATTTTCAAAGGATGAAGTCTGGTTTTATAAGGAGGCGTTGCTAATAGCCTCGGCTTGGTCCTTAGTCCAAGCCGAGGTGCAAAGGATGCGATTGCGATCGCAGCGGTCGGAATAGCGAGCCGCAATTCCTACAACTTCTTTCAATAGCCCGTCATCGAGAGTAGTAGGGCTGAGCCCTAGCTCGATAAAGCAGCGGTTATCTACAATTAGGTCGTTCTCGACAGCTTCGTTACGCGGGTTCGGTAAGTTACTTACTTGAGCACCAGTAAGGGCGGCAACCTTGCTAGCAAGTTTACCAACCTGATGACTTTCTGTCATCTGGTTAAAAATCTTCACTCGTTCTCCTTGCTCAGGAGGATTGTCTAGCGCAAGCTGAACGCAACGCACCGAATCGCGGATGTGAATGAATGCACGCGTTTGCCCACCAGTGCCATGAACCGTTAATGGATATCCAATCGCTGCTTGCATGAGAAAGCGGTTTAGCACTGTGCCGTAGTCGCCGTCGTAATCAAAGCGATTGGTAAGGCGTGGGTCACGATCGGTAGATTCGGTATTAGTCCCCCAAACAATGCCTTGATGTAAGTCTGTGATCTTTACTTTGTCGTTTTTGTTGTAATAAAGAAACAGCAGCTGATCTAGTGTCTTGGTCATGTGGTAGACACTGCCGGGACTGGCAGGATGTAGTATCTCCTCCTCAAATCGGCTGCCATCAGGTTGAGGAACTTCAACTTTGAGATATCCCTCCGGGATGGTGGCTCCACGATGTGATCCGTAGCCATACACGCCCATGGTCCCGAGATGCACAACATGAACATCAAGTCCGGACTCCACGATGGCGGCAAGAAGATTGTGGGTACCGTTAACATTGTTATCGACTGTGTAGCGTTTGGTCGCGCTACTTTTCATGGAGTAGGGAGCAGCCCGCTGTTCTGCGAAGTGAACGACAGCAGCTGGCTTCTCCGCGCACAACAAATCCAGCAGACGCTGATATTCGTGTGCAACGTCCATGTGAACAAACTTCATCGGTTTGCCACCGATTTCCGCCCAGGCTTGAAGGCGTTCGCTAATGCTCATAATCGGCGTTAGGGACTCGACTTCAAGATCAATATCAATCTTGCGTCGGCTGAGGTTATCCACTATCAAGACCTCATGTCCCTGATCCGCCAGGTTCACAGCACAGGGCCAGCCACAGAAGCCGTCGCCGCCGAGAACGAGAACTTTCACCCCAAACTCCTGCTGGAACGAGCAAAACGCTCAGTGGAGGCAAGCTACTACAAGGGTTTTTTGGTCAGGGCTTGGTTAGCTGATGACCATCGTTTATGGCCATGGTTCCAGATGTGAAGATTGTATCGTTAGGGGGTTGCGACTGCACTGCCCGCCGACATCTCGATTAATCACTCCTGATAAAAGAGTTTTTGGGCAAGGGCACACAGAAAACTATTCTCTTCCCAATGGCGACTGGTACGCGGGCAGTTCCATTAGGCCAACTGGAAGTCTAGGGCTCCCATTCTTTGTAATCAACTTTTGTATGGTTATTGACTTCACACCACGTCATTGAATGCACTCACCTAATCAATCCTGTAGTAGGGGAACTGGCTGAAGCTTGTAGACGACTTGGCAAGCGGCCCGCACGGTGCGCCATGCGCCCAGCAATTACAGCCTTCTTCATTGCTTCAGCCATTGCTGGAGGGTCGCCGGCCATGGCAATAGCACTGTTCACTAAGACGGCATCTGCCCCCATCTCCAAGGCCTGGGCAGCTTCGCTGGGCACGCCGATGCCAGCATCGACGATCACGGGAACGCTAACCTCTTCGATAAGCAGGCCGATGTTAGCGGCATTATTGAGACCCTGTCCAGATCCTATCGGTGATCCAAGGGGCATCACTGCAGCGCAGCCTACATCCTCCAACCGTCGTGCCAACAGGGGATCTGCATTGATATAAGGCAACACCGTGAACCCTTCTTGTACAAGTGTTTCTGCTGCTTGAAGGGTCCCGATTGGATCTGGCAATAGATAACTGTTGTCCGGAATAACCTCTAACTTGACGAAAGTGTTGTCTTCCTGGCCGGCCAGTTTTGCTAGCTCTCGTCCGAGTCTAGCGACACGAATAGCTTCTTCAGCATCGGTGCATCCCGCGGTATTTGGCAACATCCAGATGCGCGACCAATCGATCGTTTCCATTAAGCCGGCATGACTAGTAGCCATTGTTTGAACCCTCCGCACCGCCACCGTCACCATTTCGCAAGCGGAGCGTTCGAGGCTATTTTGCATTGATTTGATCGATGGGTATTTCCCCGTACCTGTAAACAGACGACTGATGAAAACGTGACCGCCGATAATGAGTGGATCCGATCCGGTGCAGGTGAAAACCATGACGCGCGTGAACAAAAGGGCTTACCGTGTTTCTCCATAATCCTTTGTTCTTCATGCCGTTCCTGATTGCCATGGATCTCCTGGCTGGTAGTCAGGTGCCATTTCGGTATGACGTCCAGCCGCTTTCGGATCCAATTCCCCTTGAAATAAGTCACCAGCGGGTAAGGAATTTAGATCCTGTAGCACGCGCCACTGAGCTTGCATCCAGCCTTTCACGTCAATGGTGTGGAGCGTTTCAAACTTTTGATGGCAGTCCTGCAGTCAATGTGACACTGGGTCTAACTTCGCTTAAGGCGATCGGCCAGATGGTTGACCTTAGAGGGGAAATAACCGTTGGATCCGTCACCACTCCGATTCAGGGCAACTTGCATGCGAAGTCAGATCAGCTTGATTTGATTCCCTTGGGCAATCCGCTCATTATGGGTGTTGAACCAGGCGGTATCTTTCTTGGCTTACAAGGCTTCAACCTAATGGGGTGGCAATCTCCGCGCTTAGCCAAGGCCCTTGATCCCAGCACCAAGCTGGGCGGCCGTTTGGAACTAGCCGATTCGTGTCAAACAGAGATGCCAACCAAATAGCTTTGATGACCTGGTTGTAATTAAACCTGTTTTTCTAATTTCTTTAGCCCCTTTTTGGCCGTTGAATTATTGGGTTCAAGCTCGAGCGTGCGTCTGTAGAGGACTATAGCCTCTTCGTTTCTGAAAAGTTTCTCTTGAGCAAAGGCAAGGTTATTAATCGCGACCGGATAATCTCCTTTAGCTCTCAACGCCACCTTGTAATGCTGGATGGCCCCCCTGTAGTCTTTCTGTGCTGCAAGTGCAAAGCCTAAAGCGTTTTCTATTAGTGCTTTGGCTTCATCAGGTTCGTCGTCAAGATGCTTCAGTGCTTGTTTAAGCGTCGCGGCGGCCTGCGGATAAAAACGCTTTCGGAGCTGGATAGAACCGAGTTCATAAAGGTCTGCAGCTCGACACGAAGCGGATGCTCCAACTTGTTCCAGCTGGATTAAACGTGCCTCGTCTCGACGGACACGAAGCAGTTGTCGACTAACAACAACTGCAATAACCAAGAGGAGGCCGACCAGGCCCAGTAGATAGACCTGGGGCAGTAGGTTCACAAGTTTGGGTGGGTTTTAGCCGTATGCGCGACGCTGGCAAAACTAGTGGGGTCAATTACTGCAAGCTGTGCCAGCATTTTACGATTGATTTGCACATCAGCTTTTTTAAGGCCACCCATTAGCTGACTGTAGCTCAAACCATTTATGCGAGCAGCAGCATTGATCCGAACAATCCAAAGGCGACGGAAGTCCCGTTTGCGACGACGGCGATCGCGATAGGCGTTGCAGAGAGCTTTCATGACTCGCTGATTCGCGGTACGAAATTGAGTACCGTTGCCACCACGGAAGCCACGGGCTAACCGAAGAATTTTATTGCGGCGCTTACGGGCAATATTGCCTCTCTTAACACGGACCATGGAGTTAGATCAGGTTTGGATGAACAATGAATGCAAGCTTCCCTGCTTTAGGCGTAGGGCATCATCAGGGTTACGCGTTCTTCATCAGCGCGATCAACCACGGCTTTAGTGGCCAAATAACGCTTCTGTTTAGGCGTTTTATGGTCTAGCAAGTGGTTCCTGAAAGCATGCCGACGAAGAAATTTGCCGGTGCCGGTCGCTTTAAACCGCTTGGCGGCAGCTTTGCGGGTCTTCAGCTTGGGCATTACTTTGATCAAAAGAGCGCGAAAAGCGACAATAAGTCCTGACGCGCTATTTGTTGATGATTCGGCTGTTGTTACTGCCGATGCTCCTTGGGCTAATTTCCGGTTGTGGAGTTAGAGAGTTGGTTACACCTCGACCACAGCGGACGACTTCTAATGTATTGGCCACCCACCGCCCAGTACCTACCCCTCCTCTGGTGTCAAGTGTGGCCCCCGTCCTTTGGGTAGCGCTTGCAAGCCACCTTGGTGCCCAAACGGCTGCCGCGCCACTACAACTGCGCAGTGCCGGCGCACCCATGAAGCTTTTCGATGGGTCTGGTCGGAGTTGGAGTGGCGTCAACTTTACAGTGCGGTGGCGATCAGTGCCGTTGTCAGCGTCGGTGACGCTATCACGACGGATCGCAGGTCCTTTCGCAAGTTTTGAATCAGCTGAACACATAGCGCAGCGTTGGCGTGCATTGGGGGTACGAGTGAGCGTGGCGCATCCCAGCGATTGGGAGGTTTGGGCTCCCGCAAATGCGATCACGCCCAAAGGGCTCGTGGTACGCGATTGGAGCCAGAGTGTTCAGGCTACAGTGGAGCCAGTATTGAATGTCTCGGGTGAAGGTGACCAACTTCTAAAAGGGCCAGTTCAGATCGCAGCGCCCGACGGTCTGCTCTGGAATCAAGGTATATTCAGCGGACCCTTTAGGCTGCAGCGCGACGCTTACGGCAGCTGGTCTTTGGTGGAA